>MGTA01000016.1:11286-17594 GCA_001799225.1 Deltaproteobacteria bacterium RIFOXYD12_FULL_50_9
TTCCCGGGCGGTGCTGGCCCGCGAACTTACTCTTGCTGAAATATCCGCAATCCGCAGCCGCACCACCATGGAACTCGAACAGTTTATCCACGGCGCCCTCTGTTTCAGTATCTCCGGGCAGTGCTATTTTTCCTCGTTTCTGAATGGGATGAGCGGCAACCGGGGTCGCTGCGTCCAACCCTGCCGGCGGCGCTACACCTGTCGGACTGAAACCGGCTATTATCTGTCCACCAGCGATCTTTGCGCCATCGATCTGCTGCCCCAGCTCATTGACGCCGGTATCACCAGCCTCAAAATCGAAGGCCGGATGAAAAGCGCCGAATATGTGGCTCGGGTCGTCTCAGCCTATCGTCTGGTCCTTGACGCCTCACCCGCCGAGCGGCGCGCAGCAGTCGGTCAGGCCAAAGAGATCCTCAAGCTCGCCTTTGGCCGCCAATCCACCAAAGGTTTCTTCCACAGCGCTGCACCGACCGATATCGCCATGTCCAGTCAGCAGGGCTCAATCGGCCAGATGCTCGGCCAGATCTCCGGCAAAGAGGGCAAGGCCCTCATATTTACCAGCGCCGAACCCCTGCATGTCGGCGACCGATTGCGGGTCCTGCCGAAAAACGACCAGGATGGCTCCGGTTTTACCGTTACCGAACTCATGATCGGCAAGCGCCCGGTCATGGCAGCCAAGGCCGGCGCCCTGGTCCGCGTCTTGGCCCCTCCTTCAGTTGCCTTTCAAAAGGGGGATTCGGTTTTCAAACTGCGGGGCAAGCAGGCCTTCACCACCAGCGAAGAGGCCTGCCGGAAAAAGTTAGAGCAGATCCGACCGGAAGCGGAGCAGGTGCGGTTGCGGCTGACCTGCTCCAGCGCAGCCATGACGATCCAAGGTCAAGTTGATGACTTACTTCTTGAACAGAGTTACCCGATTGCCACTATTCCAGCCGATAAACAACCACTCAGCGTCGCGACCCTTAAAAAAGTCTTTAACCGGACAGCTAACACCCCGTTTATCCTGGCAGAACTAAGCGCTGAAAAGCTGGCGCCGGTAATTATTCACCCTACCCGGCTCAAAGAGATCAGGCGGGACTATTATGAACGGCTCGCGGTTTTGCTCAGCAATGCCAAACTGGCAACTGCCGAAAAACAGCGGCACTCCGCCCTTGCTGCCCTGCTCCCCGAACAACCGGCAACAAATTTTCCCAATCCACCGGAAATGATGCTCGGGCTGGCTAAGTGGGCCGATATCACAATCCTGAGCGATCCGGCAATAAACCTGGTAGTGCTGCCCCTCACCCCGGCAAATGTCCGGGATTGCGAACAGTCCGGACGCCCGACACCTGACATACTGGAGCGGATCGTCTGGGATCTGCCGGCCATGATTTTTGAACATGAGCTCGCCGAATATCTGGACACTGTTCACCGACTGGCCGGTCAGGGCTTTTGCCGGTTCAGACTCAACAACCTCGGTCATTTCTCTCTGGTGGACGGCCTGACCGGAGTCCTCCACCTCAGTTGCGGGTTCAGACTACCAACTCTCAACAGCCAGGCCGGAGTTGCCTTGCGCGAGCTTGGCGCCGGAGAGATCACCCTCTCGCTGGAGGACGATAAGGATAATATACGCCGAATTCTCAGCCACAAAATCGAAATTCCGGTCAGGGCGATCGTCTACAGCGCGATCCCCCTCATCCTATCCAGAATACCGATCCACGCGCTGCCACCTGATTTCCAGATGCATTCAGACCATAATGATCGCTACCGGGTCAACCGCCAGGAAGGGCTCACCGTGGTGACTGCCGAAACGGATTTCTCCTTGCTCGGGCGACTGAACGAGATTCGGGCCATGGGCTGCAACCACTTGCTTGCCGATCTTTCCCATCACGGCCTGCACTCCCATAATGGCAAAAAAATTATGGCTGCTTTGGCTAAAAACGAAACACTCCCCGGCACCTCGACCTTCAACTTCGATCGGGGATTACGATAAAAAATCAGTGCTGGATACAGGCGAAAGATGTTTGACAACATCTTTCGCCACTTCAAGGAATTAAATACATATTTGTTGGCAACAATTTTGTTGTCAGAACACTTCGCTAATAAATAAAAATCAACTCTGCCGGTTGCCGCCAGAAACAATGTTAAAAAACAACAGCACAGCTTCGTCATAGTTTAAAACGACCGGGTCAAAAATTGACTCCCGCAAAATAATGACGTATAACACTATGTAACTACTCGGGGAGAAAGAGAGAATATCGCACGCCAGGGGGCGTAACTGATTGATATCAAATATTCCAACAACAGAATCAGACCTCAATAAAACCAACAATTCGGTCGGCCTGGTCGAGAAGAAGTTCTTCACTTTTGGCGAATCGCCCGATGAATTGGTGCTTGACAATGGCTCCCGACTCGGGCCAATAACCCTGGCCTATGAGACCCTGGGTTCTTTAAACGCCGATCGCAGCAATGCCATTCTTGTTCTCCACGCCCTGTCCGGCGATTCGCACATGGCCGGCTACTATGCTCTGTCAGACCCCAAACCCGGCTGGTGGGACAGCATGATCGGCCCGGGCAAAGGCATCAATACCGACCAGTACTTCGTCGTCTGCTCAAATATCTTAGGAAGCTGCATGGGGTCTATCGGGCCTTCCTCGATTAATCCGGCCACCGGCAGGCCTTTTGGTCTCAACTTTCCGGTTGTCACTATCGGTGATATGGTAAAAACCCAGAAAGCCTTGATCGATCATCTCAAAATCCCCAAACTACTGGCGGTTATCGGCGGGTCAATCGGCGGCATGCAGGTCCTGGAATGGACAGTCCGTTATCCGGAGATGATGGCGGCGGCCGTCCCTCTTGCCACGACAGCCAAACATTCCGCCCTGGCGATTGCCTTTAACGAGGTGGCCCGGCAAGCGATCATGGCTGATCCCAACTGGAACCACGGCGATTACTACGATGGCGACAAGCCGAACCTCGGCCTCGCCGTAGCCCGGATGATCGGCCACATAACCTATCTTTCTGATGAGGCAATGCGCCGCAAATTCGGCCGACAATTGCAGGACAAGAGTGATTTCTCCTTCAACTTCGATGCTGATTTTCAAGTAGAAAGCTACCTGCGTTATCAGGGGAAAAAATTCGTCGAACGCTTTGACGCCAACTCCTTTCTCTATATTACCAAGGCGGCTGATTACTTTGATATCGGTCGCCAGCACGGAGAAGGGTCTCTCGCCAAGGCCTTTGCCAAAGCCCAGGCCAGGTTTATGATCGTCTCTTTCACCTCCGACTGGCTCTATCCGACCTATCAGTCCAAGTCCCTGGTCAAGGCCCTCAAGAAAAACAATCTGGAAGTTAGTTTCTGTGAAATCGAGGCGGAGTGGGGGCACGATGCCTTTCTCCTGCCCAGTGACCGCCTCACTCTGTTAATTAAAGGCTTTCTGAACCGCCAAACCCACGAAGGAAGGATATAAAACCCATGCGTTTTGACCTGCAGATCATCGCTTCCTGGATCACGCCAGGCGCCAAGGTCCTTGATTTGGGCTGCGGCGAAGGGGACCTTCTCTCTTTTCTCAAGGAGCAGAAGCAGGTCTATGGCACCGGGATTGAGTGCCAGGAGTCCAAGGTGGCCCAGTGCATTGCCGCTGGACTGCCGGTGCTGCAGGGCGATATCAACAGCGAGGTTGAAGATTATCCGGACAAAGCCTTTGACTACGTTATCCTGAGCCAGACCCTGCAACAGGTGTTCGATCCGGAGAAGTTGATCCATGCCATGCTGCGTATCGGCGGCCAGGCGATTGTCAGCTTTCCCAACTTCAGCCACTGGCGAAATCGCCTGCAGCTGCTTACCACCGGTTATGCGCCCAAGAACCGTCAACTCCCCTTTGAGTGGTACAACACCCCCAATATCCGGGTGATAACGCTCAATGATTTTCGGAGATTCGCCAGACTGGCAGGATTTACCATTCTTAAGGAGGTGGCGATCAACACTGACCATCATAATGAGGACGGTAACATCATTAATCATCTGGCCGGCCTGCGCGCCACTTACGGCATTTTTATGATCGGCAAAGGACATTGAGAAACTTAGAATTATCAAATTTCCTATTTTATTGTAGGGGCGCGGTCCTCGCGCCCAGGCTTTTTTGGGCAGGAAGACCCTGCCCCTACCGGCATTTTTATGATCGGCAAAGGAGACTGAGAAAAAAACCATGATTAAAAACCTTGATACTAAACAGTGCCAGGGCAGCAGCACGCCGGTTGCCGCCACCAATCTTTACAAGGAGATTCCGCCGGTAGTGCAAAAGTTGGCGGCAAGCTGGCAAAAGAAGGACTTCTGCGACCACGTCGGTCCTATCCCGATTCCTTCGCATGAAGCCATGGTCGAGATAATCCACCAGGTACGGCGAATTCTATTCCCCGGCTATTTTACCCGGAGCATCATCAACGCCGACAATCTTGAATACTGTCTGGGCCAGGAGATCATGGAACTGTTTGAGAACCTGGCCCGCCAGATCGTCCTCTGCTTCCAGTACGACTGCTTCCACACAACCGATGCCTGCAACCACTGCGGCGAGCGGGGCCTGGAGCCGGCTCTTGCGTTTATAAAAAATTTGCCCGAGATCGAAATCCGGCTAGCCACCGATATCCGCGCCGCCATGGAGGGCGACCCGGCAGCCAAGAGCCAGGACGAAGTGATCTTCAGCTATCCGGGGTTGCTGGCCGTTACCGTCCACCGTATGGCTCATGAACTCCATCGCCTGGGAGTTCCTTTCATGCCAAGAATCATGGCCGAACACGCCCACAGCCTGACCGGCATAGATATCCATCCCGGCGCCGCCATCGGCGACAGCTTCTTCATTGATCACGGCACCGGCGTGGTAATCGGCGAGACCACCGTAATCGGCAACCGGGTCCGTCTTTACCAGGGCGTCACCCTGGGCGCGCTCTCTCTGCCCCGCGATGCCGGCGACCGCTATCGGAACAAGAAACGCCACCCCACCATAGAAGATGACGTAATCATTTATTCAAACGCTACGGTCCTGGGCGGAGATACGGTAATCGGCGCAAGATCGGTTATCGGCGGCAATATCTGGCTCACTGAGAGCGTACCGCCGGACACCAAGGTGTTATTAAAACGATCGGAACTGATCTATACCGGCAATGGCAGCAAAAAAACGTCGCAAAAATAAGGAGAATTTCATGACAGCCATCCGCGCAGATATAACCAAGGTCATCGGCGCCACCCCCCTGGTTCGACTTAATCATCTCACCAAGGGAGTTGATATCGAACTCCTCGCCAAACTTGAATCCCAGAATCCATTGAGCAGCGTCAAGGATCGGATCGGCAACGCCATGATCGAGACCGCCGAGGCAGAGGGCCGGATATCTGCGGGCACCACCATCATCGAACCCACCAGCGGCAATACCGGAATTGCGCTCGCCTTTGTCTGCGCAGCAAAAGGATATCCACTCATCCTGACTATGCCGGAGACCATGAGCATGGAACGACGACTGCTGCTCAAGCATCTTGGCGCCACACTGGTGCTGACCCCGGGCAGTGAAGGCATGAAAGGCGCGATTGCCAGGGCTCGGGAGATCCACGCCGCAACGCCAGGCTCCTTTATGCCCGATCAGTTCAGCAACCCGGCCAATCCGGCGATCCACCGCAAGACCACGGCCGAAGAAATCTGGAAAGATACGGACGGAGCGGTGGATATTTTCATAGCCGGGATCGGGACGGGCGGGACGATCACAGGAGTCGGAGAAGTGCTGAAACAAAAAAAACCATCTACTCAAATCATTGCGGTGGAACCCGTGGATTCACCGGTTTTGTCCGGAGGGAAGCCCGGGGCCCACAAGATCCAGGGGATCGGCGCCGGTTTTGTTCCCGGGATCCTAAATACCAAAATTTATAGTGAGATCATCAAAGTGCGTCATGAAGACGCGGGAGCCGTCACAAGACAGCTTGCGCGGGAGGAAGGTATACTCGGGGGGATTTCATCCGGCGCAAATGTTTGGGCTGCCTTGGAAGTGGCGAAACGGCCGGAGTCAAAAGGCAAAACGATCGTGACCGTGATCTGTGATACGGGAGAAAGATATCTCTCGACCTGGCTTTTCCAGGAACTTTTAGGGTGATGCACAAAACATTCTTTGTAAGAGGGTTGAAATGAAAGAAAAACATTGGAGAAGTGTCGCAAAAGCCGCTTCTTGGCGTGTCACGGGCACGGTGGATACGATCGTGATCTCCTGGATCATCACAGGGCATTTTAAAATGGCGCTCTCTATCGGAGCTGTTGAGGTTTTCACAAAAATGTTTCTTTACTATCTCCATG
>MGTA01000017.1:0-11952 GCA_001799225.1 Deltaproteobacteria bacterium RIFOXYD12_FULL_50_9
CCCGGCCTCCCCTTAACCCAAGGGGAGGAGAAAACAAGTGCCTCTGTCGATTGCCTCTGCCTCCCGCGTCTCGTGTCATCCTGATCTGTCTTGGCCAAATAGATCTCTTTGTACCAAAATCCAGAACAGGCTTTTCAGCCCCTTGATCGAGGCCTTCACATCATTTAAATTCCGGAGTTTAAGCAGCCGCCGCAGCATATAAGATGGCCTGCCATAAAAACGCCGGAAAGCGATCTGTCTGAGTTCGGCGATCTCCTCGCGGGTCATCGAAAATGGCACAAAAGCTGCCCCCTGATAGGTATAGTCGGTATAATCCTTGGACATCGTCCCATATTTTTCAATGTTGTCATAGAGTTCCGTGCCGGGAAAGGGTGTGAGGGCATGGAAGTTGGCGATATCCGGATTCAGCTCACAGGCAAACGCGATGCTTTTCAGACCGTCTGCAAAGGTCTGCCCCGGGATGCCGAACAGAAATGGGGTGTAGACGGTAAGTCCGGCTTTCTGGCCGGCTGCCACCGCCTTTTTTATCTGGGCCGGGGTAATCCCCTTGCGGATCGTATTGAGATCCTTCTGCACCCCGCTTTCAGCGCCCAGCAGCACGGCCCAGCAGCCGGCTTTTTTAAAGGCTTTAAACAGGGCTTCATCGACCTGACTGACGCAGGCAGAGGCAAACCAGCTGAAGTCGAGTTTTCGCTTAATAATCTCTTGGGCAATGGCCATGGCCCGGTCGTAGTCAGCGGCCAGGGTGTCGTCGATGAATTTTATCTCTCGATACCCCTGCTGCAGACAGAGTTCAACCTCGGCCATCACGTTCGCGACGCTGCGGAAGCGAACGCCGCTTTTACGTTCCTTATCAATTTGAAAGCAGTAGATGCATTTCCGGTTGCAGCCGCGGGAAGTCATGATGACCGCCACTGGTTTGCGTTTGTAGGTGGCCGGGGGCGGGATGTAACGGCCTTCGTCCCCCAGGAGATCACGGGCCGGAAAGGGCAGGGCGTCAAGGTCAATGATCAGTGGGCGGGGCGGATTTTTTTTGATCTCGCCATTCTCACGATAGACCACCCCGGCCACTCCGGCCATGGAACGGCCGGCGGCCAGGCGGTCGAGCATCTCGACCATGGTGAACTCCCCTTCGCCGGTCACCACCGCATCAATTGCTGCACACTGTCTGAGGCACTCCTCCTGCATGGCGATGGGAAAAGGTCCACCCGCGGCGATAAAGATATCACCAAGATTGCTCTTGATCTCCTGGGCGGCATGCCTGGCCTTATTCCAGCCAAAGGTTGTAGAGTAAAGGCCGATACAATCAGGTTTGCTTTTTAGAAGTTCCTGCATGATTTCGTTATGGGTCATAAAGGCGCCGTTTAAGAAGCGCACCTCATGACCGGCCTGCTGCAGGGCAGCGGCAACATAGAGCGTACCCAGGGGTTGCCAGTAGTTGATCTGGGATCCGGCGGTTTTCTGCGAGAAGATATCTTCAGGAATCCAGGCCGGGATGATCAGCGTACATTTCATGAAATCTTGTTACCTGGCCAGTTATGATTGTATTTGTGAGGCAAGGTTGGTGCTGAGGCGGGGATCTGATCGGCTTGCTTCACGGAGATGTTTTGTCGTAACAGTTTTGCTGATTATGGTGTTTGCCGCTTCAATCCCGGATTCCATGGCGTGATCCATGTTGAAATATTTAAACTTGCCGCTGCGGCCGACCACTTGCAGGTTGGCAAATTCTTTCAGATATTTCATGATGGCATCATAGTGTGCTTGATATCCTACCTCAAAAATAGGGTAGGCTTTCTGCAGCCGCAAAATACAACAGTCAATGACCTCATCCTGGTTAATGAAACCAAGTTTGACGAGATGTTCGGTGGTCATGGCCTGCAGTCGTTCATCCGTCTCTTTCCAGATTGCATCGTCTTTAAAGCAGAAGAATTCCGCCACGATATGGGTTTGTCCTGGCGGCGCCATCCGGGGGCTCCAGTTTTTGGGCTCGTGGATCCGGCCAAAAGGGATATCCTTGCCGGGCAGGTACATCCAGGTAAGATCTGTGACCTGTTCCCGGTTCAGCATCAGAGTGACAATAATCAAATCCCGATATTTTAGAGATCTGGCAGCGTTGATGATCTCTGCCGGCGGTGGGGGATCAAGGAGTTCCACCAGTTGGGTCAGTGGTATGCTTGAGATAAATTCATCGCCGGTCAGGATTTTCTGGCCATGACAGTTAACGGCCGTAACCTCGGTTATCCTTGCTGAGTCATGCCGGATTGCGGTTATTCTGGTGCTGGTTGAAACCGGATTGTGATTTTCAATACCTTCCTGGAGACGATCTGAAAGTTGGCCGATCCCCATAGTTGGATAAAAAAAATCATCTGACAGGGTGAGGAGATTTTTGCCGCTTAGTTTACAGAAGGCATTCTTGACGGCCGCCCACAGCGAAAGACCTTGAATCCTCTGCGCTACCCATTCTTGACTGATTTGTTGGCAGTTTATCCCCCAGACTTTTTCGCTGTAGTCGCGAAAGTAGATATCAAACATCTTCCGGCCAAACTGACTTACGACCCAGTCTTCCAGCGAGACAATGGCGGGAGGAGAAAATGTATTTTTTATACGTTCCTTGCAGTAATCAGCTACGATTTTGGAGGTTGTGCCAAGGCCAAGGCCAAAGAAGGCATTGATTGGCTTGAGCGGGTAATCAAAGTATTTATTGAGGAGATAAATCTTGCTTCTGCGCGGAACGTTTAAGACCTCGCCTTGCAGGATCCTGAGAACGAATTTTTCGATCTCCTTGTTATTGGTGAGGAATCGATGGCCGCCAAGATCAAAGAGAAAACCGTTGTGGGAAACGGTTTTGGAAAGTCCACCGACAGTGGGTGCTCCTTCAAAAACCGTGACTTTCAGCCCGGCTTCGGACAATACGTATCCGCTTGCCAACCCTGCTAGACCGCCTCCGAGAATTATGGTCGATAATTCGCTGGCAGGCGGAATGGTATGGTGGCAATTCGCATAAGCGTTTTTTTTAGGGGCTGCCTGGCGGTTTGAATCAAGAGCCAAGTTCGGCAGCGGGGAGAACAATGCCATGCAAGATCCCGTACAATTGGCGGATGCTCATAATAAAAACACCAGAAGAACCGCCTGGTGGCGGCTCTTCTGGTGCAGTCAACTCTTTGCAGAGTATTCGCAGGCCTTAAAATTCCAAAGGGTAATGCGTAATAACAAGGTCACTTGACGATCAAAACTGGAACTTCGGCAAGGTTTGACACCTCGCGGCTGACGCTTCCCATGAACAAAGATGAGGCCCGTTTGCCGCGTGCTCCCATAATAATGAGATCAATATTTTCCTCTTTGGCTGTTTTCAGAATCTCTTCCGCGGCATGACCACCTTTTACAACAGTCTTGATGGGCGGAGACGGCAGATTTTCCTGCAGCAACCTTTTGTAGCGGCTGAGAATGTCGAAGGCTTTCTTGTCGAGAGTCTCTTTGAGTTCGCTACCCTCAAGAGCTTCCTTCAGCGTTGCCATTTCGGCATCGCCGAGCATTTCAGCAATCAGAGATTTTCCTTCAAACTGCTCAACATATACCAAGACGATGAGGTCAGGCTTCAGGCATTTTGTAATGTAGAGAGACTTATTGAAAATCTCCATCGTGCTTTTGGTGTCATCAACTGCTATCAGAATCTTTTTCATGCCTTATTCTCCTCAATACTTTGTTGAGAAAGGTCAAGAGTCCCGGAAAGCGAACCTCAGGAGTTTATTAATGACCGTAGCCACCGCCTGCTGCTGCCGGAGGTGCGCCATAACCACCGCCCGCTGCTGCCGGAGGTGCGCCATAACCACCGCCCGCTGCTGCCGGAGGTGCGCCATAACCACCGCCCGTTGCTGCCGGAGGTGCACCATAACCACCACCTGCTGCTGCCGGAGCGTGACCACCGCCACCGCCATAACCACCACCAGCAGCCGGTGCTGCACCGCCATAGCCGCCGCCACCGCCAACTTTGGCGGCCGTGGCAACTGGGGCGCTACTGTGTTGTAACGTCGCTGCATCCTTGGGAGCCACGCTATAGCCGATAATAAAACCCATAATGCCTGTTAGAATCATTAAGATGATGCCGAAATGCGTCTTCATTATTCCTCCTCTATCCGGTTGTCAATGTACGCATATGCTTTGCAGCCTGCAAATTGATTAGCATTGGTGACGACGGTAAGGCGCATACATATGCTCATTAATGCGCAATCATCCCTTCTCGATCTTCAGGACCATTTTGCCGCCTTCCTTCGTATCTTCAAGAATCTCGTTGCCGGCCTGTTCACACATCTGAATGATGGTCTCTTTTGATGAAGGGTTGTCGTACAACAGGGTCAACACGTCGCCACTTTGCATCTTTTCGAGGGATTTTTTTGCATACATCTGAGGATGAGGGCAAACATAGCCGCAGACGTTTAAAGAATATTGTCCATCGCTAACTTTTTCAAATTGCATACCCATTATAGTTCTCCTTTTAAAATTGATGTGTTGTGTTTTTACTAATATAGATTAGAAATCAGCCATTTCCTGCGCCATTTTACGGTTGGTCCACCAGTTCAACATTGATACGCCAATAAATGCCCCCATGACCATGCCGCTGCCGTATAACCAGCCGTTCGGATCGCCGCCGGCCGCCCGGATAAAAAAGGCACCGATGTTACAACCAAGAGAGGGCCGTGATCCGACGCCCATCAGAATGCCGCCGGAAAGCGCAAAGGCAACGAGTTCAAGCGAGGGCAGCTTGAATTTGAATTCATTGCTCAGCCTGGCCATGACCATGGCTCCGAAGATAATCCCTATCGACATCCAAAGGGCGGGATTCCGCCAGGGCTCGGGCAGACCGTTGTTGACCCCGAAAAAGATATTGTCGTGCATGTTCCAGCCGAATTTTTCGAGAATCCAGGCGCCGAGCTGGCCTTCCTGGCTGGTGATATACCAGTAACCGGGGTCGAAAACGGTTCCGGTAATCGATACATCTTTGTCATAGCCCATGCGGGTTAACAGCGTACCAAAGTTGCTGACCCCGAACTTGTTCTGTATTCCCTTCATGGCCAGGATGTGCAGGCCGGCGGTGATGCCGATGAGTATACCCATTATGCTGGTCTTTTGTGAAGCTGTAATCATAGCCCACATACCGGAAAGTTCATCCGAGAATGTGGTCAGTTCGCTCTTGCCCTGTTTTTTACGCTCTTTTTTCAGTTTTCGCATATAGGCGGTGCGGGAGAAGAAATAGTAAATTACCACCATCAGAATACAGGCCGGCAGGATGGCGCATAACAGAGCATTACCGACGAAAAAATGAATAGCTGTCGGGTGCCCATCGGAAATTAAATTTGCCACTCGAATCTCGGGATGGCCCCAGACATAACCGGCCAGATAATGATCGAACCAGGAGTTGACCGGAAGATCAAGGCCTTTGTTTGCCAGCCATGAGGCCTTGGTCGCCATGGCTTTGGTCACCCAGGCCTGCGGCAGAAGATGGTTGAACACACCTCCGACGTCCACGAAAATCGCCTGGCCGAGGCAAAGACCGAAAATAACGGCGAGCAGCGATGTCATGTTGCCTTCGCCAACCTTATAGAGCGAACCGGAAGCGCAGCCGCCGGAAAGGACCATACCCACGCCGAAGATAATCCCGGCGATCAGCATGTGGATCCCGAAGGGCGCTGCATGAAATGTGCTCATGTTGACTGAGTCAAGGGTCGCCTGGACTAAACTGAAGCAGGCGAGCGCCACCAGAATACCGACTGCCATGCGGGGGACACCAGCCGCAAACAGGTCGCGGGATGCCGAAGCAAAGCAGAACCTGCCGTACTGGAGCATCATGCCGTAGGTAAAGCCGAACCAGATGTATACGGTCATGTACATGTAATACACGTCTGTTGCCGCATAGATCAAGCTGACCAGAACGAGGGCGCCTGTAATGATGTACGCCCAGATGGTATTTCTTCTTTCCTCCATGTCCATGCTCTGTTCACCTCCCAGATAAGGTTAATGTTAGAAACAACTGAACCATTTAATAATTATTTCTGCCACGTTAAGGGACAACGTCGGAGGAATAATTTTTGTAACAGTTTGAATAGACTACCACAGAGTAGGCCTTTTACATTACTCTAATGAACTCATATTCATCTTATTACTAATGCTCGGTGTATAATTTGCCGACCACGAATTGTCAAGAAAAAATATGATGTATAAACGCTATTGCCGGTAGATATTTAGTAATAGGATTATGGAGAAATATCAAAATGTTAAGAACTTAATTAAATTATTCCATGCTACTACATTGTGGCATGATTGCCGAGAGTTCAGTTGTAGAAGACGGTTACAAAGGTGTTATGCTGAAAGATTCCGGAGGCCTGGTTGAAATCGCGTCTATTGGCGTAGTTTTTTATAACCTCTCCCAAGGGAGGTTGGAGGCTGGGGTATTCGGTACCTGAAAGTGTCACTAGTGCGTCAGGGTAAAGAGGTCGGGTACCCTCGGCATAGAAATCCGGCAGGATAAACTCCCAGGTAAATCGGAGAGAAGAGGTCTGGAATCGTTCTTTGATCTCTTTGGGCACAGGTTCTGCGATGGCGTTCAGCCTGGTTGTCGTAAACAGATCGAGCAGCGGCACAAAAACTGTCGGATTGATGATGTCGTTATCCATAGGGATGGGCACGACCCGGGCATGTTTAACCCCTCGGTCATTGAGGAACCGGCCGGCCGCCATGATGTTGCTGTCACTCATGTTTCTGAGAAACGGCAGAAAACCGGCAAGGGCAATGAACAGGGAGGTGTTCAGCATACAAAGAATCAGAAAGCGTTTGACCCGCAGCGTCGGAATCCGGGCAATGCAGTATGCCGCCATCAGGGTAAGCAGCGGGAATATCGGGATGGTATAGCGAATTCGTTTTATCTGCAGGATGACCGTGATCAGCAGAACCGGGAAGATGATGATCAGATATCGGGCATCCCTTGCCCGCCAGGCAATCCAGGCCGATGCCAGGGCCAGGATAGGGATAAAGGGATGAGTTTGAAAGAAGAAGGTGGAGATCAGGCTTTCGCTCCAACGCTGCAGGCCCGGTTTTTGATAGGTGTTGAGGAGAAGCATCTGGTCAATCATGACCCCTTTGAAGTGCAAAAAAGCCAGGGAGATGAGCAGCAGGGCAAGAAGAAATGTCAGGCTGGCCCGGCGGAACACTTTTATGCGACTGTGCGAATTGAGCAGGACAAGGGCGATCAGGCCATGGATTGAGAGCAGGATCCAGGTGGAATACTTGGCAAAGAAGGCAAGGAAGAGAGCGAATCCGGCCCAGAGGATGTTGCCGGCTCCGCCTTTGGTGACGGCCTGGACAAAGCTGACTATAGCCAGCATCAGAAAAAATGTGGTCGGAACATCGACCAGCATGAGCGGAACCTGGGTTAATAGATAAGGAATGCACAGCAGTAAGATGCCCCCGTAGAAGCCGGTCTCCTTGTCCCATAAGAGTTGGCCAAGTCGGCTGGTCAGCAGGATGGTGCCGGTCATGAAGATGGTATTGAGTATCTGAATGTAGAGGCGGTCTTCCCCAAGGAATTTGAAAATCAGGCCGTAGAGAAAAGGGGTGAGGGGCAGGTCGGTCCAGGCAAAAACCTCTTTTCCCCATTGGCGGAAAAAATAGCCAATGCCGTGGGTGGCCAGGAGCTTGGCTTGCGTAAAATAGCGGGCCGCGTCGACAATTACCTCGGGCTCCTGCCAGAACGGCACAGCCAGAATGGCCGTGGCGATGAGTAATAAGCTGTTATTCGTTGGCCATCTGTTAGATTGTGCCGGTAGATAGGCGAGGAGTACGGCCAGCAGTAATCCACTGATAAAGATCGGCAGATCTGCGGGTGTAAAAACCCAATTCCAGCTGGTCAGCCGGTTATCGTCCATCTCTCTGAAAATATAGAGAAGCAATGGGAGGAAAATAGAAAGAAAGGCGATCAGCAGAAGGCACTCCTGGGTGCCCGGGGAAAAGTTCTCGTTTTTTGGGCCTAAGAAATAGTTGCGCCATCTGTTGGAGTTTGAAGGAGAAGGGGTGGTAGGCATCGGCAGATATTTTTTTATTGTCAATTTTTCAAGAGTTGAGGATATACTGACAGATGATACTATATCCCAAATTCGGCTCGGATCGCTTGTTTTTTTATATTGGTAATGGGTAGGGGCTTGATGGTGGAGCATAACGTAAAAAAAATATCGCTTGCAGCAGAGGGGATCATCTGTTCGGGATGTGCGATGGATATGGAAAAGGTCATGCGGGATATGGATGGCCTGCTTGATGTTTCAGTAAGTTATTCTAAAGGTTCCATTGCTGTTACCTACGATCCGGCTGAGTTAACCGAGGAGGATATTATTGCCACTGTTAAGCGTTTTGGGCTCAAAACGAGAATAATTGCTCGCTGATTTTTGGCTAGTGGATAGTCAATTATAATTGACACCGGTATTGCGGTTGGGTGACAATTATTTTTAATTCGCATGTACAATTAATGATGATATTAATAACATATGTCTTGTAGGGGCAACCCTATGTGGTTGCCCTGAATTTGGGCAACCACATAGGGTTGCCCCTACATATCACAACAACAGAACATTTGAGGAAGATCATAGTGGAAACAGTTTCCGGTCTGCATCAGCATGTGTCACTTGCTAATCATCTTCTGTTGGCCGGTGATGAGATTATAGTTCTTGTTGATGATGATCCTGCCATCAGAGAGCCCTTGTTGGCCTTTTTTGAGCTCCAAGGATTTCCCGCATACGGGGCAAGCAGTGTGGGGGAGTTGTTAAAGGTTCTTGCGGAGCGTAATGTTGCGCTCATCCTCCTCGATATCGGCCTGCCGGACAGTGACGGGCTTTCTCTGTTGCCGAAACTTGTCAATCAATACCCCAACACCGGTATTGTCATGTTGACCGGGGTTGCCGATGTCCATGTGGCCATGGAGTGTATCCGGACCGGTGCAGACGATTATCTCTCCAAGCCGGTAGAGTTTAGTGAGATTCTTTTTGTCGTTAAGAAAATACTCGAAAAACGTCGGCTGATTTTTGAAAATCGTAAGTACCAGGAGGATCTGGAAAAGGCCCATTTCCGTATCCATCTCTTACATCAGTTGGCCCTGAAGATGAATACGGCCTATCTGAATTCCGTCGAGTTGGATGAGATCCTGCGGGCGATTCTGGTTGGGATTACCGCTAATGAAGGGATGCGGTTCAACCGGGCCTTTCTGGCCATGTTCGATGAGAGCGGCAAGACCCTGGAGGGCCGGATGGCCATAGGTCCGGACGGTCCTGCCGAGGCCGGCCATATCTGGTCGCAGATCCAGGAAAAGGATCTCTCCTTTCTCGAACTTGTCAAAAGTAGCAAGGATGAATCGGCTAATGGTGATACCATCGTCAACCGCATCATCAAATGCCTGAGAATCCATGTTTCCAATTCTCAGAATATATTGATAAAGTCAGCACTGGAACGGCGCAGCATCAGAGTAAACAAGATAAACGGCTGCATGCCCATGCCTATCGAGAGGCGTCATCTGAACCGTGATGCCAGCGGTAAGCGTTTCAACGGCAATCGGGAACGGCGCAGTTCGGTGTTTGTTGATAGTTGGAACCTATCGCCTCCTCACGAACTTATTGAGCTTTTGGGGGAGGATGAATTTGTTGTTGTGCCGCTTTTTTCGCCAAGTCGATCCTTTGGGGTGATTATCGCCGATAATTTTGTCACCCACCGGGAGATTACTGAAAATCATGTTAATGCCCTTGAGTTGTTTGCGAGCCAGGCGAGTCTTGCCTTGGAACATAGTCATCATTATCTCGAAATGAACAAGAAGATTGCCGAATTAGAGGTGCTTAACGATGAACTCAACAAGAATAAGGACCTCTTGGTTGAGTCCGAGCGTTATGCCGCCCTGGGTCATATGGCCGCCCAATTAGTGCATGCCATCCGCAATCCTATCACCTCAATCGGCGGTGTTGCCCGGATCTTGAGTAAAAAGACAATTGACCCGGAATGGATTAAGTATCTCAATGTCATGGAAAAAGAGACAACCCGTCTCGAAGCTACCATGGAGGATCTGTTTGATTTTGTTACCCAGCCGCCTTTCCAGAAGGAGAAGGCGCAGCTCTTTCCGATCATCGAAAAATCGGTCATGCTCGTGCAGAACATCATGCAAAAGCACAGCATTACCTGGGAATATGATTTTCCGCAGGTTGAGCCGTTGGTCACCATGGATGTCCGGCAGATGCGGCAGGTTGTTCTGCATCTGGTGCGCAATGCCATTGATGCAATGCCCGAGGGCGGTACTCTTACAATTGCTGTTCGTTTGGAAATGGATCAGGTGGTGATCTCGGTTATGGATTCCGGTATTGGTATTAATGAGGTCAATCTTGAGCGGGCCAAGGATCCCTTTTTCACCACCAAAACATACGGAACCGGTATGGGTCTGGCCATGGTTGACCGGGTAGTCAAGGGCCATGACGGGAGTTTTACTCTGGTGCGGCGCTCGAATGGTGGTACTGAGGCCCGGATCACTCTGCCTCATTTATGAAGATCGGTGATCCTCCCCCCTTGAGCGCCACATATAGCAGAGGCCTTGCCTTGCCTGGTGATCCGGATAAAGGGATCAGCGCAGTTGGTGAACTCGGGTTCAGGGAGGGCCAGCTACTTCAGGCCAGGATTGCTGCAGTTGGTGCGGACGGTAAGGTGCTTCTCGATATTGGCGGTCGTTTGGTGGCGGCTCGCAGCGACTCTGTGCTTGAACTTGGCCGGGAGGTTTGGCTTGAGGTGCGGCAGGCCGGTGTGACGCCCTGGTTCTCTCCGGCCGGCCAAAAAGGCGCAGCTCTGGATTTGCTGAAGTTACTTATGACGGATTCAAGATCCCTGGCTGCAACGTTTCAGGGGATTTCGTCGCTTGCAGCTGATGGCACGCTGATGTCGGTTGGGGATCTAGCTGAAATCGCGAATTTTTTTAGACTTTTTGGCCAAAACTCCTTAGCGGAACAAGCCGCACCTGAGAAACTTGTCCGAACCATGCTCTGGCTGAACGGCCTGCCATCTTCAGGTCAGCCTGCCGGCCCTGCCGTCTCTTTCTCCGAGGAAATTAGCTCCTTGCTGGCGCTCTTGAGAAGTCGGGAGGGAAATGGAGGCATCTCTTCCTTGTTGTCTAAACCCGGTCTGGAAAATCTTATTCGTCTGGCCGAGGCGCTACAGTCATTTAATGCCGGACAGTCCACGACCGCTCAATCATTCGCCAATCTCTTTCCCTGTTTCTTTGCCCAGGGGGCAGGCTGGGGAGAGTGGCTGATCCGTGTCGATCCGGAGCAGGATGGCCAGGCTGAAAAAAAACGAAAATCGCGTCGAATCAGGTTTGATTTGTTTTTGCACATGAGCCGGCTCGGGGATGTGCATGTCCGAGCAGCTCTTGTAGATACCTCTCTGACGGCCGAATTCCTGGTTGCCGACGAAATGGCTCAGGAGTATTTTGCCGGGCTTTTACCGGAGTTGCGGGAACTGCTGGCCGGCCTTAACATGAGCGCAGTGCTTACCTGCCAAATATTGTCAGCCAACCTGCTGCACGAACTGAAGAGTGCCTTGCAGGAAATCATTGGTCACAGCTCTTATAGTATTATTGATATAACAGCCTGATTCAGGGGTTCGGCCTTTCGCCTTTATACCCTCTCCTTGACACTCCTCACCTTTCATGATAACCCTGTGCATTCAGTAGTCAGCGGGATAATTTGACTAAATGAAGTCCGGCATCGCTTAAATATGAATAATAATCTGTTTATCAGTGAAAACGCGGTAGACGCCATTGTCACGGTTGATTGGGACGATGTTATTTTGACTTGGAATCCTGCTGCTCAAAAGATCTTTGGCTGGCGAACCGAAGAGGTTGTCGGCCATCGGCTTGGGGAGACGATTTTTTCCGGGCACTCTCTG
>MGTA01000017.1:11968-15776 GCA_001799225.1 Deltaproteobacteria bacterium RIFOXYD12_FULL_50_9
CGGGATCTCGCCGCTTCTGAAGCGGCGGATGGCCAAAACTGTGTTCCACAAGGCTGGCCATGGCTTCCCGGCAGAGATATATATTGCACCGGCAGAGGTTGATGGCACTCCCTTGTATATATTGTTCGCCCGGGATATCAGCCCGCGGCTGCGGCAGGAAGAGAAAAACAGACGCTCCTACCAGAATCAGGGCGTAACCAATGCCATCCTGCGGATATCTTTGGAGGAGATCCCTTTTGAGGTAATGTTGGACAGGATCCTCGATACGATTTTGAACGGGATCACGATCCAGCTGCTGCCGCGTGGGGCGATATTTCTGGTAGATGAATCGAAATCGGCCTTGAATCTGGCAGTGCACAAGGGATTTAATCCCAATCTCGAGGCCAGGTGCTCCAAGGTGCAGTTCGGCTGTTGTCATTGCGGCCGGGCAGCGTCTGCCGGGGTCATTCAACATGTTAACTGTATTGATAACCGGCATGATAACCGGGTGCAGGATATGCCTCCGCATGGTCATTACTGTGTGCCGATCGTTTCCGGCAAGGAGGTCCTGGGGGTTATCGCCCTGTACATTAAAGAGAATCATGAGAGCCGGCCGGAAGAAGAGGACATCCTGCTCGCTATCGCCAATATCCTGGTCGGGATCATCAAGCGGCGGAAAATAGAGGAACAGCGGGCCGCGCTTATCGAAAGTTTTAAGGCGATCATTACTGATTTGATGGATGAAAAGACCTTTACGGAGTCCATTATCCAGAGCATCAGGGTCGGGCTGATGGTGCTTGATCATGAAGGGCGGATCATCACCAGCAACAATGCTGCCAAAACAATTCTCAACCATTTTGCCTACTCTTTTTCGATTGCCGGTCGTCGACTTTCCGAAGTGGTCGGGATGGCGGTTGCGGAGGCGATGACGACTGCGCCCGGTTTTGCGACAACCCATAAGCCTTCCCAGGTCCTGGTTAAAGCCAGGAAGGGTGAAGAGCGGATCCTTGAATATTCCACGGTGTTTCGAGTTGACTCATTAGGCAATAAAGTCGGCCTTATCGTCTCGTTTAACGATATCACTGAGCTCCGGCATTTCCAGCGGGAGATGGAAAAGATGAATCGCCTGAGCACGGTAGCGGAGATCGCCTCGGCCGTGGCTCATGAGGTTCGTAATCCCCTGGCCGGGATCAGGACAATGTCCCAGTCTATTGAGGAAAACCTGGCAAAAAATGATGAAAATCGGGAGTATACCCGTCGTATAATCAAACAGGTCGACAGACTCAACGAGCTGCTCACCGAATTTTTTACCTATGCCAAGCCGGGAAAACCAAAGAAACGCAACATATCTTTAAGTGAAATCAGCCAGGAGATAAAACCGCTTATCAAGGTCAAGCTGGGTAATCTCGGTATTACCCTGCACGAGGAGTATGAAGTTGACTTGCCCAATATCCTGGCGGATCCGAACCAGATCCAGCAGGTATTTCTCAATCTGATGCTTAACTCCATCGACGCTGTCAGTCCGGGCGGGGAGATCGAAATCAGCGCCCGCACTCTTAAGCAGGAGATGCGGGAGAGTATTTACTCCTCTTATCCCGGGATACGGGATGATCGGAAGTATGTTGTGGTATATTTCAGCGATAATGGCCCGGGCATGTCCGAAGAGGTACGGGAAAAAGCCTTTGAACCGTTTTTTACCACCAAACACTCCGGTTCCGGCCTTGGCCTGTCCATTGTCTATCGTATCCTGCTCGAAAATAATGCGGCGATATTCATCGATACAGCCAAGAGCGACGGGACCACCTTTATCTTGATTTTTGAGGCAATCGAACATGGGCAAAGTCCTTATAGTTGACGATTCCGAGGATTTCACCTTCACGCTCGCCGAGGTGGTCCGGAAACTGGGCTTTACCCCCTTTACTGCCGCCAGCGGTTCTGCGTCCCTCGAAATCTTGAAAACCCAGATCATCGATCTGGTCTTCCTGGATATCGGTCTTCCTGATCTAAGCGGTATTACCTTGATCCAGCAACTCAAGGAGATCGCCCCTGATGTTGATATCGTCATGCTCACCGGCATGAATGATGCGACAACTGCTGTGCGGTCCTTGAAGGCCGGGGCAGTGGATTATATTCTCAAGCCCTTTGATCTTATTGAGTTCAAGCAGGCGCTTCTCCGGATCATGACCAGCAGGCGGGCAGCGCGGCAGGCCCTGTTGGAGAGTGGTGAAGTGGGGGTTGAACATATCCTCGGCATGAGCCCGGTCATGCGCCGGCTCAAAGAAGAGATCAGGACCGCCTCGGAGGTCTCGGCGCCGGTCCTGATTACCGGAGAAACCGGCACGGGCAAGGAGCTGGTGGCCCGGGCTATTTACTCTCTCTCCATGCCCAGACAGGGAGTTTTTGTCAAGGTTGACTGCGGGACGCTGTCGGCGAATGTCATTGAATCTGAGCTGTTCGGCTATGAAAGAGGCGCTTTTACCGATGCCCGCCGAGACAAAAAGGGGCTGGTCGAGATTGCTGATGGCGGTATCCTCTTTCTTGACGAAATCGGCAACCTGCCGGTCTCCCTGCAGCCTGTCCTCTTACGGCTCATTGAGGAGTCCACCTTCCGCCGGGTCGGGGGCTTGAAAGATATTCAGGTCAACGTCCGTATTATTGCCGCCACCAATGTCGATATCGAGAAACAGGTAGCGAATGGTTGTTTCCGCGAAGATCTCTTCTATCGTCTCAACGTCCTGCGTCTGCTGGTGCCGGCGCTTAGGGAAAGGGGGAATGATATCCTGTTGCTTGCCGATTTTTTTCTCAAGCATTTCAGTCGGGAACTAAAAAAAGAGATTAAAGGTTTCACCACCGGCGCCGAGCAGGCACTTGTCCGGCATGAGTGGCCGGGGAATATCCGGGAGTTGAAAAATCTGGTGGAGCGCGAGGTCATCTATTGCCGCGCCGACCGGATCGGTCTTGAGGCCATGCCGGCCCTTCGCCAAACAGCATCGGTCAATACAATGGAGGGCGATTTGCTGCCGCTTGCCGAGATCGAACGCCGCCATATCAAGAAGGTCCTTGCCGCCACCGGCAACAACAAAACCAAGGCCGCCGAGGTCTTGGGGATCACCCGCTCCACCCTCCGCGATAAATTAAAATCATAACGGTATAGCGTAGGGGCGGGTTTCAAACCCGCCCTTAAATTAATATTCGGGGCATAATATGTTTGATATATTGTACATATATGCTATATATGGATTATATGTTTAATATATCAAACAATGGTGCGGTATGTTCGAATTAGGTCAGGCCATCCGTCAGGCTCGGAAATCAAAATGTCTCACTCAGGCACAGGTCGCCGCTGCGGTCGGCATCGGCAGGGTCACGATTAGTCAGATGGAGAATGAAACAGTGCAGGACATTGGCATCAGGAAAGTAATTCGTCTGCTGGAATATCTCGGATTGGAACTGGCCGTGCGGCCCGCTGGTGCTCCTCCCACGCTGGAGGAACTGCAGAAGGAGCAGAAACAGGCATGACGTCGCCGTCGCGGCAACCAGTTATATCGTCAAATCGTGGGGCGGCGATTATCCCCAACTGGCGGCAAATGAGTTTTTCTGCATGACAGCTGCTGCCAAGGCAGGATTACCGGTGCCCAAGTTTTTTTTATCCGATAATGGCGGCCTGTTTGTGATGCGGCGTTTCGATCTGACCGGCGATGGAAAGCCGGTCGGTTTTGAAGATATGTGCAGTCTGCAGGCCTTGAGTACGGAGCAGAAATACACCAGTACCTATGAACGAGTTGCCAGGAGCATTAAGGCTTTTGTCTCGCCTGAGCATCTGGCCGCA
>MGTA01000017.1:15847-16255 GCA_001799225.1 Deltaproteobacteria bacterium RIFOXYD12_FULL_50_9
TTTTGGAGTCCTGTATGCTGACCAACTGGGGCCGGTGCGCCTGGCGCCGGTCTTCGATATCGTTACCACCACGGCTTACATCAGAAACGACATCCCGGCCCTGGCCCTGGCCGGTGCCAAGAAGTGGTGGCCCAGAAAAGTCCTGGAGCAATTTGCGATTGTCCACTTGTCGTTACCACCGGCGCAGGCAAGGGAAATCATCGATCGCTGTGCCGCTGCTGTCATGGAGACCAGGGCGGCGTTGGCGAAATATCTAGGCGAGCATCAGGAGTTTGCAACAGTAAGCGGGCGGATGCTTGATATATGGCGTGACGGGGTTGAAGGGCTGACAGGAAGAACATAAAGCTGAGTTGAGCAGCTTGCCTGCTCATACGAAACTTATGCCCTTGCGGTATAAAGCTGAGTTGA
>MGTA01000018.1:0-203 GCA_001799225.1 Deltaproteobacteria bacterium RIFOXYD12_FULL_50_9
GCATCGACCAGCTCCTGCCGCCCGAAATCGAACTGGTCCATGGCCCGGGCTGCCCGGTCTGCGTCACCCCGATCGGCATAATCGACCAGGCCATCGCTATTGCCGCTCGACCGGAGGTAATCTTCTGCAGCTTCGGCGACATGCTGCGGGTACCGGGCAGCAGCGAGGATCTGTTTGCGGTCAAGGCTAAAGGTGGAGATGTC
>MGTA01000018.1:209-7847 GCA_001799225.1 Deltaproteobacteria bacterium RIFOXYD12_FULL_50_9
GTTTACTCACCGCTGGAGGCCCTGAAAATCGCCCGGGCCAATCCTGATCGCCGGGTTGTTTTCTTCGCCGTCGGCTTTGAGACCACGGCGCCGGGTAATGCCATGGCCATTATCCAGGCAGAGCGGGAAGGGGTTGCCAATTTCAGCGAACTGGCCAGCCACGTGCTGGTGCCGCCTGCCCTCGTTGCTTTGCTCTCCGCACCGGATAACCGGGTGCAGGGCTATCTGGCAGCCGGCCACGTCTGTGCAATCATGGGAACCAGGGAGTATCAACCAATTGCCGAACGCTTCCTGGTGCCGATTGTGGCCACCGGTTTTGAGCCGGTCGATATCCTGGCAGGAATACTTATGGTGTTAAGACAACTGGAGGAAGGGAGACACGAGGTGGAAAATCAATACCAACGAGCGGTACGACCGGACGGCAACCCGCAGGCCAAGGCTGCACTGGCCGAGGTCTTTGAGATAACCGACCGCGAATGGCGAGGGATCGGCATGATCCCTGCCAGCGGCCTCGAAATCCGCGACCGCTATCGGGCCTTCGATGCCGCAGCCCTTTTCCCCTGCACAAGTACTTCAAGCCGGGAACCGGAACACTGCATCAGCGGCGCTGTACTCAAGGGCGTACGCAAGCCGCACGACTGCCCGGCCTTTGGCCTTGAGTGTTCACCGGAACACCCGCTTGGCGCCACCATGGTATCGGGTGAAGGCGCCTGTTCCGCCTATTACCGCTACCACCGAACAGAAGGTGTCAGATCATGACCACAGATTCGCCGAACTTTGCCTGCCCTTTACCCATCCTGCAGCACGACCGTATTCAACTGGCGCACGGCAGCGGTGGCAAGTTATCCGCCGATCTCATCAACCGCCTGTTCCTACCCCGATTCGGCAACGAGATTCTGAACCGTCTCGATGACCAGGCCATACTTAATCCCGCAAGCGGCCGTCTGGCCTTCTCAACCGATTCCTATGTGGTTGATCCGATTTTTTTCCCCGGTGGCGACATCGGCGACCTGGCGATCAACGGCACCGTGAACGACATCGCCATGAGCGGTGCCAGGCCGCTCTGGCTCTCTGCCGCCTTCATCATCGAAGAGGGGCTGCCCATGGCTGACCTCAATCGGGTGCTGGTCTCCATGGAAAAGGCGGCCAGGGCGGCCGGGGTCACAATAGTCACCGGCGACACCAAAGTGGTGAACCGGGGTTCGTGCGACAAGCTGTTTATCACGACATCCGGGATAGGCTTGATTCCAGAGGGTGTTACGATGTCTGCCGCCAGTATCAGGTCGGGAGATTGCCTGATTATTTCAGGAACATTCGGCGATCATGGCCTGGCAATCCTTACCTGCCGGGAAGGATTGTCGTTTGAAACCCGCATCGCTAGCGACACGGCCGCTTTAAACGGCCTGGTCGAAAACATGCTAGGGGTAAGCCAAGATATCCACGCCATGCGCGATCCCACTCGGGGAGGCGTGGCTGCCACCTTGAACGAATGGGCCAAGGCATCGAGTATTGGTATCGTCATTGCAGAAGAGAAGCTGATGGTAAAACCCGAAGTCAGAGCAGCCTGCGAGATTCTGGGGATCGATCCGCTCCATGCCGCGAACGAAGGTAAGCTTCTGGCTGCTGTACCGGCTGACAAGGCTGAAGAGATTCTTGCCGCCATGCACCGCCATCCCCTGGGCAAACAGGCCGCCATTATCGGTCAAGCAACCCCAAATCATCCTTCCCTGGTTGTCCTGCGCACCGTTCTCGGTGTCGAGCGCATCATCGACATGCCGGTCGGCGAACTGCTGCCCAGAATTTGCTAAGGGACTTTGAATTAGCAAATACCCCATGTTATCGTAGGGGTGCGGTCCTCGCGCCCAGTTTTTCAGGGCAGGAGAACCCTGCCCCTACAACAAAACAGGATTGACAGTGCCGAACTACTCTCTCTCGCCATAGGCGGTTTCGTAAATCCGAATCACATCGTCAAGGCTTGGTTTACGCGGATTGTTTTCGACCGGACGAGTGACGGTTAAAGCAATCCTGGCCATCTCCGGAATCTTATCGTGCGGGATGTCAAGTTCGGAGAGAGACATGGGGATCTCAACATCACTGTTCAGATTGTAGACCGCCTCTACGGCAGCATGAGCCGCCTCGCGCGTGCTCAGGCCTTCGACATCGTAGCCCATGATCTCGGCGATTACCGCAAACTTTTCCGGATTGCCGATGACATTGTAATCGACTACATAGGGCAGCAACACCGCATTTGCCAGGCCATGGGGGATATTGAACATGCCGCCCAGAGGGTAGGCCATGGCATGGACCAGACCAACGCCGGCAGTGGCCAAGGCCTTACCGGCCAGCAGACTGCCAAGCAACATGGCCGAACGGGCCTCGATATTGTCGCCGTTGGCATAGGCCTTGGGTAGATTCCTGGCGATCAGGTCAAGTGCTTCAAGGGCATACATGTCGGAAATCGCATGTGCCTGGGTAGAGACATAGGCCTCCAGCGCATGGGTGAAGGCATCAATCCCGGTTGAAGCGGTCACCCCGGGCGGCAGGGAGAGGGTGAGAGCCGGATCGAGGATCGCGGCATCCGGATAAAGCGGATCGCCGTTCATGCCGCCCTTCGAAGAGGTTTTTTCATTAATGAACACTGCCGTAAAGGTAACCTCGGCACCGGTGCCGGCAGTTGTCGGCACCATGATCTTGGGCAGACCGGGCTTCTTGATCTTGCCGAGCCCCAGGTAATCCACGGCCTTACCACCGTTGGTCATCAAGATGCTGATCGCCTTGGCCACATCCATGGCCGACCCGCCGCCGACCCCGACAATGCAATCCGCCCCGGCCTTGCGAGCCAGTTCCGCGCCTTTATCAGCAAGTTTCAGTCCCGGCTCAGGATCAATCCGATCGTAGATTTCATAGGGGATGCCGGCCTCTTCCAGGGGCCTGGTGACGCGTTCGAGCAGTCCGGCTGCCCTGACCCCGGGGTCAACAGCCATGAAAACCTTTGTGCCGTTCAAGCTTCGCACCTGATCCGGCAGATCAGCGATGGTATTTATTCCAAAACGGATGCGGGTTGGCTGATTTATAGAAAAAATATTGGTGGCCATGGCGGTGGTTCCTTTTTTTGTGTAAAAGATATAGTATGATTGCGTATGATCGAACTTAAGATTAATTCAAAAGATGATGGAACTGATTCTACTGTAGGGTTCCAAGAAAAGGCAATCAAAAAAAAGGCACCCGCATATGCGAAACAAACCATCACCAGACCAACCGACCGAATACCGGTTGAGCAAATCAGAACTCAAACGCCGCGCCGAAAGGGTCGAGGAGCTAGCCCAGGAGCTGGTAAAACTGCCGGAAAGCGTACTGCGCCATCTGCCCTGCGAGCCTTGGCTGAAGGACGAAATCACCAGAGCCAAAGATCTCAAAACCGGGGCCCGCAAACGCCAGATCAAATACCTGGCCAAAGAGCTCAGAAAGATCGAACCGGAACCCCTCTACCTTTTTCTTGAGGCCAAAAGAGGGTCGCAGCTCAAACAGAATCTGGAACACCATGAGATTGAACACCTGCGGGACGCAATCCTGACAGATGCCATCGAGGCTTTTGAAGAAATCCGCTATACCGGCGAAGCTTTGCTGCAATGGAAAAGCCCGGCCTTAGTCGAAGCTGGTCAGCAATTTCCCCGCCTTGATATTGTCTCTATCCGGAGCGCAGCAGCGCACTATGCCCACACCCGCAAGCCTGTCTATAGCCATGAGATCTTCAGGCAGCTCAAGAGCGCCCAGGAACAGTTGCAAAGAGCCGAAAAACAGGAGTAATTTTATGGAATACAAGGTTGGTTCAATCGGTCGGGTGATCGTCGCCCGCTTTGACGATGGGGAAGATTTTCTAGGAAGCCTGCGGGATTTGGTCACGCAGGAGCAGATCCGGGCCGGCTGGTTTCATATCCTGGGCGGTCTGCGCCACGCCGATGCCGTAAGCGGCCCCAAGGAACCGGTGATGCCACCCGATCCGGTCTGGCAAACCGTTGATGGCGCCCGGGAGGTCCTTGGCGCAGGCAGCATCTTCTGGGATGGTGCTAAACCCAAATTCCATCTTCACAGCGCCTTGGGACACCATGGTGAGACCCTGCTCGGTTGCGTCCGCCGGAACACCTCAGTCTACCTTATCCTTGAGGTCTGCATCCTTGAAATCACCGGTTTCACCGCTACCCGGCCGTTCTGGGATAAAGGCGGCTTTAATCGCCTGACGTTTCAGAAATAATTAGACAACCACAGCATATCTTGCAAATCAACGAGCAGCTGCAATTTTTTAGTAAAAAAGTTGCAGCAGCTCAATTTGGAATAGAAAATGGCGCCTATTTGCTAAAAACACCATACCTGAGGTGTTTTTAGCCAGCATCCAGTCTTTTATAACCTCAGAAGAACTGAATTCCGGCTCAACATCCTGCTGAAACGACCTGTTTCTTGCCGAGAGGCGCTATTACTGAGTAGTTACAAAAAGTTTTTTATTGACATCAGATCGCCGTTTCCGCCATTATTTCGGTTAAGAAAAGAGTACAACCATGTTGGTAAACGACGGTTTAAACGGTCACTAATAATAAGATCCTGAGGAGGAGAAAAAAATGGAAGGCAAGAAAAAATGCGCGACGGCACTCGAAAAAGGCTGCGCGCCAGCCAAAAAAAATGCCGATGCAGCGCAACCGTCCACAGAATTCATACTGCATGCTCCGAATGCCAGGGAGGTCTTTGTAGCAGGAGACTTTAACGGCTGGAACAGCACCGAGTATCCGATGCGTAAATTCAAGGGCGACATCTGGAAGAAATCGCTGAAACTTAAAAAAGGCCGTTACGAATATAAATTTATCGTGGACGGCGACTGGTGGATCGACCCGAAAAATCCGGAACGCCAGACAACCTCGTTTGGTGTTGAAAATTCAATCGTCATGGTCTTCTAACTCGTATATTCTCTCCCCCCAAAAAAGGCTCTACGAACAACTGAAAGGGACAGGATACTAATTCTGTCCCTTTTTCCACACTTATTGCATCCAGACGAAGCCGTTTTGGGCGGGTTTTAAACCCGCCCGCACCACAGCCAATCAATCATAATCGACCGGTTTTGGGAACAAGGAAAGGCCGTTTTGGGCGGGTTTAAAACCCGCCCCTACGAAACATGTGCCTCTAATGACCGTTGATTATGGTAATCCAGACCGTATTGAACAGATTACAAACGCCGGCAATCATA
Source organism: Deltaproteobacteria bacterium RIFOXYD12_FULL_50_9 (assembly GCA_001799225.1). GTDB lineage: Bacteria > Desulfobacterota > Desulfobulbia > Desulfobulbales > CALZHT01 > XYD12-FULL-50-9. The sequence continues at coordinate 5,443 of MGTA01000018.1, forward strand.
CTCAAACCATTATTGGACCGCAGGGGGTCGTAGGGGCGGGTTCTAAACCCGCCCTCACCCATTTCCTCATGGACAAAACCACGGAGCAGGGCTCGCCGAGGCTTTTGCATGATTTTAAAATTACAAGAAAAATGAAGGCTGAAAAACGTCAGGTCAAAGGATGAAAAAATTATGGCGATGAGGCGATGAGGCGATGAGGCGATGAGGCGATGAGGCGATGAGGCGATGAGGCGAAATTTACCATGGCCGTCCCGTGGTCGAAAGAGAATTAACACAGGCAGGATTTGACTGTCAACAAAAAACTGCTCTTAATTTGTGTTGCATTGCCAGGTCTGATTTTGCCATATTTGGCTGGAGGGTCGTCATTATTCGAAATACCATCTTGGGTGCCCGGGGTCGTAGGGGCGGGTTTTAAACCCGCCCTCACCACAGCCAATCAATCATAATCGGCCGGTTTTGGGATCAAGGCGAGGCCCTTTTGGGCGGGTTACAAACCCGCCCCTACGATACCATGCCCTCCTATGACCATTGTTGATGCCAATTCAGGCCGTTTTAAATGGGTTACAAACTCGACGTTAATCATCACCAGTTAATTATTGGACCGAACCGGTTTCGTAGGGGCGGGTTTTAAACCCGCCCTCACAACCCATCAAACATGACCGAACGGTTTTTGGATCAAGCCGGGGTTCTCATGGTCCGAATCCCATTTTAAAGGGTTATTGACAATGTATTCGCGAACAAACGCAAATTCACGTTCTCCACGGATAACCCGTTCGAAATAATTACGCTGCCAGACTGGGCACCCTGGTGTCTTTCGCATTTCATTGATGCGACGGCTTGAAAAGGTTTTGAATCCCCGAATGATTTCAGGCAATGCCTGTCTTTTTTCGGCAGAGACGTGATTTAATTGGGCGGACTGCAAACCTTGGGCGGGTTTAAAACCGGCCCCTACGATAATAATGACACCGTGAATATGATTTGGCATGACAATAAATGCGTCCAATTCAATCTGGTTGTAATGATTGGGCAAATCTTCCCATACGGCATGAACATTCCGTCCCGTCTCAGATAACCGCATGACCCCGTCAATGATTTCGCCAAACAGGCATTCACGCTGCCAAACACATATCGTCACGAAATACGCGCCGGCTTGGGAATAATCATGGTTCCGCAGACGGATGGATTGACGATGATGAATCTCGGGATTGAATGTCATGTGAACCCAATTTTCTGGAGATGGCCGAGGGTGTCGTAGGGGCGGGTTTGAAACCCGCCCTTGCAACTCATCCACAACCCATCATTCGCCAATCCTGTCCGACGGTTATTGGTTCAAAAGACCGGTTTTTGGGCGGGTTACAAACCCGCCCCTACCGACCCGCCGAACATGATCGGCGGGTGTTGGTTTGGGGCAGGGCCATTTTGGGCGGGTTACAAACCCGCCCCTACGCCTCGACTGCAATCTTGACTAACTTGTCGCCGGGCTTGACAGACTGCCCGACCTTGACCGAAACAGTCTGGACCTTGCCGCCGACCTCACTGGTTACCGGCGTCTGCATCTTCATGGCCTCCAGAATCACCAGCCGATCACCGGGCTGGACGACCTGGCCCACCTTGACGCTTACCTCACAGACATTGGCGGTAAACAGAGCACGGGCATCTCCGCCCTTGGCCAATTGGACAATCTCTTCCTTGCTGAGCTGCACCGGCCCGGCGCCGGCAGTGCCTTTGACTTCCGGTTTAAAGAGAAAGACGCGCTGATGATGGTCGATATTCAGATAGATATTCGTCTCGCCGGATTCGTTTTTCTGTTCCGGACCGATCTCGATAAAGTGCTCCTTGCCGTTATGGTCCTTGAATTTCAGAGACTCGCCCAGCTTAAAGCCGTGCCGCCTGAAAAGAATGCTCGGCGGCAAAACATAGACCCGGCCGAACTTCTCCTCAAATTTATAAAAATTCACCGCATCGTTCGGATGCTGGAAATAGATGACCAACTGCTGTTCAGTGGGTTTGACCCCCAAGCGTTCGGTAAGTGTCCGGCGTTCTTGGTCAATATCAATATCGCCAACCGCCTCCATGCCGCCCTCTTTTTCCAGAATCTCCTGCCAGGTCGGGCCAAAAACCTTTTCATAGATCCAATCAGCCGGCCGATAAAAGGGAAATGGTCCATACTTGCCAAGCAGCAGATTCTTAAGGTCGCCGGACGGGTTACCGTAACGGTCGCCGCCCTGGACATTACTGACCGCGGTGGTCCAGATGATCTGAGAACCGGGCGTCACGCTCCAGAAGTTGCCAAGGTCAATCTGCACCTTCGGCAACTCGTCGTGCAGGATGGTCGGCATTTTGTTAAGAAAGCCACCCTTAACAGCCTGCTCAAAGCTGCTGCCCATGGCGCCACCCGGCAGCTT
>MGTA01000018.1:7912-11353 GCA_001799225.1 Deltaproteobacteria bacterium RIFOXYD12_FULL_50_9
ACGGCGGCGGGCCATAAAACCCGGTAAAGGCATGATCAGCGGCATCGACGATGGTCGCACCATTCAACACTGCTGCGGTAATTCTGCCGATGTCATTGCCGTCGGTATTATGACCATGATAATGGATGACCAACTCCGGATAGGTCTGCTTGATGGCACTGACCAGCTCGCCAATCCGCTTAGGTGAACCCAGGCCCCCGTGGTTCTTAATGCACAGGAGGATCTTATCGCCGGTAACATCGAGGATCTCACCTACCTTTTTCACATAAAAGGCATCGGTATGTTCCGGCCCGGTTGAAAAACAGATAGAGGGTTCGAGGATCTTGCCTGCCTTCTGCACCTCCTCAAAAACAGCCTGCATGTTCGGGATGTGATTCATGAAGTCAAAAACCCTCCAGACATCAACGTAATTGGCAAACTCGCGGACGGTGAAGCGGATGACGTTCTGTGGATAGGGCCGATAGCCAAAAAGATTCACACCCCGGCACAGAGTCTGAAACATGGTTTTTGGCATTTTGGCCCGCAACAGTTCCAATTTAAGGAAGGGATCGACCTGTTTACGGAGGATATCAACATGTATGGAGGCGCCGCCGGTGATCTCCAGAGAGAAATAGCCGGCGGCCTCGCGGGACTTGGCGGCCAGCAGATCGGTATGCAGCAGGATTCTGTTCTTAAAATCCGACTGCGACAGATCCCGGGCGGTGTTGCATATAAAATAGCCATCAGCACTACGCAGGATGCGTAATACCTCGTCGATACTCATACCCTGAACAATACGTTCCATGATAATTTCCAACTCCTTTGGGCAATAGTAATCCGGCGCTCAGCAACCGGCACACTTAATCTAAAAAGTACCCGCCTTAAACTTAGATGGCGTAGGGATTCTCTTTCCGGTATTGGATCTCAGCAATCAGCCTGGCAAGTTTGTTGCCTTCAGTACACTGCTCCTCGTAATCGATAAGATACTGGTGGGTATCAAGATAAGAGGTATTGAAGTCCCCATTCTGAAAATCAGGATCATTGACGATGTTCAGGTAGAAGGGGATGGTGGTCTTTGGACCATGGATAACAAAGTTTCTCAGACACCGGCGCAGCCGATCCACAGTTTCGTTCCAGCTGAAACCAAAGACCGTCAGTTTAACCAGCAGTGAATCATACGACTCCGGAATGGTGTAACCCTGATAGACAAAACCGTCCAACCGCACACCATACCCCCCGGGCGATCGGTAGACCGTGACGGTCTTGCCGGCTTCGGGCATAAAATTATTCCGGGGATCTTCGGCGTTAATCCGCATCTCAATAGCATAACCGCGCAGTTTGATATCTTCCTGGCAGAAGGAGAGCTGCTTGCCAAAAGCGATCTTAATCTGCGTACGAACAATGTCGATGCCGGTAATCATCTCGGAGACGGTATGCTCAACCTGGATCCTGGTATTGATCTCCATGAAATAATAGTTCATGTCCTTATCAACTAAGAACTCGACAGTGCCGGCATTGGTATAGCTGGCTGCCTTGGCCGCTTTGACAGCGGTCTGACAGATGCGCTCGATCAGGTCCTGGTCTTTAATAAGCGAAGGCGCGATCTCTACCAATTTCTGGTTGCGGCGCTGGATGGAACAGTCCCTGGTGCCCAGATGCACCGTATTGCCGAACTGGTCGGCAATGATCTGAACCTCGACATGCTTGGGATTAAGTACCAGCTTTTCAAGATAGACGCTGTCGTTATTGAAAGCAGCCTTGGCCTCGGCCCGGGCTGAGGGGATATCCTGAAGAAGCTGAGACTCGTTATCGATCCGGCGGATACCGCGACCGCCGCCGCCTGCCGTGGCCTTAAGCATCACAGGATAACCATAAGTCGCGGCAAAGGCCTTGGCCTCCGCAACCCCGGCCTCACCATGACTCAGGTTCGAGGTGCCGGGCACCATTGAGATACCGGCTTCATTCATTATCTGCCGGGCTATAACCTTATCGCCCAGATTGCGGATAACCTCAAATGACGGACCGATAAAAACAAGCCCATTATCCTCGCAGGCCTTGCTGAAATCAGGATTCTCGGCCAGGAAACCATATCCGGGATGGATCGCATCGACCTCAAGCCTTTTTGCGGCCCGGATAATCTTATCAATATTAAGATAATCCGTGCGCGGACCATCGCCTAACCAGACCGCCTCATCAGCCGCCCGGATATGCAGGGCGTCGTTATCAGGGGTTTCATAGACTGCCACGGCCGTGTACCCGAGCTCCTGGACGGCACGGATGACCCGCAGGGCAATCTCACCTCGATTAGCAACCAGTATCTTCTTCTTCAAGATGCACCTCATGAATACAACTACATTTATTGATGAATAATATCAGTCTCACAGAAATAATCTGAATAATTTCAATTTGTTATAGCATAAAACTAATAATAACGACGCACCTCTAGCCCTAAATCCTTCCAACATGCGGTTGTACGGGAAACACAGGAGGGGACAAAATACGCCTGGAAGACAAGCAGCCATACTCTGGCCGGGTTTAACAACTTGAGTCTGAAACTATAGCATAGCCTCCTGGACCGGGCAAGAAAAAGATCACACTTCTGACCGGTTACCAATCAGGTGGTTTTCACTCAGCAACAGCCTGTCCCGCAAACCCGATTGGCGTTCGATCCTCGCTTGCAGCGCTTCGGCAAAGATCGACCATCTTCCCCAGACTTCGATACTTTCTCTTGCCCGCGTAAGAGCTGTATAGATCAATTCACGGCAGAGCACCGGCGATATGGCGTCAGGGAGGATCAATAGTACGTGCCGAAACTCGGAGCCCTGGCTTTTATGCACGGTCAAGGCAAAAGCTGATTCATGTGCCGGCAATCCGACCAACGGCACCGACCGCACCCCGCCGCCAGCGGCCTGGAAAAATCCCCTCAAACCTTTTACTGCCTGCAAAGAGGGGAGAACAACGCCGACATCACCATTAAAGAGCTGCAGACGATAGCTGTTTTCAGTAATAATAATCGGCCGGCCCGGATAATATGGGCAATCATTCTCCTTTAAACCTTGACGTGCCAGCAAAGTCTCCAGCAGACGGTTTATTGTCTCAACACCCCAGGGCCCCTGACGCAGGGCGCAGAGGATGCCCTGTTCACCGAGCAAAGCCAGAGCGTCTTCAACGCTGCCACTCTGACTAAGACGATGAGCCCAGGGCAGGATCTTCACCATCAGCTCTTCGGCAACAGCAGTTTGGGAGGGCAGTTCCCGCCAAACAACGTCCGGCAGACCAGATCTCGCAAACAGAGCCGAGACGGCCTCGACATCTCCGGACTTGACAGCCCTGCTCAGAACAGAGATGCCGCTCTGCTCGCTAAATCGCCAACTCCACCGCAACTCGACCACAGAATCATGAAACCCCCGAGAGACACTTGATCTGTCCGAGACGATTTTCTGGCCGGCAATTGAGCTTGAC
>MGTA01000018.1:11370-13900 GCA_001799225.1 Deltaproteobacteria bacterium RIFOXYD12_FULL_50_9
GGAAAAACTGTTGACCATGGCCGGTCCGCAAATATCACCCAACACCGAGCCCGGCTCAACCGAGGCCAGCTGATCGCGATCGCCGAGAAGGATAAGCCGGCAATGCTCAGGCAAAGCCCGAACCAGACGGGCCATCAACGGCAAGTCCACCATAGAGGCCTCATCCACTACCACCAGATCAACAGGGAGCTGATTGAATTCATTGAAGAGATACGGCCGCCCCTGACCACCAGCGCCGAGCAAACGATGCAGGGTTGTTGCACGGGTTGGCATAGCGCTACGGATAGCCTCTGAGCAATCAAGGCGCATTTGACCGGCCTTGATTGCCTCCTGCAGCCGAGTTACCGCCTTGCCGGTAGGGGCAGAGAGAGCGATGCGCAGGGCAGCAGGATTGGCAGTCTGTTCAAGCAAAAGTGCCAGAATTGCGGCTACCGTGCTTGTCTTACCGGTACCCGGACCGCCGGTGATTATGGCGATCCGGCCGGTCACTGCTGTCAGGGCAGCGATCCTTTGCCAATTCACCTCGTCCCCATCGCTGCCCGGAGGGAATAAACGGAGTAAGCCTTGCCGGATAACTTCAAAATTCAAATCAGGGGCCGGAAACCTGCTCCGAGCCAGCAAAAAACCGAAAACCTGGCTCTCAAACTTAAAAAATCTCTGCAGATACAGCCGGGTTCCGGAAAGAACAAGCGGTGCATGGTCGCCTGGTTCGCCCACTACGCCGCTCAATTTTAGATGGCGCAGCCAGACATCCAGTTGCGGCCAGACAAATTCGGCCCCGTCCCCAAAAAATTCAGCAGAAGCTGCTGCGCCGGCATGACGGGCTAAATCAACACAGGTATGGCCCCTCCCGGCGTAATAGCTAGCCAATGCCACTGCCAGGCAAAGATATTCGGACCTATCCATTGCCAGACGATTTACAAAGGCAGCCAACCGTCTGTCCAGATAAGAAAATCCTGACATGCTGAATTGCCCAAACGTCTTTTCCATAACCATGCAATCACCAATTCGGCCGATATAAACAGCAAATTCATGAGGCTTGGTGGAAATATACGAATAATCACCCTGCCTTTCGCTGATCATGCTTCCCATTTGACAGGAAGCATGATACATTGTAACAATGTTTAATAAAACGATAACTTGTCACCCAAAATGAATCGTTATATCATCCTGATGATACCTGTAACAACATATTATCCATACTGCCTTAAAACTAGCGAAAAATCTTATTTTTCTCGTTGCCAACCCTATCCCCTATCTTATATGCGGCAGACAATCATTGATAACTACATGACCGCTAGCCCGACAGTCCCCCCTTGCTTCATAGCTGCCAAACGTCTTTACCATGATCACGGGGCCCACCCAGGAGGATACTAGATGCCAGACTTTGTTTTAACATCCAGCATGCTTGAAAAATCGAAAAACATTCTGGTCAACTCGCTTATCAATGCAGGAGTTCGGACAGTTCTGCTCATAGACAGCGCCGGCAACATTCTGGTAAATTTAGGCCAAACAGCGGATGAGATCGATGCCATATCATTAGCGGCTTTGGCAGCCGCTAATCTCGGCGCCACGGCACAGATCGCTAAACTGATAGGCGAAGACGACTTCACTCTCCTTTTCCACAAGGGCAAAAACGGAAATATCAATTTCGGACGGATTGGTAACGATCTTATCCTGATTACCATCTTTGGCGAGGATGTCTCCCTGGGATTGGTCCGCTGCCGGATTACTGATATCAGCGAATCGCTTCGGATAATTTTTGAAGGATAGAAATGGCACTCATCGACCTCAGCAAAAAAGAAGTCCATTGTAAGATTGTCTACTACGGAGCCGGACGGTGTGGCAAAACCACAAACCTGCTCTATATTTACAATGCTATGAATACAAAAAACCGGGGCAAGATGCTCACCATTGATACCAAAGGCGACCGCACCCTTTTTTTCGATCTGCTCCCGCTCAATCTCGGCAAAATCAGCGGATTTGATATTCGCATCCAACTCTATACCGTACCAGGCCAGGTCATGTATGCCGCTACTCGTAAGCTGGTTCTAAAAGGGGTCGACGGCATCGTCTTTGTCGCGGATCCTTTAAGGGTCAGAAAAGAACGCAATAAGGAGAGCCTTGAAGATCTCAGGAAAAATCTCAAGGATTACCACTTGAATCTTGATGAGATGCCACTTGTCATGCAATACAATAAACGAGACTTGGCTGATACTCCTATCCCCACCCTGACCATTGCGGAACTTGAGGATGACCTTAATAAGGAGTTGAAACGAAAATACTTTGAGGCCATTGCCATCAAAGGTAATGGCGTCTTTGAAACATTAAAAGAGATCAGTAAACAGACAGTGCATCAGGTTGCGGTGAAACATCTGCTTACCACACTTTAATCATCTTAAGGGGCTGGTCCAGCCGTCCTTCAACCTGAACAACTGTAGTTATATGGATACAAAGGGAGGAACTCGCCATGCCCAATAGTCAAAAAGAAAAAATATCCAAAATCACTACGGAAATCGACAATGCGGTC
>MGTA01000018.1:13925-17621 GCA_001799225.1 Deltaproteobacteria bacterium RIFOXYD12_FULL_50_9
AGGTCGAGATTGATCCGACTACCAACGAAGTGCGAACGGTTGCTGCTCCTGCTCCTAAGCAGAAGGAACCACCTGGCACGGGCAGTGCCACCGCCGGCCCTACTGGTCTGGATTTTCTGCCGGATGAGCTCATTGAACCGGCTGGCCTCGATGTCATGACGAATGATCTGTTAAGTCAACTCGACCACTCTTTGCTCACCCTGGAATGGGATGTATCCCTTAAAAACATCGAATCAACCCGCTCTCTCTTCAAAAAATTGCAGGGTGAAACCGACCAGGCCCAACCAGACCTTACCCGGGCCTTCGAAATTATCGGGCTGCTGCTCGACGCCATGGCCGAATCTCCCCAATCAGTCCCGACATCCGGCCCGAAAGTTCTCAAAGACGCCTTGGCCGCCATCAAAAAAATCAATGCCCAGCCCTTACCTGCTGAAAAGATAACTGAGATTATGGCGCCTGTTCTGGATGACCTGCAAGCGACCATGCTGACGGAAGATGATGATGAAGAGGCGCTTAGCGGAAAAACCGTAACCATCCTCGAAGAAGCAGCCGGGCTGACCCTGGCCATGCAAGGCGATGACAGTAGTGAAGCTGCCGGCAGCCGGACAAAAACAGAGGAGACCCTGGACCTTAAATTCGACTTGGTAGAAGAAGAGAAACAGGCAGCCGTTGTCAAGCCTCCTCGGGTCACTGTCCCGGCCGCTCCACAGGCTTCTCCTAAAAAAGCTATGACCAGAACCTCTGCCGGCCAGTTGCCCGAAGGCCTGCTTAAAGTCATCCAGGCCAATATCTCCATGCTGAGTATCTGCATCGACCGGGTTCTTCCTTTAGAAAACCTGTTTGCCAATAAAACCGGCTACGACAAACTGCACGTCATCAACAAAAAACTCCGTGAACAACTTGAACTGCAGAGGGAATCACTGACCAGGGCCCTGGCTGGAGACTACCAATCTTTCGCAGCCATTTTAAGTAATCCCCCACCACCAAAGGTTAGCCCGAAACCCGAAGAACCTGCTTCTTCACCCTGTCCATGGCCCAACCTTACCATCGCCAGGTGGAAAGGCTCCCTGGTTGCCTTTGTGCCCGACCAGATAGGCTATGTCAGCACAAAAACCGCGACAGCTGAAAAATTCGCCAATCTCACCAATCTGCCTTTAAAAAGGTTAAAAAAATGGCCGTGGTCATCCATCCGTAAGCTTTTCCGGGGTGAACTTGCCAACAAACAGGAGAGCACTCTCCAACGGATGGAACTACCGATTCTTGCTCATCCCGGAGTCCTGCAAGCCTTGGCCGAACCGCGTAAAGAGATATATATTCTGCTGCTTTACGGCAATGACACAGGCGGCTTTGCCTTTCTTGACTCTGCCATTGCCGAGGTTACCGTCTCCAAACAATGGCGGTGGGAACCGGTACAAAAACGCGACTCCATGCTGGTCGGCCATCTCCAGATGCAAAATGAACATCTGCCAGTTATCAGCCTGACATAAAAAAATTAAGAGACCCTCATGGAGCAGACTACTATCAGCACGGAAATCCAGAACAAACTTGCCGAGGCAGATCTCTATAAGACGCATGGCCTTCTCAAAGAGGCTGCCGAGGTCTACAAAGATCTGCTGACCAAGATTGATCCCAAGGAAGAACTTTATGCAAAAGTCACTGCAATCCTGAATAGCCTTACCACTCCGGACAAAGGCCTATCAGAATTCACCAGTGGCCAGCCGCAGCATGAAAAAACTCTCTCCCCCAGGGAACAGGCACAGCACAGTTATGAGTCAAGCCTGGGCCTCATGGAGGCAGGTTTCTTTGCAGAAGCCATTGATGAACTCAAAAAACTGCTCAATTCATCGATCTCGCCTCGGCTTATCAACGCCAAATTAGGTGAGTGCTATCTTACCCTGGACAACTGTTTCGATGCCATCCCGTATCTGGAAAAGGCCCGTGATGCCGGAGATGCCGGCAAGGGCAAGGAAGATCTTGAGGTGCTGGACCGACTGGCCTTGGCCTATGAGAACGCCGGTGATTTCAGTGCTGCCATCAGCACACTCGAGCTGATCGTCAAGGTCAATCCGAAATTCCGTTATGCCCAGCTCCGCCTCAAAAACCTGACCAGCACCGCCCAGAAATTCGGACGCTTCGGCGGACTCATCCTGCAAAAACTGATTTCGGTGGCGGATCTTGAGAAGGCCCGCAGCCATGCTAAACAGAAAAATAAATCGGTCGATGTAATTCTGGTTGAGGATTTTGATATCTCCAAAGCCAATCTTGGCCAATCACTCAGCAACTACTACAAATGCCCTTTCATAGAGTTTAATGAGCTTGAAACTCTTGTAACACCAAGTTGTATCCAGGGGATCAAGGAACATTTCTTCCGCGCCAATACCTGTGTACCCATTGCCAGCAAGGGCGACGGTCTGCTCATCGCCTCCGACAACCCGTTTGACATGGTCAAAACCGACAATATCCGCTCGATCTTTAAAAGCACAGACTTCCAGTTTGCCGTAGCTCTCAAGGAAGATATCGACCGGTTTATCGACTATTTCTACGGAAAGTATACAGTCGAAGAGGCAAACCGGGAAGATGTCTTCGATCGTCTTGAGCTGGTCGAAGATACTGCTGAGGAGGCACGCGAAGAGGATCTCTCCAGAGACGCCGAAGGGGTGGTCGTCCAGATGACCAACAAGATCATCGAAGACGCGATCAAGAGCGGTTCCTCGGATATTCACATAGAAACCCTGCCCGGCCAGAAGGGATCAACCATCCGTTTCCGGGTTGACGGCGAATGCATGCACTACAAGAACATCCCCTATCAGTATAAACGGGCGCTGATCTCGCGCATCAAGATCCTCTCCAAGCTCGACATCTCGGAAAGGCGCCTGCCCCAGGACGGCAAGATCAAATTCAAAACCCTGAGCCGCAAAACCATCGAACTCCGCGTCGTCACCATGCCAACTGCCTCGGGTTATGAAGATGCGGTCTTAAGGATACTCACCGACACCAAGGCGATGCCGCTTGGCAAGATGGGCTTTCTCCCTCATAACCTCGATCGGATGAAAACCATTCTCAACATGCCATATGGCCTGGTGCTCGTGGTCGGGCCAACCGGTTCCGGCAAAACCACGACACTCCATGCCGCCCTTAATTATATCAACACCCCCACCAAAAAGATCTGGACAGTCGAAGATCCGGTGGAGATCCTCCAGGACGGCCTCCGGCAGATTCAAGTCCAAGGCAACATCAATCTGACCTTTGCCAGGGTTCTCAAATCGTTTTTACGCGCTGATCCGGATATCATCATGGTTGGTGAGACCCGCGACGAAGAGACCGCCAAGACCGTTATCGAAGCCTCCTTGACCGGCCATCTTGTTTTATCCACGCTTCATACCAATTCAGCTCCTGAGACCATTACCCGACTGCTCGGCATGGGGATTGATTCCTACAGCTTTGCTGATTCCATCCTCGGCATTATCGCTCAACGCCTGGTCCGCAAGATCTGTCCAGCCTGCCGGCGCCCTACCTTTCTCGATAATAATGAAAAAGAGATCGTCATTGAGGAGTTTGGTCACCATCCGCTCAAATCCATCAGCTTAAACGACTTTGACGAGGCCACCATTTTCAGTTCAGCAGGGTGCAGCCAATGCAAGAACAGCGGCTACAAGGGCAGATTTGCCATCCATGAGGTTCTTTTTGTCACCGACG
>MGTA01000018.1:17648-28515 GCA_001799225.1 Deltaproteobacteria bacterium RIFOXYD12_FULL_50_9
TGCGGGGCGGCATGTTCACCCTGAAGCAGGATGGCATTCAGAAGGTCTTCATGGGAGAGACCGATTTCCGGCAGATCCGGGCAGCCTGCATCAGATAATTGAGGTAGAAAATGGACCAGGTATTAATAGTCGACGATGATGAAGGCTTTCTGTTAAGTCTGAAGGATATGCTGGCGGGAGGCCGCCAGAATTTCGGCATCCTTACTGCAGGGAATGGCTTGGAGGCGCTGAAGGTGCTGGGCTCAACAACGGTAAATCTGGTGGTTACCGATCTGAAGATGCCGGAGATGGATGGCTTTGATCTGCTTGCCAACATCAGCACCTCTCACCCCGATCTACCGGTAATTGTCATGACAGCCTATGGCACGCCGGAGATGGAGAACCGACTCAAGGATATGGGGGCCTTCCAGTACATTGAAAAACCGATTGATTTCAACATACTGCTCAACAAAATCAATGATGGGCTCTCTTCCGGCGCCAAAGGCCAGATTGACGGCATCTCGCTCTCTTCCTTCATGCAACTTCTGCAGCTCGATAAAAAAACCTGCACTTTAACCATTCATTACCAGGGAAGAAGTGGATTCCTCTATTTCCAGCAGGGTGAGTTGATCAACGCTGTTCTTGACAACCTTACAGGCCTTGGCGCTGCCATAGAAATGGCCTCCTGGGACCAGGTCAGGATCGAATTCACCAGCATCTGTAAAAATATGGAGCGCACCATCAATGTGCCCCTCGGTTTCATCCTAATTGAAAGTGCCCGCCAAAAGGACGAATTGGGCGGCGCTGCTCCCAGCGCCGAAGAGGTTGATTCGGAGGCGGAAGCAGCAGAGACCAATAGAATGATTGCCGTTGAGAAGATTCTGCATGAAGCCCATCTTGACGACCTTGATTTTGATGCATCGGAGCCTGTCGGCAATATCGAAGAAGATTATCCCGGGGTTGGTCAGGACCAGGTTGACGTAGCACTCGACCACACCTATGCACCTGCGGCAGTTCCGGAAAGACAGGCCAAACAACCGGCCCTCAGCAAAGAGGCATCCGATCTTGAAAGTCTGATTGAGGCCATTGATGGCGTGCAAAATGTCAACCGCATGATCGTTATCGGCAAAAACGGCATAGTGTTGGCCAAAAAAAATGTAGAGATCAAAAAATTCGGCAATTTTGTTGCTTATGCCGCTGCTACCGCAGCCCAGTTTGGCAACGGTTTGGGATTTACCGCCACCCAGCAGATGGTCATGAGTCAGAGCAACAGCGACAAGATTCTGGTTCTTATAGGGCCGCAGATCATCGTCGGGCTCGAAGTCCAAAGCAGCATTGCCATCGCACCGATCGCCAATATGTTACGACCGTTAATCGTACGGATTATTGTTTAATCACAAGAGGGAGAGCAGAATATGGAGGAGCAACTCCAAGAGATCAAAACCCTGCCCAATATCATGGGCTCATTTATCTATATTGAGGAATTGGGCATAGCAGCCACAGACCTGCCAAGAGTAATGCGCAGCAAGGATCTTGAGACAATTGGTCGTTCCATCCACCGGATTTTCGCCCTCAATCAACAATCTGGTGTCGATGTAGTAAGTATCGATATTGATTACGATGAGGCCCGGATCTTTACCAAACAGATCGATAGCGGCTCGACTATCCTGATTATCGGCGAACCATCCGCCAATATGGCCCTGGTGAAAATGACCTCCAGCATGCTCACTGCAGAACTGCAGGTAGCTGTGGAATCGGCAAGACTGGCTTCTACTCTGCCGGTTGCTGCACCCAGCCAGATTGAGGAGCCTTTACTGCCTCAAGATCAAGAGCCCCTAACCCTGCCGTCCGAAGTCAGCGACACTGAGCCAAGCGCACCAGCCGCCGAATCAGCGGCGCCCGCCAACCTAGCAATAGACCTGGAAGCCCTGCTTACGACAGGAGAGCTGGCAGAACCACTGGCTAAAATGCAAGACGCCCTGGCCAGGGCGATCGGGCCATTCGCCAAGATCATCATGCGGGAGAACCTTGAAAAGTGGACAAAAGGCGGGGCCGCCAACCGAGAGAGGCTTTCTGATCTGGCTGACCTGTTGGCTGTAGAAATCGGCAACAGCAAACTCGAGATTCAATTCCGGAGTGAAATCAGGCCATTTATTGCCTGAACAAAAGGAGTGACCTGCTTATCTGCCCGCCTCCTGCGGGGTTGCCAATCGTTTATCCTTAAAATAGGGAACTATTGGCCGCTCGATGTCAATCGGCAGCGCATCAATCTTGGCGCTGTTGGCTATCTCTTCCCGTCTCCCCTCCTGAATCTTTTTAAAATCGGTCAGGTCAATGCCTTTCTTGAAATCCGGCAAAATCAACGGCTGCCGCCTTGCCGCCTCACTCTCAAGCGCCAGGCGGAATTCGACAACCTGATCCTTGGTGTTACGCTGCAACCACTGCGGGTCAACCCGCTTGCCGGGCTGAATAGAAAATGCCACTGATTTTACTGACGAAGCGCCTGGCGCCACAGCCGGTGTCTCCAGCAAGGCAGATTTGACTGCGGGGCTGACTGCTGTCCCCTTATCCGACACCTCCGGAGCCTGTTTTTTGGCTGACTCGGTTGCCGCGGCTACTGCCTGTCCCACATCTTCTGCCTTGGCCTTATTCGTTTCGTTAACCGCATGGGACTTCGACATTGGGATTTTCAACGCCCGCGGCTCCAAAACAAGCAATTTTTCCATTTTTTTTGCTTTAACCGGGGCATTACCGGACGGTTCTGATTCCTCTTTTCCCGGCTGCTCCGCAAGAGGCACCGACACCGACTCTGCCCTCGCAGCAACCGACGATGGAGGAGACTCTTTGACCTCGGCCACAACCTTCTGTGGCGGCGCAATAACTGGGGTTACTTTTTTAGGAGGATTTACCACGGCCGCATGCTTGCTGACCGAAGGCGGAGCAGTCGTGGCCTTTGGCTGGGGCTCTGGCGCTGCCATCACTTTCTGCTTTTCTCCTGTGGTATGCAATTGACCGAGCGCCAACTCAAGCGATTTTTTTGCTCGTCGGTCGCCTGGAGCGAACTTCAGCCCCTTTTCATAGGATTCGACAGCCGATTTGGCATCGCCGAGTACGGTATAAACATCACCAAGGCCAAACCAGGCAGAAGCCGACTTATTGTCAAGAGCGGCGGCCGCCTTATAGTATTTAACGGCAAGATCGTAATCCCGCAACCGTTCAAGGGTATAACCATACGAGAAATTAAGTTCTGCACTATTGGGACAGACCTTGACGGCATCGGCAAGCTTGGTCTTCTGATTGATTATGCTCCTCTCCCGCCTGATCTCTTCGGCCAAACTTTTACAGTCAGCAGCCTGCAGCGGTTGCGGAACCGTCAAGATAATCTGTATCAACAACCAACCGGTAAGTGTGCAATAAGTCAACAAATGTCTATTCATATCTTATCCCTGCCCTGTGCCGCTCTGCTTAACGGCGATTCAGCATTTTGTACATGCTGAGCCGCAGACGATCAACAGCCTGGGCCAACGCCCCGAGTTCATCCTTGGCCGAGGACAAATCAATTTCCTTATCAAGATCCTTGCCAAGGCTGATCTCCTCGGTCCTGGCGCTAAGTTTAAGAATAGGATCAACAATCCGCGAATTGAGAAAAAACCAGACAACGAGCAGAGCCAAAAGCAGAATCCCGCCCCCAACAAAAATAATACTGGCTGCCGTCTGCCGGGCAACCGTCATAGGCTGCCGGATAGGGATGTAAATTATATCAGCCCCGACCACCTCACCCATCTTCCACTGATAACCGTTCTTGGTGCCATAAAGCTGCACCTGATCCTTCGGCGCATCCTGCGGATCACCGTGACAATGCAAACAGCTCTTTGCCTCAATCTGGATTGGTTTGGCTAGAAAATAGAACTCCTCCCCACCCCGTTGCAAGATGCCCTCCTGCTGTTTCAAGCCGGACTTATCTTGAAAGCCCTTGATAATTCGTGCTTCATCCCCATCAGCGGTATTGGCGGGCTGCAACGGATTTACAGCGGCCTGTTTGAACTCATAGCCGGGCAAATTTTTCTTAAATATTGACCAGGTCTCACTGGCGATAACAAATTCTGACATCAGTTCAGGATAAAATCGATCCTGTTCAATAACTGCATTAATCAGAGGTCTCTGAAAATCATAAAAGAACTTCCGCGATGCAAAAATATAATTGGCAATAAGCTCCCCCTTGCTCTTGGCCTCATCCATGGCGTTCTTCTTCCCGAACACATAACTCGCCACACCGATTAAAATCAAGGCAACAAGTCCCAGACTGCCCATCATAATAACAAACTTGGATCGCATCCCCATGCGCTCAGCAATCATATCGTATCCTCTGGTTTATTCAGTAAACGGTATTAGCAATCATCCATTCAAAATTTCAACCTAGTCAAGGCGGTCTGCTTTGTCAAGCCCTATCAATTACCAGCCTCTCTAGACCCGCCATTACCGGGAATCGGCATAGTCAATATAACCGTAGCGCCCTGACCCGACTCGCTAGTCACCTCGATACTGCTGTCCATCTGGGCCATAAGCTTCTTGGAAATAACCAGCCCAAGTCCGGTGCCATGCGGTTTCGTGGTGTAAAAAGGCTTGAAGGCATCCCGCAGCAGTTCAGGAACCATACCACAACCGTTATCAGTAATAGTAAGCCGCAACAGACTGTTATACAGATAACTTTTGATAATCAGCGTTGGGTTGTCACGACCGGCCAGAGCATCCATAGCATTGGCCAGGATATTCATTAGGACATGCTGCAGGGCACGGGGATCTGCCATAACCTTCCGGACACTGCCAGGCAGATCCACACTGACCCGGACACCCTTCTTCCGAATATCCGGCCCCAACAGTTGAAAGAGGTTGTCAAAAAAGAGCTGCAGATCGACCTCCTGGGTCTGCGGTCGCTCAAACATACTGAAATTCTTAAAAGAGATTAGGAGAGCCTCCATCTTGGCGACCTCCCCGAATATCCTTTTGAAATAAGTGGCGATCTCCTCTTTGGAATAACGATGAATATTATTTTCGAGAACTGTCAAAGCCATCTTCATCGAATTCAGAGGATTACCGATCTCATGCCGGATAGCCGAAAAAAGATATCCGATATTGTTCATAATCTCGGCAGCCTCATCAATTGATTCAAGGCGATTCTTGTCAGTGATGTCCCGGATAAAGATAAAAACAAAACGCTGATCATCAGGAGGACGATAGATACTGTAGCCCAACACACGGTGATCACTATATTTTTTAGTCCGTGAACAGCGGGTGACTCCGGGCTGCCTTAATTTTTCGATCTCCCGCCGCAACAGATGGTAAATCTTATTGAAATCGTTATATTCAGACTCCTTGTTCTCGAGGATGCGGTCAGCATGACTATTCTTAAAAAAAATACTCGAGGTATCAAGATCGAGAATAATTATACCGGTATCAATATTCCGCAGAATCTCGGTAAAGATGCAAGTAACCCCGGTATCGTTCACAGTATGATAACAATCCAGCATAGCGTTCTACTCACATCTCTTTTTTATTGAATAAATCACAACGGCCTATAGTTTCTCTGCCTTGCCCGGGAAGGTAATACTGAACTCGGTGCCCTCTGCCTTCAAGATCTTGATCCTTCCCTGGATCTGCCCTGCCAACATATTAACCAATTGCATACCAAGTGAAGAGGTGTTTTCAAAATCCACTGTCTCAGGGAAACCAACGCCGTTGTCCTTAACGAACAGGACATATTCCCCTGTACTGTTTCTTTCCTGTTCGGCAAAGGGCTTGCCGATCTTCTTGATGCGGTCATCCAGACGAGTTTCCCTGGCATTTTTCTGAATCAGGGACTCCTCACCGGCGAATATATCGATCTCCCCGGCGAGAAGATCGAAAATCCCTTCCTGATAAGTCCCCTCAATAGAGAGATTCTGCCCCGGCAGTTTTTTATGATATTCATAAGATCGGCTGCCTTTGATCACGCCAACTTTGTACCCCATCGGCACGTTATTAAGATTGATACTGCTTTGAGAACGGGCGAAATATGAGAGGTAGGTTATCTCTACAGGGGAACTGAACAACAATATCTTTTCACGTTCAACGCTTCTCAGCAGGACACTGATAGCCGCTTCGCCGGTCTCAACCGCAGTAATCATCTCCGGCCAACCTGATTTACAAATATAACTGAGATCCAACCCGGCACGCTTAGCAACGCTGCTTATAATATCTACCGCAAAACCAGAGGGTTGACCGGTATTTTGCTCAAAAAAAGTGACCGGCTCATAGTTGCAGTGGATAACCGCGATTGCCTTTTCCGGAGCTATCTGTTTTTGAGAGGATTCCGCCCTTAATGAGGTGACGCATGCTACGATTATGCTTAACGTACTGATAAAAAACCTGAGAAGCTTGCCGACGTTATGCCTGGAAGTTATCATTTCAAGCTCCTGCAATAAAAGGATTTTTACCCGCAGATATCAATCTTTATTCGATATAAGCTGTGATGTCAAATCCCATATGCATGAGTCAAAAAAAAGCACTTAGCCGTTAAAGAGCTAAGTGCTTGATTTTACTGGTGCACCCGGCACGATTCGAACGTGCGACCATCGGATTCGTAGTCCGGTACTCTATCCAGCTGAGCTACGGGTGCGATATGAAAGGGCTTTTATACCGCAATTCGCAGCAATCATCAACTAGAAATCAACTCTCCAGAAACTTATACCCGAAAAGGCCGAGGTGTTATTTCTCATGACTCCTCAAGCCGGTTACGAAACCAACGGACAATAACCTCTTTAATTTCACTCATATCAAGATGATATATGTCCTGGGGAAAAAGCATCTCCGCCACCCCTGAATCGAAAATCCTTTTCACCTCATATTCATCGTGAGCCACATCCCGCTGATAGAGGTAATTAATGTAAGACTTATGGGTATGAACTATGAACTCAACCCGCATACCACCTAACCGGGCAAAAAACTTAAACATAGGAGTTTTGGCGGAACTACCCGGAGTTGAAGGGGCATGCCCACCTCCTGCCAAGGTGTCGGTGACCTCATCCAGCGTCATAAAAGAACCGGCAGCGCTGGCGCTATGGGTAAGATGCTTCTGAAATATCTTTACATCATTAACCGACTCCACCACACCCATGAGGCCAAGCTCATCATCAACCGCCACGGCCGGATTTTCCTCGCCTTTACGTAGGAGCTTAAGCACTTTGGCCTCGGGTGGTTTCTTACGGATGGAGACATAGATCGGAATTTCTCTCCCATCTCCCCGAAAACGCCGGCGCTTGATCAAGGTAATCTTCTGCCCCTTCTGTCGATCAATATCCATTATCAGATCAGATCGGATAACCCTGACCTCCTTGCAGGCAAAGCTGTCAGGTTCGTGTTCACTCAAGAGGTAGGCAAATTCCAATTCACCGATCTTTAAATCCCTGCTCCAGACATGCTCATTTAAAAAAAACAGAAACTGGGCGAACTTGTTCTCGATGTCTGTTTCCCGTTCCCGCTGATCAATGGAACCGGCAAGCGACATAAGAATCAACTTGCGTTTAGCCTCGAACCTGGCCTTTTGGTGATAACGATCATCAAAAACAATAAGCAAAAGGTCCATGGGACTATTGGTAGCGTCAACCTCATTGGTCATTTCAATGAATGAGGCGTAATTAGCGAGGACCTTACCTTTAAGATAGCGAATGACCGCATCGGCAATCCGGGAATAGGTGTTGATCTTAGATATGACCTCCCGCTCGTTGCCATCCAGGCCAAACATGTTGCCAAGCAGGGCATAGGCTCGGAGCTCGGTAATCCGCCGCTGTTCGCGATTGCCGATCAAGATTTGGATCTCTGCAAAAGAGTGCACATCAAGCAGCTCGAAAAGCTGATTGCGCAGCACCCGGTATTTGGTGAGCATGCCACTTGCACGCGTCCGCAGCACCCACTCCTTGGTCTGCACGGTATAGGGGTGATAACTGGGCGCTGCCTCACCAGTAGCAAAAGGTCCGGCCTGGTCCAACAGTGAAAAAATATTATCCTTTTTAATCGGCATGGAGAGCTACTCTTAACTAATCAGGTTTTGTAAGCTTTAGGCTGTAAGTTATTCTTTACAGTAAACCAGGCAACTTAATTTCGAGGCCAGCAAACAACCTACCAGAATGAATCAATTTTTGAAAATCAATTTAAACGGCCCGCCAATCTTCATTGGGCCCATTTCTACTCAAATCAGTTTTTAATTGGTTACCAGTTGTTGTTTTTGCAGTAAACTCTTAACAGCAATCGTAAAAAAAGTGCGGGCTTTTTTCCCAAAACTCAAGGCCGGCGAATCCGAAATTCTCTTTTGGCGGTCAAACGGTTTTCCATGCCTGTTTTTCAACTTACAGACGAACCAATTTTTCCACTCCCACAAATGGCCAGAGAAGACGGCCTGCTGGCAGTTGGCGGCGATCTTTCACCCGAGAGGCTCATCCGGGCTTACAGCTTGGGGATCTTTCCATGGTACACGCCTGGAGAGCCTCTTCTCTGGTGGGCGCCGACGCCCCGGCTAATCCTATTTCCCAGCGAATTCAAAAAATCACGCCGCTTACACCGGATTATCCGACAGGGAACTTTCGAAGTCAGCATGGACAGAAATTTCCGACAGATGATCTCCGCCTGCGCGGAAACACGGCTGCAAAACGGCGAAGAGACTTGGATTGACACTGATATGTTGGAGGCATACTGCACCCTGCACGATCTTGGTTTTGCCCATTCCGTTGAATGCTGGCAGGACGGTGTACTGGCCGGCGGACTGTATGGCGTTTCCCTGGGTACCGCCTTCTTTGGTGAGTCCATGTTCAGCAGCAGGGCGAACAGTTCGAAAGTCGCTCTGGCAACGCTGGTCGATCAGATGCTGGCCTGGAAGTTCGAAATGATCGACTGCCAGATCGGCACCAGACATCTTATGAGTCTCGGCGCCCGAGAGATCCCAGGCGACGAGTTCTATGCTCTCCTTGCCGGGTGCATGAATAAACCAACCAGACGCGGTATCTGGTGCATTGAGAGTAAACCTTGAAAAAATCAGGCAGAGAGGATCATTCAGGGGAGAGGATGATAAATACGGAACCTTCGGAAAAATGCCAGAACAGAGCTTGAGCGTCCACAGGATTCATGAGCAACCTGATTGCCGTAAACCGCTCTTTTTTCCAGACATGCTGCAGTATCTGGAGCGGCGTAATCAAATTCCAGGTGAGCGGATGATGCTTAAAACTAGCTAGCCCTTTTTCGGTGGTTTGCGAAAAGATAGAGATATCCGCGTGCTCTTGAGTACGAAGCAGATAGTTCTCCGGCATATCGGCAAGTTCAAGAGCCTTAACATCTTCGCTCTTGGTGACACCAGGTTTAATCTCAGGCCGACCGACAGCCTGTGTAAATTGGACTTTCTCCTCAAGAACATCCATCTGCATGCCAAGATAATCGCCCTGAATCCTGACATCGTTAACCGGATAGCTCTCCAGAAGCAAACCTTTCAGCTTGACCCGAATGACCTTGGCCTTTAGATCAATTATCGCATATAGCTGTTCGGTTTTCGCAAGCTCAAACTCATATTCAAGCAGCTTTTTTGCAGTCGATGAGACAATAGCGTCCGCCGCTTCCGCGCCATAAGGAACGAGCACCAGAAGTAAAAAGACGATAATTCGCTTAATCAAAATATGTATACCTTTGTCCCCACGGGGGCTTCTTTATAAAGCTTTTCCAGATCTGCGTCACCGATCCGGACGCACCCATGCGACACACTTTTTCCCAGCATGCGGGAGTACATCGTGCCATGCAGAAAATAGCCATTGCCAATGCCAAGGGCATAATCACCCATCATACCCTCTTCAACCCGGTCGTTAAATTTTTTGGGCAGGGCTTCGTTTTCCTCAATAAAGGCCCAATCCGGTTTTACCCAGAGCGGATTTTTAACCTTTGTTTTGATCGTATGCACACCGCGCGGCGTGTCAAACACCCATTTTTTAGCGCTATTGGGATCTTGCAGGGTCTTGCCGCTGCCGGTGGAAATGATCGCCTTGTGCAGCTCTTCATCACCATTTTTCATATAGAGCAGATTTCTGCCGGTATCGATAACCACATACATACCGCGTGGGGTTAAAGCAGCCAGTTTCTTCTGCAGCGATGCAGCATCCTCTTTCTTGGCAGAACCGGAGTCAGGAACCGGACTGGTTACCACCGCCAGACTGACATCATGCGCCCGCTTATTGCCGATATAGAGGCCGGCGCATTCGACAGCGCCAAAAAGCAAAAGCACTGTTCCGATAGGCAAAAGCAACCAGAACAGCGCAATTCTCAAATAATTTTTTGTTTTCTGCGGAGACCTTTTAAAGTTTTCCGAATGCTGCGGAGACGATGTTATCATAACTCATTGAACCAACAATAGTAACAGGTGTACCTACATTAGCCATCTCAAAAATCTCGGCCATATCACGGTTATCCAAAGCGACACAGCCATCGGTCACTCCATCTTTGCCGCCGCCATGAATTTCCAACAGACTGCCGATTCCGGCGCGTTTCGATACTATCCCTTTTTTCTTGGCAAGCGAAAAAGCCCGTAAATCCTCTTCATTAGGATAGTTGATCAACAAAGCCCGGAAAAAATGGCTCCCCGGCACCTTCTTGACGACCCTATACCGGCCTTCCGGGGTTGCCTGATCGCCTGAGCGGAGCTTATCCTTCAAACCGTTTCTGCCGACCCCGACGCGATACGTATGCGTCTCCACCCCGTTCCGAAAGACGATAAGCTTACGATCCAGCTTACTCACCAGGATGGAAGGTGCATGCGAGCCTCTGGACTCTCTTCTAGCGGCTTCGACAAGATGCTGCCAGTGTGATATTTGACTTCTAT
>MGTA01000019.1:0-2156 GCA_001799225.1 Deltaproteobacteria bacterium RIFOXYD12_FULL_50_9
GTTCCGGCTGCCGCTTTTAAGATAATCTACCTCCTTGGCTCAGCCAAGTTACTTTATGAAAAATCTTCGCCGCAGGCGGGGTGAGACGCTAAAATAAAATAACGATATTTGGAGTCACTAATTCCCTCAGGCTTAAGGCTATATTGATAAAACATAATTAAATAATATCTCCATCGTTGGATTTTTTGATAAATTATTGTATTGTGATAAAGTTGTATGCTAGACATTGAAATAGGCGGATAACCTTTTAGTAGGCGGAGAAATATCTCAATTATGGAGACAAAAAGACTTAAGCGGTTTTTTGTAACGCACGGCCCTGTAGGCTTGCCTTTTATGGGCTTGATAATAACCGGGGGCATGATCTTTTTTTCCAGTTTTTGGAATATCAGCCTTGAGTCATTTGTTCTGGTCCGGCAAATCCATTTGATTTCTGCTGTTATCTGGATGCTTGTCCTGATCGCGATGACTTTTGTTTTAGGACTGAAGTTTCACAAGTCGACAATCAAGTTACTGTTCAGATGGGGCCAAGCCGATATTGATTGGCTTCGTCTCTCCTTACTCAGCCTGGTCAATGCTAAAGTTGATGTGACTGACCCGCGTATTTATGATGTCCGGCTGAAGATGAACTTCTTGCTGGTGTTATTCAGTTGTGTGGCGTTTATCGTCACCGGCTTTCAGATGTGGTTTTGGAATACTATTCTCATTGCCTGGCATGTCCACACCATTCTGTTCTTCATGACGATCGGGATGATGAGCGGTCATCTCTATATTACTTTTACCCGGCCCCCCTCCAAGAAATTGCCTCTCGGTTCCTATATGAAGGTCGAATTGATCTTCTCAGTTTTAACCATTGCCTTTGGCATAGCCGGTGTCTTTATCTTCAATCAAGGCGAAAAAGCGGCACTGAGCAAGGATTTTAACCATTTCATCCGGCCGCAGCAGTTGTCCAGCAAGCACAACATTAAAGAGTTGGCAGACTGTAAGATCTGTCACGCTTATGCCGGCGAACTGCGGGATAAAAATTGTCTTACCTGCCATAAAATCATCAAGGAGCGGATGGATAATAAGTTGGGGTTCCATGGCAAAGTTGAAGGGAGTTGTATAAAATGCCATAAAGAACATCCAAAATTGTCAGGGTCAATTGTTCTTTTTGAGGAAAAGAAATTCAACCACGATGAGGCCCTGTTTAAACTTACAGGTGGCCATACCGGTCCCAAGATTAAATGTGAACAGTGCCATAAACGGACAAAGACAAAAGATATCAAGAACGTCAAGGATGTCACTGCGGTTTATTACCTCGGCATGCCTTTTGAAAAATGTACGGACTGCCACAAAGATCCGCATCGCAACGAACTGGGTGACAAGTGTGAACCGTGCCATAATACTATTACATGGAAAGGTAAAGACCTTCTCTATAATCACGAACGGGATTCGAAATACAAGTTGGTTGGTAAACACCAGAGTCCGATTCCGACCCCTTGTGATAAATGCCATAAGCCTTTAAAGCCCGGTGATCCGCTGGGAACCGCCAAGTTCAAAGGGTTGCCTTTGGAGTGCGGCAGCGGCTGCCATAAAGATCCGCATCGGGATGAACTTGGTAAGAAGTGTGAAACCTGCCATAACTTTAACTCGTGGAAGGGGCAGGATCTAAACTATAACCATGAACGGGATTCGAAATACAAGCTGGTCGGTAAGCACCAGAGTCCGGTTCCGACTCCTTGCGATAAATGTCACAAACCCGCAAAACCTGGCGACCCGATAGGGACTGCCAAGTTCAAAGGATTGTCTTATGAGTGCGGCGGTTGTCATAAGGATCCGCATAAGAACGAGCTGGGCAAGAAGTGCGAAACCTGCCACAACTTCAACTCGTGGAAGGGCAAGGACGTCACTTTCAATCATGACAAGGATTCGAAATACAAACTGGTCGGTAAGCACCAGAGTCCGAACCCGACAGCCTGTGAGAAATGTCACAAGCCGGCAAAGCCGACCGACCCGTTGGGAACCGCCAAGTTCAAGGGGGGGCCCCTGGATTGCTTAGGCTGTCATAAGGATCCGCATAAGGATGAACTAGGCAAGAAGTGCGAAACCTGCCATAACATCATGTCATGGAAGGACAGGGACGTCACCTTCAACCACGATAAGGATTCAAAATATAA
>MGTA01000019.1:2188-4108 GCA_001799225.1 Deltaproteobacteria bacterium RIFOXYD12_FULL_50_9
CGGCCTGTGAGAAATGCCACAAGCCTTTAAAACCGGGCGATCCCCTGGGAACCGCCAAGTTTAAGGGCTTGCCGGTTGAATGCATCGACTGTCACAAGGATCCGCATAAGGATAAGCCGGAGCAAAGCACCTATGGGGTGTTGTGCGTATCATGCCATCACATTGATTTTTGGGGTATCAAAGGTAAGAAATTTGATCATAATTCCGATTCAAAATATCATCTGGCTGACAAGCATCAGGATGTGCCAAAGTGTACGGATTGTCACAAAAAGGAGTTTGTTCCCAAATTGGGTGCTGTGCCGGTCGCAGATTACAGCACTAAATGTCTTATCTGCCATAAGGATCCTCATAAGAATACCCTTGGGCCTGTCTGCACTAAATGCCATACCTTGAAGGGGTGGAAGGGCAAAGCATGTATCTTCAAGCATACCGTACACTCAAAGTATGATCCCGGTTCTCTTCACAAGAACACGACCTGCAAGGCCTGTCATCCCAAGAACCTATATAAGCCGATCAAGTACAAAGAGTGCGAAGATTGTCATTCCAACTTGGGAAGGCCGGGGGGCAAGGGTAAACGATGATATCTGTCGTTCCC
Organism: Deltaproteobacteria bacterium RIFOXYD12_FULL_50_9; assembly: GCA_001799225.1. GTDB lineage: Bacteria > Desulfobacterota > Desulfobulbia > Desulfobulbales > CALZHT01 > XYD12-FULL-50-9. The sequence goes on from MGTA01000019.1 coordinate 2,784, forward strand.
GTGCGCCAGCGTGGGAACGACAGATTGAAAAGGCACCGCTGGACAATAACATCTGTGAACGGGCTCTCAAGATGGCTATCTTGCATCGGAAAAACTCGCTCTTTTACAAAACCGAACATGGGGCATATATCGGTGACTTATTTATGAGCCTCATTCACACCTCCGCTCTCGCCAAGATCAACCCATTCGAATATCTGACGTCTCTGCAGCAAAACACCTCCGATCTGTTTGCTAATCCGAGCCCTGGCTGCCTTGGAATTATATGGCAAACTTATCCTCACCCGTTTGTTAAGTAGGATCTCGGCGCACAGTTTCCCGGCTGGACAATACCTCATCTTATACTTTTGAGATATAGGCAGGCTTGCCGAAAGGACACCTTCTTTGCTGAATTTGGTCAGGTGAGAATGGGTTGTTATGACAAACAAAGGCATTGACAAACTGTTGTTGCCAAAACACGTTGATTCCCGTATAAACAGGGAGATCATTGATTATTCCGACAGGTTATGGATTTACCTGTGGCAATACTTTTAAGCATAACCTAAAAAGGATACTGTTAATCGGTGGATCGAAAGATTTTCCATGCTTCCATTCGGTCGTCAGTCGTCTTTGAAAATTATGAAAGAGCAAGGCGAAAATTGATTAAGGCGAGCAGGGGAACATACAGAAGAAACAGAAAAATTGGTCAGTAAGGGTAGGGCATGAGCGGTTTGGTTTTTGAGAAATTAAAGCAATCTTTGGAAGCCGCAGATGGTTTATACCACCGACTCGTTCTTCTCGTAGGTGAAACTGGTTCTGGCAAAACGGCGGTGCTTCATGCTCTGGCTGAAGCGTTAAGTGTGCCGGTTATCAATGTTAATTTGGAACTTTCAACACGCCTTCTTGAACTAACAGTAAAACGGCGTATTCTTGCTCTGCCCAACCTTTTTGATGAGATCACCAATACCGGTCAGCCTGTTATTATCCTCGATAATCTTGAGATCCTCTTCGGTAAAGATTTACAGCAAGACCCTTTGCGGTTATTACAAAAAGTTTCCCGGAACCGCTGTGTTGTCGCCTCCTGGAACAGCACTGCAACCCGCGAAAGACTTGTTTATGCCAAGCCAGGTCACCCTGAATACCGGCTTTATGAAATGATTGATACCCTGCTTGTTCAGATGGATGGAGCAGCAACAATTGATCCGATACAGAGTATGAACGAGGCGAGACAAACATGAAATACGGAGACCTTATCCAATTCGACCCGATTGAGTCTGTCGTTCAATTGCGCGATGCGGACAAAACCAGTGCAGCGCAGCATCTCGTCAGCACCTATGTCATTTCCGAGG
>MGTA01000019.1:4189-15096 GCA_001799225.1 Deltaproteobacteria bacterium RIFOXYD12_FULL_50_9
TGACAGCCTGAACCACGCCGGTGTTCGTGATGCGGCTGGGCAGATTGCCGGACGCTTCAAGGTCATCCGTACCGAAATCGGTGCAGTCACAATGTCCCTCCGTGAAATTTTGGTCGCCGAATTGGAAGAGCATCTTGAAAAGCTTGGCGTGGCATATGTTTTTCCTGAAGTTGGCACTATCACCAGCCACAAGCGGGCCTTTGAAGATATGATGGAGAAGTTCGGCCAGGTGTACCCGGAGCACGGTTTGCTTCTGGTCGTTGATGAGCTTTTGGACTACCTGCGCACCCGTAAGGATCAGGAACTGATTCTGGATCTCAACTTCCTCCGCGAGGTTGGTGAGGTCTGTAAAGACCTGCGGTTCCGTTTCATGGCCGGCGTTCAGGAAGCTATTTTTGATAGCCCACGTTTCGCCTTTGTCGCCGACAGCATCCGCCGAGTGAAGGACCGTTTCGAGCAGATTCTGATCGCCCGTAACGATGTCAAGTTTGTGGTGGCAGAACGTCTGCTAAAGAAGACCGCCGAGCAGCAAGCCAAGATCCGTGAGTATCTAATGCCCTTCGCCAAGTTTTATGGCAACCTCAACGAACGGATGGACGAATTCGTCCGGCTCTTCCCAGTCCATCCCGATTACATCGACACCTTCGAACGGGTCACTGTAGTCGAGAAGCGCGAGGTGCTTAAAACCCTTTCCATGAGCATGAAGGGTATCCTCGGCAAGGAGGTGCCACAGAACGAGCCTGGCTTGATCACCTTCGACAGCTACTGGGCCACCCTCAAGCAGAACGCCTCTTTTCGCTCCAATCCTGAGATTCGGCCTGTCATTGAATGCAGCCAGGTTTTGGAGTCACGTATTGAGAATGCCATCTCCCGGAAGCAATACAAACCAATGGCGTTGCGCCTGATTCATGCTCTTTCCGTGCATCGTCTGACCACCGGCGATATCCACGCACCTATTGGGGCATCGGCAGAGGAGCTGCGTGATCGACTCTGTCTTTTTGATCCTATGGTCGCAGAACTTGGGAGTGACGAACCTGATAAGGATCTGCAAACCCATGTGGAAACAGTCCTGCGTGAGATTCACAAGACGGTCAGCGGCCAGTTTATCTCCTCTAACCCCGACAACCGGCAGTTCTATCTTGACCTCAAGAAAACCGACGATTTTGATGCGTTGATTGATCGAAAGGCTGAGACCTTGAGTGAATCTCAGCTCGACCGTTTTTACTACGAAGCACTGAAGCGGGTCATGGAGTGCCAGGATAGCACTTACGTTACAGGTTACAAAATATGGCAGTATGAACTGATCTGGCAGGAACACAATGCAGCTCGTTCCGGCTACCTGTTTTTCGGCGCTCCCAATGAGCGTTCCACAGCCGTTCCGCAAAGGGATTTTTACCTTTATTTTATCCAGCCGAACGATCCACCCCGCTTCAAAAACGACAAACAAAATGATGAAGTTTTTTTCTTCCTGAAAGGAAAAGACGAGGAGTTTCTGACTGCCCTCAAAAACTATGCAGCAGCCTTGGATCTTGCCGCCACCTCATCCGGACATGCCAAGGCCACTTATGAGGCCAAGGCCAACGGATTCCTTAAAAAATTAGTCCAATGGCTGCAGAAAAATATGACATCGGCCTTTGAGGTGACCTATCAAGGGCGTACCAAGTCAATGACTGACTGGGCTAAAGAGAAGGGTGGCAATATCCGCTCGTTATCTGGAATCGCTGCTCACGAGACCATTAACTTCCGTGATCTGGTCAATACCATCGGTGGAATCTGTCTGGCATCAAACTTTGCCGATCAAGCCCCCGACTATCCCTTTTTCTCAATACTGATCACCAGCAGTAACCGCACCCAGGCTGCCCAAGCCGCCTTGCTGGCTATTGCCGGGCAGAAGCGCACAAATCAGGCCACAGCCGTACTTGATGCCTTGGAGCTACTTGACGGTGAAAAAATCGACCCTAATAAATCAAAATACACCAAGTTCATCCTTGATGCGCTTAATGCCAAGGGCCATGGCCAAGTGGTGAATCGCAACGAGATCATCCAAGACGATCACGGGCTGGAATACATGAACCCCGGCGCCTTCCGGCTGGAGCCCGAGTGGTTGGTGGTCATTCTTGCCGCACAGGTCTTCTCAGGTGACATCGTGCTTTCCATCCCCGGTAAAAAGTTTGACGCCACTACGCTTCCGCTTCTTGCAGCCACCGGCATGGACGAATTGATCCGTTTTAAGCATTTGGAGCAGCCCAAGGATTGGAATCTCCCCGCAATAAAAGCACTGTTCGAGTTGCTCGGCTTGACACCGGGCATGGCCCAACTTGTCACCCAGGGCAATGAGGAACCGGTGAAAATCCTGCAGCAAGAGATTGCCAAAGTGGTTAAGCGCATCGTCATGACGCAGCAGACCTTGCGTGAAGGTGTTTCCTTTTGGGGGCTGAATCTACTTACTGGCACAGACCTTGCCAGCCAAGCCAACGGCCTGGAAGAAGCAAAGACCTTTTTTGAATCGCTGCAGGCCTATTCATCTCCAGGAAAGTTGAAAAATTTCCGTTACACTATCCACGATGTGACAGCTCACGAGAAAGCCGTCAAATCATTGGATGACCTGGAGCGTTTGCGCGAATTTGTTATGGCCCATAGTCCGGCTGCCTCCTGGCTCTCCACTGCCGAAGCAGTTCTGTCTGCCAATCATGACTGGGTGGATCGGATGAAGACCACCAAGCAAGACATCCTCGACGCGATCAAGCAAGCGAATGTGTCTGCGCTGGCGGATCAGTCCCAGAGCATCGGAACTAAGCTCCAGCAGCTCAAAAAAGATTTCATCATCGCCTACATCGGCCTGCACACTAAGGCCCGACTGGGAGTGAATGACGATAAACGTAAAGCTGCGCTGCTTAACGACCAACGTTTGCAGACTTTAGTCAAACTGGCAGGTATTGACCTGATGCCTCGACAGCAACTTACTGATTTTCAGAACCGCCTGGCGGGACTGAGAAGTTGTTTTGCCTTGACCGAGAATAATCTCAATTCCAACCCAGTCTGTCCGCACTGCGGTTTTCGGCCATCGGTGGAAACAGGGATCACCGCAGGTGGCTCGCAGATGATCGACCAGATGGACGCTCAACTCGACGCCATGGTGGCTGGCTGGACCTCAACCATTCTTGGTAATCTGGAAGATCCGATTACCAAAGCTAACATGAATTTGCTCAAGAATGACGACCGGGAGCCATTGACTGCCTTCCTTAAATCGCGCGAACTGCCAATACCGCTTTCCAGTAATTTTGTCCATGCTTTGAAGGAGGTGCTTTCGGGCCTCGTGAAAGTTATTGTCAAAACGCAGGAACTGCAAAACGCCTTGCATGTCACCGATGGCCCAGCAACCCCTGAGGAGATCAAGAGACGCTTTGCGGAGTACATTGATCAACTACCAGGGGGCAAGATCAGGCCAAGGTCCGGCTGGTACTGGAGTAATTGGAATGACCAAGGATGAACTCATAGCCAGACTCAAGAATCCCGAGTGGCATGACCTTGAATGCAAAAGGTCACAGCATGGGGTTTCCGAAGATGCTTATCGGACGGTGTCGGCATTTGCCAATACCACCGGCGGCGTCTTGGTGTTTGGTGTGAAGGACTCACACGGGCATCTGGAAATCGTCGGCGTTGCAGAGCCGGACAAGGTTCAAAATGATTTTCTCAGCACATTGCGGACAGGCGATAAGCTCAATCGTATAATCAACGTCACGGCTGAACGTTTCGATTACGAGGGCAAAACGTTGCTGGTCTTTCATATCCCTGAATCTCCGCGCAGCGAAAAACCCGTCTATCTCAGAGGTGATATTCGGCAGAGTTATATCAGACGCGGCGCCGGCGATGAGCAATGTACGCCGACCGAAATTGAACGTTTTTTACGCGATGCTGCTGCTGAACGCTACGACAGCCTTACAGTAGAATATGATTTGAACAAATGTTTCGAACAACACTCTTTAGCCTGGTATCGAAGTCGGTATGAAAACCGCCCCAATAATAGATCGTATGCCGGTTTAGCGGATAGTGAGTTTCTTTTTCAACTCGGCCTGATTCGTGAGACTCCAGAGGGGCGAAAACCCACCCATGCAGCTATTCTGCTCTTGGGATCAGATGGATACCTGCGTGGCCTCATGCCTCGTCCTGTTGCCGACTGCCAACGCTTTGGGTTCAAGTTCGGCGAAAATCCACCCGGTGTTCGCTGGCTGGATCGGGTAGTCATGGAGTCCAATATCATCCAAACCTGGCTCGCCTTTCTTAATTGGTACATGAAGTTTTCATCTGTCCCGTTCCGCCTTGATCCGATGACCATGGAGCGGGACGATACGCCACCGGATTTTGTCGCCTTCCGTGAATCCTTTGTCAATGTGCTTTGTCATCAGGATTACCAGGACCACACCCGCAAGCCTGAAATCCGCCACTTTACTGATCGCACCATCTTCTGGAACCCTGGTGATGCCTTTGCTACCGGTGACCTTCTTGAACCAGGGCCGAAGAAAGTCCGTAATCCTAATATCGCAATTGCTTTCCGTCGGATCGGTTTCAGTGAAAACGCCGGTTGGGGCTTAAATGATGTCATCGCTAACTGGATGAAGCTGGGGCATGCCCGGCCCATCATTAATAACGAGAAAGCTGGCAAGAGTTTCGAGGTAACGCTTCTGGCGGAAGATGTTACTCCGGCAAGCAAGGCACAAGACACCCCTCATGTTACCCCACAAGTCACCCCTCAAGTCGAAGCACAGCCAGAGTCACAGCCAGAGTCACAGCCAGAGTCACAGCCAGAGTCGTTGCAAAAACGTGTATTGCGGCTGCTTATAACTGGCCCCATGGGAAAAGCTGATATTTCCACGACACTTGGGCAGAAGGATGTGTCGGGTCAGCTCAATAAGGTCATTCGAAAGCTTTTGGGTGATTACTTCATCGGATATACTATCCCGGACAAACCGCAGAGCCGTTTGCAGAAATATAAATTGACCGAAAAGGGCCGTACACTTCTGGCTCAGACTGAACAGAATATGGAAGAGACATGAGCCAGCTACAACCGCTTTTTGAAGATAGAAGTTCCGATAAGTCGTGCGGCCCGGCGACTTGCCTCGGCATGACCTTTGAGAATGATGAAGAGCGGCGTAAGCACTTTACCGAGAAACTGCGGGAAAAGCTTCAGGACCTTGAGTTCCGAAAGATTGATGGGTTCCCGATCGGCAGTGATGAGGACATCCTGAACTTGAGCGATCCTCCTTATTACACTGCCTGCCCGAATCCCTGGATTGCCGAGTTTATTGCCGAGTGGGAGGCGCAAAAACCTGCCCAGCCCGATGGCTATCAGTACCACCGAGAACCCTTTGCCGCCGATGTCAGCGAAGGCAAGAACGATCCAATCTACAACGCCCACTCCTACCACACCAAAGTGCCGCACAAGGCTATCATGCGCTATATCCTCCACTATACCGAGCCGGGGGATATTGTCTTTGACGGTTTCTGCGGGACTGGCATGACCGGCGTTGCAGCTCAGATGTGCGGCGACCGGGATGTTGTAATGTCACTTGGCTATCAGGTCAAACCCGATGGCGCCATCTTGCGTCAGGAGACCGATGAAGAGGGTAAGATCTTCTGGCAAGCGTTCTCAAAACTCGGCGCTCGCCGGGCCGTATTGAATGACCTTTCGCCCGCTGCCACCTTTATTGCCTATAACTACAACACGCCTGTCGATGTTCAAGCTTTTGAAAGGGAAGCAAAACGCATTCTCAAAGAAGTAGAAGAGGAATGTGGCTGGATGTACGAGACCAAGCATTCCGATGGCCGGACTGGGAAAATTGATTACACAGTTTGGAGTGAGGTCTTCTCTTGTCCAGAATGCGCAAGTGAAATAGTTTTTCTTCAAGAAGCCTTGGATCGCGAAACCAAGCAAGTTCGAGAAACTTTCCCTTGCTCACATTGCCAGGCGGTTCTCAATAAAAAGCTATTAGATAGGCGAGAAGAATCTAAATTTGATAAGTCCACTAACAGACTTGTTAATAGAACTCGCAGAGAGCCCGCACTCATTTTTTACAGAATAGGGAAAGACCGTTATGAGAAAGTACCGGATCAGTTAGATTTTGATGTTCTGAAAAAGATTGAATTTATGAACACAACAGCCATTTTCCCAAATGACCGTATGATGCATGCTCCTGATGATCAAGAAGCATGGGGCGATAAATGGAGAGCAGGTACAGCGTCATTCACTCATGTTCACCATCTATACATTCCACGGGCAAAACAGACACTTTCAGTATTATGGACAAAGTTAGATTCTATTTCTGACTATAAAACAAGAGCTTTTGTAAGATTTTGTATTGAGCAATCTATTATGGGTATGTCTTTAATCGCCAGGTATGTGCCAAGTCATTTTTCTCAAGTCAATCAATATATGACTGGTGTCTATTATGTGGCTTCGCAACATGCTGAATGTAGCCCATGGTATATCCTGAATGGCAAGATTAAACGATTGGTTAAGGCATTTGAAAACAAAAATGATTCTTTAAAGTGTGCAATGGGGACTGGGGGCTCGTCAAGGTTACTATTAGAAAGCAACTCTCTCGATTATATTTTTGTTGATCCACCCTTTGGAGACAATCTCGCGTATGGTGAGTTAAATTTTGTTTTGGAAGCTTTCCATAAAGTATTCACAAACATGTCTTCAGAAGCAATTGTAAGCAAATATCAAAATAAGGAAATTAGCACATATCATGATTTAATGAAGGCATGCTTTTTGGAGTTTCATAGAATATTGAAACCCGGTCGCTGGATGACCGTCGAGTTTTCAAATACCAAAGCAAGCATTTGGAACATCATCCAAAATGCAATGACAGATTCTGGATTCATTATCGCAAACGTGTCGGCACTGGATAAGAAACAGGGTAGTTTTAACGCTGTAACAAATACAACTTCCGTGAAACAAGACCTTGTCATCTCCGCCTACAAACCAAATGGTGGGTTTGAGGAACGTTTTCAGAAAGAAGCCGCCACAGAAGAAGGCGTGTGGGATTTTGTCCGCACCCATCTCAAGTATCTCCCAGTTATCAAACGACATGGCCTTACTTTACAGGTCGTGGCGGAGCGCGACCCTCGTATCCTTTTTGACCAGATGGTCTCTTATTATGTTCGCAAGGGTTACCCTGTGCCGATGGGCAGTCAGGAATTCCAAGATGGCCTGCGGCAACGCTTTTCGGAACGGGATGGCATGTTTTTCCTGCCGGAACAGGTTGTCGAATACGACAGCAAGAAGATGGCATCCGGCGAATTGGGCCAGGTGTCCCTGTTTGTTTCCGACGAGGCTTCAGCAATCCAGTGGCTGCGCCAACAGATCAAGGTAAAACCGCAAACCTTCCAGGACATCCACCCGCTTTTTATCCAGGAACTGGGCGGCTGGAGCAAATCTGAAAAGGCTCTGGAACTTTCCACGCTCCTCGAACAGAATTTCCTGTGCTACGACGGTAAAGGTTTGGTGCCGGAACAAATCCACGCCTACCTCTCCACCAACTGGAAAGACCTGCGCAACCTGGCCAAGGATGATCCGACCCTCGTCAACAAGGCTCGTGACCGCTGGTACGTCCCCGATCCCAACAAAGCGGGCGACCTTGAAAAATTGCGCGAAAAAGCCCTGCTCAAAGAGTTCGAAGAGTACAAACAGGCCAAGAAGAAACTCAAAATTTTCCGCTTGGAGGCAGTCCGTGCCGGCTTCAAAAAGGCCTGGCAGGAACGCGACTACGCCAGTATCGTAACCGTGGCCGATAAAATTCCAAACAATGTCCTCGAAGAAGACCCAAAGCTGCTTATGTGGTACGACCAAGCGGTTACAAGGATAGGGGCGAGGGATTAGAGGCGAGGGGCGGGAAAAGCAGGGACTAGGGATTAGGGGTGAGGGATGACAATAAAAAGTTATAAGGATCTTGTTGTTTGGCAGAAAGGGATGGATTTGGTTGAGATGGTGTATCAAGTAACAAAATCTTTTCCTAAAGAAGAACTTTACGGTCTGACGAATCAGATTCGTCGTGCCGTAGTGTCTATACCATCAAACATTGCTGAGGGGCATGCTCGACACTCGACCGCTGAATATAGAAACTTCCTCTCGATAGCAAGAGGATCTTTGGCCGAAGTTGAAACACAGCTTCTCATTGCAGAACGATTGAAATATATTGAACAGCAGCAACTAACAGAAATTCTATCTGTTCAGACCGAGGTAAACAAAATGGTAAACGCCTTGATCAACAAACTTGCCCCTACCCCCCCCTATCTCTCCGTCCCTCGCCCCTAAAACACAGGTGAACCACGAATGAACACGAATGAACACAAATTATTCCAAAATGGTGCTACCTGGCTGCGTGCTGATTTTCACTTGCACACCAAAGCAGATGGTGAGTTTTCCTTTTTAGGGGAAGAAAGTTACTACAACAGCAGTTATGCGGAATCCTTGGTGAAAGCAGGCATTCAGATTGGCGTGATCACAAACCACAATAAGTATGACAAGGCTGAATTTGACGCTTTGCGCAAGACTGTAAAAAAGAAAGAGATTTTCTTGTTACCGGGTGTTGAATTGTCGGTTAATGACGGGTCAAACGGCATCCATGTCTTGATCGTTTTTAGTGAGCAATGGCTTGAAAACGGGGATGATTATATCAATCCATTTTTGACGTCTATGTTTCCTGGAAAGACACCGCAGCAATATCAGAATGCAAATGGAAGGAGTGATAAAAATATCCTACAGGTCGTTGAAGAATTGGAGAAAATTGGCCGCGATTATTTCATGATTTTTGCACATGTTGAAGACAGCAAAGGGTTATGGAACGAAATGGCTGGTGGTAAGCTCTCTGACTTGACCGATAACCGTTATGATGGCGTTAGAAAGCGCACATTTGGTTTCCAAAAGGTTCGCACTCATGATGCGTCTGATAAACCTTGCCGGATTAAGGTAAAAAATTGGCTTGGTGATTGGTATCCGGCAGAGATTGAAGGCTCAGATCCTAAAAAAATTGAAGAAATCGGCAAAGGCAATGCCTGCTACTTAAAGATCGGCGCATTTTCATTTGATGCCGTTAAATTCGCCTTAATAGACCATGCAAATCGCGTTGCCAAGAATGTCGAGAAATACAAGCACTCACATATTAGAAGCATTCAATTCGAAGGCGGAACGTTATCTGATAAAATAATCCATTTTTCTCCCGAGCTTAATTCGTTGATCGGAATTCGTGGCAGCGGCAAGTCTTCAGTTATGGAAGTTTTACGATACGCTTTAGACATTCCCTTTGGTGATAAAGCAGGCGATCAAAAGTACAAACAGGATTTAGTCGGCTTTACTATGGGTAGTGGTGGCAAGGTTGTTATTCATGCAACAGACCGTAACGGCCAGCCGTATGAAATCCGCCGGATCTGGAAAGAAAATTATTCAACCGTATACATAGATAATAAGTTGCAGCCAGGCGTTTCTATTCGTGAAACGATACTGCATAAGCCGATTTATTTTGGGCAAAAAGACCTTTCCAGTACAGGTGAAGGTTTTGAAAAAGATTTGGTCGAAAAGCTACTTGGCGAAAAGCTCAATGAAATACGGCACAAAATCGCTGAACAAAAAGTCAAAGTTGGCGATGCTGTTGACCGCTTAATGAAAATTACAAATGTAAAAGACCAGATTGATGAGCAAACTAAAATCAAGCAAGACACCGAACACCGCCTAAATTTTTTCAAAGAACACGGGATAGAAGAAAAGCTACAAAAGCGCCTGGATTTTGATACCGATATCCGCACGATGAAAAAGGGTGTTGAACTGGTAAATGATTTTGGCATTGGACTAACGGATTTGCTGGCACAACATGAAGATGAACTGCGCAATTTCACAGGATATTCATCAAAGCATAATGCCGATTTATTTAATCAGTTTTACGCAATTTATTCCAAGATAATTCAGACTTTGGATACCATCAAAACTGAATTGCAAAAGGCCAAATCAGCCCAGGACGAACTTTCCGGCAAGCAAAATGCACTTGTAACCATTAGACAAGGGTTGGTTGATGAATTTGCTGAAATTGAGCGCAAACTGGCAGAAGAATTAAGATCCAACTCCAGTCAAAATGTCAGTTCCGAAGAATTTTTAATCCTCAAGCAGAAATTGACACAAACGACCCAACTGTTGGTTGCTCTTTCAAAACAGGGTGGCCAGAAGACAGTTTTGGAAACAGCCCTAACTCAAGAACTTCAGAAATTGAACGAGTTATGGCACAAGGAGTTTAGTCTTATTAAGACTGAACTTGATAAGATAGGGGCCACCCATTCGGCCTTGGCAATAACTACAGGTTACAAGGAAGATAAGTCGGCGTATCTTGATTTCATGAAGAGTTCTTTCAAGGGCAGTAACCTGCGTGAATCAACCTTCCAGGGACTTGTGGATAAATACGCTGATTTCGTCGCTATTTACACAGATTTTAATAATGCTAAGCCCTACTTTGGGAGTAATCCCCAAATACTTGCAGATTTGTTTATTAAAAACCTCAAAGTGCTGTTGACATATCAGGTGCCCAATAAATTTACGATTACCTATAGAGGTAAAGAACTACAACATCACTCACTGGGCCAACGGGCGTCTGCGTTGATCTTGTTTGTATTGAGCCAGCGCGAGAATGATGTAATTATCATTGACCAGCCTGAAGATGACCTGGATAACCAAACGATTTATGAAGATGTTATTAAACTGGTCCGCCAAATGAAGCCCAAAGTACAGTTTATCTTTGCAACGCATAATCCGAACATTCCTGTGTTGGGCGATGCCGAGCAAATACACGCTTGCTCATTTATGGATGACTCTATAGCAGTTCGTAGCGGTGGGATTGACGATCAAGCACAACAAAAAACGA
>MGTA01000019.1:15201-17402 GCA_001799225.1 Deltaproteobacteria bacterium RIFOXYD12_FULL_50_9
TAGAACTTTTAACTATCCTTGCGCAAGGCGAAGATAGTCAGCACCAATTCAAGAAAAATATAAATAATGACGAATCATTGAGTGCAGAAATGGTGGCTTTCAGCAACGGTAAGGGAGGGCAGATTTTTATTGGCGTTAAGGACAAAGGAGTTATTTCAGGTTTGACGGCAGAAGATATCAAGAGATTGAACAATATGATATCCAATGTCGCCAGTGAGCACGTGCGACCCGCAATCAACCCAACTACCCAGAATCTGATGACGGAAAATGGGCTGGTACTCATTATTGATGTGCCATCTGGAATCAATAAGCCATATCAGGATAAGAATGGCGTGTTTTGGGTTAAAAGCGGTTCCGACAAGCGCAGAGCAACCTCACGAGAGGAAATTCAACGATTGTTTCAGACATCAGGCTTGGTACATGCCGATGAATCTCCCGCAAACGGGCTAACAATTGCAGATATAGACATGGATTATTTCCGTGCGTTTTTCCAAAAGCGGTATGGAGAATCACTTGAAAAACAGCAATTGCCTCTGGAACAAATTATTCAGAACCTGAATTTAGGTAATAATGGTGTTTTGAATTTGACAGGGGCCTTATTGTTTGCAAAACAACCTTCCATTCGTTTACCAGCTTTTATGGTAAAAGCAGGATGTTTCCCAGGGACAAGTATCGCTGTTGAATCATATTCAGATAGTCGTGATGTTACAGGAAAAATAGCAGATGTGTTTCAGCAAACGATAAGCTTTGTTTATGCGAATATTCGTTATATCCAGGGTGATCAAACGGTAAATAGTGTTGGAAGTCCTGAAATTCCAAGAATTGCTTTGGAGGAGATTATTGTAAACGCATTAGTTCATCGTGATTATTTTATTTCAGCCCCAATTCGGGTTTTTGTTTTGGATGACCGAGTGGAAATAATCAGTCCCGGACACCTGCCAAACAACTTGACGATCGAAAATATAAAAGCAGGTAATTCCAATGCTCGCAATCCTGTGTTGGCATCTTTTGCGAATCAAATTTTACCTTATCGCGGTTATGGCTCTGGAATTATGCGAGCTTTAGAGGCTTTTCCTGCAATTGATTTTATCGATGATAAGGATGGAAATTTGTTCAAGGCTATTTTCCGGCGAAAAAAATAATATGGGAGACTTCGGGCATAAGCAGTGGCTCTATTCTTCTATCCATAATTGCGCCTGCAAGGTCATTGAAGAACAGACTTTGTGGGGGCAGACGATTTGCCGTGTATGGTTGCCGAACCAGGATGCTGTGGTGCGAGTACCTCGCTCCGCATTGCGTCCGCTGAACTCCTCCCTGCAGCCCGATGTCGAAGCCCATCGTATCGGTTATATCGCAGCGGCTGCAAAAATAGCTGAAGTGCTGGAAGGCAGCGCCAGCGCGTCTGAAGGTCATGTTCTCCTGGCTCCCATGGAGTCGAACGTCATCCCGCTGCCGCATCAGATTAATGCCTTGTCCCGCGCTATCTCCGGTGATCGAATCCGTTATCTGCTGGCCGATGAAGTTGGCCTTGGAAAAACTATCGAAGCCGGTTTGATCATGCGGGAACTCAAGCTGCGTGGTCTGGTCCGACGCACATTAGTGGTGGCTCCCAAGGGATTGGCTACCCAGTGGGTAGCGGAAATGCATACCCACTTCAATGAACAGTTTCAACTTGTTTTGGGCGACGACATCTGCACACTAAAACGGCTGATGCCGGTTCAAAGTTCAAAGTTTGAAAGTTCAAGGTTTGAAAGCTCAACTTTTAACTTTGAACATGGAACTTTGAACCATTGGTCGATGTTCGACCAAGTTATCGTCTCGCTCGATTCAGTAAAACCCATGGACAAACGACGCGGCTGGTCAGCAGAACGGGTGGCGGAATACAACCGCAGCCGGTTTGAGGATCTGGTCACCGCAGGCTGGGATCTGGTTGTCGTAGATGAGGCTCATCGCTTGGGTGGCAGCACAGATCAGGTGGCCCGTTATAAGCTTGGCCGGGGTCTGGCAGAGGCCGCGCCCTATGTGCTATCGCTTTCAGCAACTCCGCACCAAGGCAAGACCGATGCCTTTCACCGCTTGATAAACCTGCTGGATGCCGATTCCTTTCCGGATTTGGAAAGTGTTACGCGCGACCGGGTGTCACCTTTTGTAATCCGTACCGAAAAACGTAAGGCCATTGATGGCGACGGCAAGCCACTTTT
>MGTA01000020.1:0-5333 GCA_001799225.1 Deltaproteobacteria bacterium RIFOXYD12_FULL_50_9
GCGTTAGTTGAAGTTGCCAGCCCGCAGCTAAAAACTGCAACTGCGTAAATTCAACCAATTACGGTGAAGTTACTTGGAAGAAATGGAATTACATATTGTCTTAGTGTTTTCTTTCACTAAGATTTGCTTCGATGACGAAATCTCCGGCCTCGGTCTTAAAGGGAATGACAAGTGTCGGTACCTGTGAATAGTGAGATATTTCTACCCCCCTGCCAACAATCATGGTCGGGGTTGCCAGATCAAATTTTATATTTAGTTTAGCCAGTTGGGCTTTGGCGCCTCCGCAGATCATATTAGTAAGTTCACCAACTGCGTCGACAACTTCGGCGTCAATTTTAGGTTTGATTGGTTCCATGAGCATGTTTGAGACGATTTTGAGGATACAGTGCTCGGTAAAGCTCAAAATCATGGAGCCGGCAATGTGTTCCGATACCATTCCAATGATGCCGGTGATTTCGCCGTAGGTAATTGTGCTGTCCTTAAGTCTGGGTTTAAGCGCGGTAACCGGAGTTTGCGCCATTGTTTCAATAACGTTCTTGGCAGCCTGCAAAAAGGGGTTTATGAATTCTGCTTTCATTCATCCTCCAATTGGATTGGTTATTATCAAACTGTAATATCGTGCGACAACCCAACTGATTTGTCAAGTGGTATGGTCAAATATACTGATAGAAAATTTGAAGTCGAATAGTAGAGAATGGGTAACTTATCGTTGACCTTGGCAGCAAGGAGCCTGATGCAAGCTTAGTCAAACCGAAACAAATTGCTTCGTTACGGTTTGACCACAAGCCTGATTTTTTAAATTGATCGTTATTTTTTGTCGTTTTCAGCTGTTTCTGTTTTGGCGACAGGTTTGCTGACTTTGCCGGTAGTCACATATTCATGAATGCTGCGGGCGGCAATTTTGCCCTGTCCCATGGCCGAGATGACAGTCGCTGCACCAGTGACAATATCGCCACCGGCGAATACGCCTTTTTTTGAAGTTTCAAGGGTGTCAGGGTCACAGATGAGCGTGCCCCAGCGCGAGGTTTTAATATCGGGGGTAGTCATCGGAATCAGAGGGTTGGAGCGGTTGCCCAGCGAAGGCACCACTGTGTCGCACTCGACCACGAACTCGCTGCCCGGCAGCGGTACAGGTTTACGCCGACCAGAGGCATCCGGCTCGCCTAGTTTCATCTTGATACACTCAAGGCCGACTACGCGGCCGTTCTTGTCGCCGATAACCCGCAGTGGATTGGTAAGCAACATTAGCTCCACGCCCTCTTGCTCGGCGTGATGAATCTCTTCGGCGCGGGCCGGCATTTCATCTCGACTTCGTCTGTAGACAATGATAGATCGGGCGCCAAGTCGCTGGGCAGTACGGGCGGAGTCCATTGCCACATTGCCGCCGCCTACGGTAACCACGCATTTGCTGCGGATCGGAGCAGTGGCAAATTCAGGAAATAGATACGCCTTCATCAGGTTGTTGCGGGTCAGATATTCGTTAGCTGAATAGCAGCCGATCAAGTTTTCGCCTGGAATGCCTAAAAAGATAGGCAGGCCGGCGCCGGTGCCGACAAAAGCCGCGTCATATCCTCCACATAAAAGTTCATCAACTGTTTTGGCTTTGCCAACTACATAGTCTGTAAGTATCTCAACTCCTAGTTTCCTGAGATAGTTGATTTCGAACTGGACGATGTGCTTGGGCAGTCTGAATTCGGGGATACCGTACATGAGGACGCCGCCAGTGACATGAAAGGCCTCGAAGATGGTGACCGAATGGCCAAGTTTAGCCAAGTCCCCGGCTACGGTCAGGCCGGATGGGCCGGAACCGATTATGGCTATTTTTTTGCCGGTGGCAGGTGGCAGACGAGGCACATTGATCGCCCCCTTTTTAATGGCATAGTCAGCTGCGAAGCGTTCAAGGCGTCCTATTGCGCAAGGTTCCCCCTTTTTGCCGAGGATGCACTTTGATTCGCATTGCACCTCCTGCGGGCAGACCCGGCCGGTGACAGCCGGCAGGGTATTCTGCTCCTTGAGTTTCCAGGCAGCCTCAATAAATTTGCCCTCTTCGATAAGCTTGATGAAGCCGGGGATATCGATATTAACCGGGCAGCCCTGCACGCAACCCGGTTTCTTGCATTTCAGGCAGCGCCGAGCTTCGAGTAGAGCGAGCTCCTCTGTATAGCCGTAGGGCACTTCTTCAAAGTTATGCCTGCGCCTCTGAGGATCCTGCTCAGGCATCTGTTGTCTCGGGATTTTCATTCTCTCTTTAGGCTGCAACTTTTTTACCTTTTCCGCATAATTTTTTAGTTATAACGTTTAGTTACGATTGCTCATCCTGCGCTGTCCTAATGGCGGTTCTTTTCGCATCTGCAGGTGTGTGCTAATTTCACGCCTTTCTGCGGCAAAGCTTCGATCTCCACACCTTGATAGGAGGTGTTTCTTGACATAAGCTCTTCCCAATTGATCTTATGGCCGTCAAAGAATGGACCGTCAACGCAGGCAAATTTGGTTTCGCCCTCAAGCGATACCCGGCAGGCGCCACACATGCCGGTACCGTCGAGCATGATCGGATTGAGTGCCACCTGGGTCGGTATCGAGAGTTCCTTGGCCAGATTGCTGACCAGCATCATCATAAAGGTGCAGCCGATGACATATGCCTGGTCGATTTTCTCGCCCCGGGCAACGAGCATCGCCAGGACTTCCTGGATGCCGCCTTTCATGCCTGCTGAGCCGTCCTTGGTGACGATGAGCAACTCATCGCAGACAGCGGATAACTTGTCTTGCCAGTAAAGCAGATAGTGACTTGAGGCCTCTTCAATGCAGATTACGCGATTACCGGCCTCTTTCATCGCCCGGGCGATAGGCAGGATGGCTCCGACGCCGTAACAGCCGCCCGCGCAGACAACCGTACCGTATTTTTTAACCTCAACCGGCATGCCGAGCGGACCGGCAACGTGCGCCAGAGAATCGCCCCTGGCAGTGAGCGCCAGATCACGACTGGATCGGCCCGCTTCAAGGGTCACAAGGGTTATCGTCCCGTTTGCCCGGTCAAAATCGGCAATCGTGTAAGGGATACGTTCAGACTTTTCGTTAACCATGGCAATAATAAACTGCCCAGGCTGGCATTTCTCAGCAATTGCCGGCGCGTATATCGTCGTCTCATGCGTATTGGCTACGACTTCGATCTTCTCAAGGACTTTGAAAGGTGAAAGCGCAGTCGTCTCTGTGGTCTCCTGCACAGCACTCTCTTCTGGCGGGTTGAGAGCCCGCAGGGACACCACAATGTCGCTCATCAAGTGGCCACGATACCAGCGGGGCAGGAAGCGCGTATCATTAAGTGGAGATGGATCAGGCATGACGCCCGGTGTAAACGCCTCACCTTTTTGGGTCATCTCGGCTTTTATCTGCCGGGTGGTAGCAAAGGTAAAGCCTGGCGCGTCCATTTGCCCGGCGATCTCACAAACGAGCCGCCAGTCCGGCACAATATCCGCTGCGGGCCGAGCGACTGCGTCCAGCTCTTCAATCTTGCCGGCCGCGTTGGTAAAGGAGCCGGAGATTTCAGTTAAGCCGGCAGCCGCCAGCACCACATCTGCCGATTGCTGGGCAGCCGAAGGCAACATATCGGCGATGATAATCGTCTCAAGGCCGGCAAGTCCGTCAACCAGATCGCCGGTCATATACAGGGTCTTAATCCCGGCCGGCAGGTGAACTTTCTCGCCGTCTGTGCCGGCAATAAAGAAGTTTTTTGACTTCATTACCTCATTGGTAAACTTCTTAAGGAGATAAATTTCCTCGGCAACTGTCTGGCTGTGGGTAACGAGGGCAAAAGAGTCGCCGGCCTTTTTGGCAAGCCGTTCGGCAGCACCGCGCACAGCATCCGGGCGGCTGGCATTGATGAGGCCGTCAGCGATCCGGATCTTATGAGTTTTCAGGCGGCGTGGGCCGTTGAGGAGTTGCGGAACAACAAAACGGCCAATGGCGCAGAGCCTCGCCTCCCTGGTGAAATCGGTCATGGTAGAGGCGATGTGGTTGCCGTCTTTAAGCTTGACGCGCATCCGGCAGCCGATCGGACAGATCAGGCAGTTGGTTTCAGGCGCCTCGTCGGGTTTGCCATACCATTTGGCAAAGCGATCGGTTAGCGAGCCGGTCGGGCAGATGTCGATGCAGGCCCCGCAGAATTTACAGTCTGCTTCTGTATGGTCACGTCCGAAGGCCGTGCCGATCCGGGCATTTTTCCCCCGGTTGATGAAGCTTATTACCGCAGAGCCATGGATCTTTTTGCATATCCGCGCGCATCGACCGCAGAGTACACAGACATTGTAGTCGCGGTCCATGAATGGGTCGGTTCGTTCCAGAGGGAGATTGCGATAAATAATCGGCAGGTCGAGGTCCTGAATATTATATTCAACGGCAAGCTCGCGTAAACTGCATTGATCGCGGTTGGAACAGGTGAAACAGCGCGTGGTCTTGCCGGCTTTGGAAGAGACCGGCCGGTACTTTTCACACTGCACCCGGTGGAGGCAGACCAGGCAGGGGCTGGTGTGACCACTGAGCAGGAGCTTGAGAACCTCGCGCCTGAGATCGACGATCTGCGGGGTTTTGGTTTTGACGACCATGCCGGCTGCGGCCGGCGTGGTGCAGGATGGCGGGAACCCGCGCAGTCCTTCAATCTCGACAATGCAAAGGCGGCAAGCGCCGTAAGGTTCAAGGGCCGGGTGCGCGCACAGTGTCGGGATGCGGATACCAGCCTTCTGGGCGGCTTCAAGCACCGTATCACCCTTTTCGGTCCTGACTTCCACGCCATCTATCGTAAACGTGATTTCACTCATTAATCATTCCGCTCCATCTTCAATGTATTGTTTGCTCACTGCTGTCTGTTCGCTGCAGCAGTCAAAGGTCATGCGGCAGCAGGCACTCTTCCTTTCGATTTTTTTACCACCGCTCCGACCGGGCAGACGCTTGCACACATCCCACAACGGATACACTTCTCATTATCGATCACAAAAGGTTTGGCCGGTTTTTTTGCGCCGGTGATCGCTTTAACCGGGCAGGCCTTTTTACACAGACTGCAGGAGATGCAGGCGTCCAGGTTTATGCTGTAGGAGATCATGGCGCGGCAGGCCAGCGCCGGGCAGCGGCCCTCGACGATATGGGCTTCGTACTCATCGCGGAAGTATTTTAACGTGGTAAGCACCGGGTTCGGCACGGTTTGCCCGAGGCCGCACAGTGATGTGCTCCTGATCGTATTGCCAAGGCGTTCCAACAAGCCGATGAATTCCGGTTTTCCACGGCCTGCTGTGATCTCGGTGAGCAGTCCGAGAAGATGCTGGGTGCCCATGCGGCAGGGGACA
>MGTA01000020.1:5350-14066 GCA_001799225.1 Deltaproteobacteria bacterium RIFOXYD12_FULL_50_9
GGGCGGGGATACAGCCGCCGGACGGACCGCCCGTCTGCACAGCCTTAAAGCCCTTGTCGTTCAGGACACCGCCGCCGACGTCATAGATGATGTCGCGCAGGGAGATGCCCATCGGTACCTCGATAAGGCCGGTGCGGTTAATTTTCCCGGCCAGGGCAAAGGTCTTAGTCCCTTTGCTTTTTTCGGTGCCGTAAGCAGCGTACCATGCCCCATTGCGATTGAGGATCTCAGATACGTTGGCAAGGGTCTCGACGTTATTGATATTGGTCGGTTTAGCGTGCAGACCTGAGTGGGCAGGGAAAGGCGGCCGCGGTCGCGGCATGCCGCGTTTGCCCTCAATGGAGGCTATCAGGGCGGTCTCTTCGCCGCAGACAAAGGCTCCGGCGCCCTCTTTAATCTTGATCTCGATGGAAAAACTCGAGCCCATGACGTTCTTGCCCAGAAAATCGAACTGGCGCATCTGGTCGATCGCCAGGACCAGGCGCTCGATGGCCAGCGGGTATTCGGCGCGGACATAAACATAGGCATAGTTGGCGCCGATAGCGTAGGCGCCGATGGCCAGGCCTTCGAGCACGGCGTGCGGATCGCTCTCCAGTACGGCCCGATCCATAAATGCCCCCGGATCGCCTTCATCGGCATTGCATATCATGTATTTGACGTCGCTCTGCGCCGCTCGGGTGAAGCCCCATTTCACCCCGGTCGGGAACCCGGCGCCGCCGCGGCCCCGCAGGCCCGAGGTTTTCATCTCCTGGATAACCTCCTCCGGAGGCATGGCAAGGGCATGCGCCAGACCGGAGTAGCCGCCCCTGGCGATATAATGGTTGATGTTGGTCGGATCGATGATGCCGCTGTTGCGCATGACGATGCGGACCTGCTTGCGAATCATCGGCAGTTCCGTAAAGGCTGGAATGCCGTCTATCCGGATATCGCCGAATGAGCAGAGCGCCAGATCCTTCCTGGGGTCGCCCTTGAGGATGAAGCTGTCGACCAACTCCGATACCATCTCTTCGGTGACGCTGTGATAGAGTACGCGCCGGCCGTCCGGGACTCCGATCTCAAGCATCGGCTCGGCATAGCACATGCCGAGGTCGCCGACTTCATAGATGTCTGCCTCGATCTGGCGGGCAGCGAGTTCAGCCTTGAACTTATCGCGCACGGCGAGCGCACCGGCGGCACGGCCGCAAGTAGCCGCACCAATGAGGATCCGTGGCTTTGCAAGCCGGTTGAATGCTTCCCACTCCTCAATGGCGTTTCGCTTTATCTCCTCGAAGTTCATTCAAATTCCTTTAAAATCGTTTTGACTTTTTTCGGGGTCATCCTGCCATAGACCTTGTCGTCCACAACAATCACCGGAGCCAGGGCGCATGAACCAAAGCAAGCCACGCGTTCAAGGCTGAATTTATAATCAGGTGTCGTGCCGCCCGCCTCGATCCCCAGTGCGCGCGCGGCCTCGTCCATTATCTGGCCACCACCCCTTACATGGCATGCGGTTCCCAGACATACCCTCATTTGGTGGTCGCCCGACCGGGCAAACTTGAATTTCGTATAAAAGGTAGCCACGCCGAAGATCTCGCTCTGGGAGATTCCCAGGTAACTGGAGATCTCGCCGATTGACTCCTCCGGCAGGTAGCCGATTTTCTGCTGTACGGCCTGCAAAATCGGGATCAGGCTGTCATTTTCGCAGGTATATTGAGCGAGAATATCCGCAAGATTGTCGTTGCTGTCAGTGGCCTTGGTCATTTTACTATCCAGGTGAGATAAAAGGTGATTATATATTGATTGGCGACAGGCTGGGAATATAGCAAGGCAGGAGATCAGGCGTCAAGGGAAAAAAAGCGGATCTTTTTCCGAATATCGTTCAGGATTGTCCGTTGAATAGCAGTTGTATTTAGAATCTTACAGAGTTTTTTTGAAAGTCCACTTATTCTTTTACAGAGTTGTGCAGAAAATCATCGGCGGCAATATTAAGGTAAACGGCTATTGCCGCAATAGCCATTCCGCCGTGGATCGCACCTCGATCGACACGCCGTTCACCTCGAGCGGCTGTTCATTGGCGTCGGATAAGACCAGGGCGCTTGTGGCATGTAACCCTTGCAGGGCATCAAGAAGAGTGCGAATTTCCCTCTTTCTGGTCGCGGGATTGCGAAAATCCTGGGTGACCTGAATAAGTCGGCGTTGTGCCGGCAGATAAAAATCGACCTCATAGCCGTTTGGCGTGGTGTAATAGTAGATATCCCTGGTTTGCCGTCTGAGGGCGAGAAACACGGCGTTTTCAAGCAGTCTGCCGGTGTTGGGAGAAAAAGCTAAGCCGATTGTATTATTCATGCCCGGATCAATGCCATACACCTTCTTGGGCGCAATCTGCTGCCGTTTTACCGAGTAATCATAGACGTTGAGGGTGAAGAGGAGCCAACTGCTCTCCATGTAGCCGATGTAATTCTTGATGGTGTTGACACTGCCGACCTTGAGCTGCTCTTTAATTTTGTTGAAGGAGATAAGGCCGGCCGGATTGCTCATCAGGAAAAAGGCCAGCTCCTTGATGACCGAAACCGTATCAATATGATAGCGGGTGACAATATCACGATGCAGAATATCATCGTACAGGGTGCGAAGAAGTGGCAGTTTCGGATATTTAAGCGCATCCGGCACTCCGCCGTCATGCAGGTAGGCAAGCAAATTTTTCTCCAGGCGGCCTGTCTCAGCCGTCGTCATCCGGTTGAGATCAAAAGAGGGCTCGTTCTGAAAATTCAGGAATTCCTTGAAGGAAAAGGGGAAAAGATCGATTGCCACATAGCGGCCGGTCAACCTGGAACCTAATTCCTTGCTGAGCAGGGAAGCGTTTGAACCGGTTATGTAAAATTTAAAGCCCATGTCCATGAATCTGCGGACAAAACGCTCCCATTCCGCGATGTTCTGGATCTCGTCGACCACAAAGATTTTCCGCTCCCCGAATAACTCCACCAGGAGCTGGTATAGATAGGTGGTATTATCAGCTTGAAAGCCTAAGAACCGGTCATCCTCGAAATTGATGTAGTAATAGCGCGCGCTGCCCAGTTTGCGCGCCATCTGGGCCAGCAGAGTGGATTTGCCGGCCCGGCGCAGTCCGGAGATGATCACGGCATGCGGCGCCTCGGCCGCCTGCTCAACCTCCCGCAGGCGTTCCCGTTCAATGCCAGTGTCGCGTGCCAGGAAAACGTTGTACTGCTCCAGAAGCATTGCCTTAACCTGCTCCTTGGACCATTTAGATTGCCAGATGTTATCGTTCACATTGAAATGTTACAATCAATAGTTTTCATTGTAAATGAAAACTATTGATTGTAACGGAGCATCTATGTTTTTTACCTGTATGTGAAGTGGCCTGAAACTCATATATACAAGCGGCATGTTTCCTTAAGTCAATAAATCAACAACGTTTTTGGCCCTGGTCATGGGGGCCGGATCGTTGTGAAGATCGTGGTCCGGTCATAATAAAAAAATCAGGTCACCTATGGCAGCAAGGGGAAAAAAGGTAAAAGGATAAAGGGCAAAGAGCTACTTCACAGTCCTGGCGCAACGAAATCCGACATCGTTGGTCCGGTAGTTCGGATTTTTCCCGTTGCGGTACGCACAACGGGCGAAACCACGGCTGTCGTGCCAAGCACCGCTCCGCAGTACCTTTGCTTTGATCGTTGCGGGATGGTTAGATTTTGTCCATTCCCAGACATTACCAGCCATATCGTAGCAGCCATAGGTGCTGGCTCCATCTGGATACTCGGTAACCGGGGTGGGGCCCTTTCCTCCGGATTCTGTTGTGTTGCATTTCTTCGGATCAAATTCGTCGCCCCAAGGGTAGATGAGGCCGTTGTCGCCTCGGGCCGCCTTCTCCCACTCTTCTTCAGAGGGTAGCCGTTTTCCAACCCAGGCGGCATAGGCCTCGGCCTCGTAATAACTAACATCGACCACCGGATAATCGTCATTGTTCCTTTTCTCGTGCCACCAGTATTCCGGTTCTGTTGCGTTAGCATTGCGCCAGGCGATCCCTTCCTTGCTCCACAACTGATCTTCCCGATAGCCGCCGGCTTTAATGAATTCCCTGTACTGGCCATCGGTCACCGGATAGACGTCGATTTCAAAGTCTTGGTCGATATTAGCTTGTTTTTTGTAATCGCCATACAAAAACGGGCCGCGTGGAATTTTAACCATATCGCCGATGGCGGGCGGCGTCCTTTGCCCAGGCCTGGCTGCTCTTTTTTCCTCTGCCTGATCAGTGTTTGCGGCTGCGGCCACTTTCACGGCCGCAGCCAAGTGGATGAATTTACGAATCAGCCAGGGCTCTTCGGGAAATGGGTTTCCCATGGCCAGAACGTTTCGCAATGGCTCGGGTAACAGTACTCCCTTTTCTTTGGCCTTTGTCTGTTCGTCTTCGGACATGATTTCATCCAGCCGCAGGCCAGCCGAGCTTTGAAGATCGATCAGGTGTTTCCATGTGTTTTTGATCTTGTCGTGTTCAGGCCGGAATCTGAAAACAATGATTGCCCACTTCACATAAAAGTGCGGGGTGAAATATTGGTCGAGGAGTTCTTGGAAGTTTTTAGGTCGGCCTGGATCTTCTGCCTCTGCGGGGATTTTACCTTTCAGCTTTTCTGCCAGGCGGCCCATGAAGGCGAGGAAGTTGACGAACCGGGTAAGGCTCCGGGGATTCTCGCCGATCCCGGCCTCAATTAAGGCGGCCTCGTTCTGGTAGGCGGATTCCCCCAGCAGCGTTTCGATGAACTGCCTCTTTAGGATCGGTTCCATGGGCGGCAGTTCAAACGGCATCTGGATCATCTTGTCCAGGTAGTCAGTTGGCGAGATTATCCGGATTTTTGGGGTGCGTGCTTCCTGCTTGTATTCTTCCTTGCCTGAGCCCTTTTCATAGAAACGGTAGTGGTAGTTGATGCCCTGCTCCACAACCTCCCGGTCCACGCCCAAGAGAAAAAGATAGCCCTCCAGGTCAAGGAACAGCTTGATCGACTCAAGAAGTTCCAGGGCTTTTTCCGGTAGGCAGCGGTCCAGGTCGTCAATAAAGACCACGATGCGGAACTCTTTTGGATTTATGGCTTTTTCCAGGTGAGTGACGATGTCGTAGTAGATGGAGGAGAGGTCTTCTTGTGGGTCTGCCAGTCGGTTATTTTGTTTTTTGTCATACTGATCAATTGAATCCTTGCCCTTGAACGTTGCCAGGCCGAATAATTTTATTTCTGCCCCTAGGCAATGGCTGCCGCAGCATCATGTATTGCTTGGCCAGCTTTCTTGATTCCGCCGAGGATTTTCGCCGGGAGAGTAGATTTCTCTTGGTTTTTCAAGGCTTGCTCAATGGTCTTGAGAAAAGGAATGATAAGATGTTCTTCCTTTTCATATCGCCAGGGGTTGAACCAGACCGTGATCGGGTAGGGCGGTTTTCCACCGTTCTGTTGGAGTTTCTTTTCCAGCAGGTGCATGAAACTGGTCTTGCCGCTGCCCCATTTTCCATAGAGCCCGAAACAGAAAGGGGTCTGAAAATTCTCGGCCCGGATCATGTCGGCCAGAACATCGATGTATTGATCAAAACCGAGCCGATCCTCTTGGCAATACCTGTCGTGTTTGAAATTCAGCTTATCTGGCATGAGCCTCCCCCATGATATTTCTGCCATTACTGTCCTGTTATCCCCTGACTTCGGGTCGCAGGCTTCGCTTCGCCAACCTTTGGCTGGCCGGAGTGTTTAATGTTGCCGGCGCCATCATTTTTCGACGTTTCCTGGCGTCGTCACTTCTGTGCGTCAATTAAAGCAACTCCTGGTTCGAAGAGGTGAGATACTTGTCTGATAAGTTCTCTCCCTGATAAATTAAGCCCTTAACCCAGAGCTTCCCAAGGGATAGAATGAAATACGGAAAACACCGGCTAATAAGGATGATGTGTCAGGTGTTATGCAAAAGGAATGTTTTTGTTTACAGCGAAAAAACATTTGGGTCAAGAAATTTACAGGAAGCGGGATATGAGCCATTACCTGGCGAGGCTCTCTGCCGCAATAAAAGCATATCAATTAACAACCAAAGGACGTGAAATAATCGGCTTCATAACTATGGCTATTTGTTTATCTACTCCAAAATAGCCTTGACTGTTTTGGAGTAAGGGATAAAATGGCCGTATGAGATACATTACCTCTTTTATCTTGCAGGATCTGGCCAGAAAAATGGTTTTCCTGGGAGGGCCCCGGCAGGTTGGGAAAACCACGCTGGCCAAGGTTGTCCTGCAAGGCAGCTATCCAAGCGGCCGTTACCTTAACTGGGACTACGACGAAGACCGCCAGGATATTTTGCGGAAGAGATGGTACCGGGACAGCAGCCTGCTTGTTTTCGATGAGCTGCATAAATTTGCCCGCTGGAAATCGTGGATCAAGGGAGTTTATGATGTTGAAAAAGAACTGCACTCCTTTCTGGTCACCGGCTCTGCCCGTCTCGATGTCTATCGGCGCGGTGGAGATTCACTCATGGGTCGTTATCATTACTGGCGCCTCCATCCTTTTACCCTGGATGAAATCCCGGCAAAAATCGCCCCCGAGGATGCCTTTCGCCGGCTGATGACGGTTGGCGGATTCCCTGAACCTTTTTTGGACAACAACGAACGGGAGGCCAGGCGCTGGCGGCGGGAACGTTTTGATCGGGTGCTGCGGGAAGACGTGCGCGACCTCGAATCCATTCGCAATGTCCAACTGCTTGGCCTGTTTCTGGATCTTCTGCGCAGCCGGGTTGGCGGTCTGATCGCGGTATCGAACCTGGCGAAGGATCTGGCGATATCGCCTAAAACAGCCAAGACCTGGCTGGAGGTCCTGGAGCGGATGTACCTGATTTTTTGCGTACGGCCTCTTACCGGTTCAGTGCCCCGGGCGATCCAAAAACCGCCGAAGGCTTATTTTTTCGATAACGGGGACGTGTTGGGGGACGAGGGTGCCAGGTTTGAAAATCTGGTGGCTGCGACTCTGATGAAGCGCCTGCATTTTTTGGAAGATCGGGATGGCTATCGTTATGAGTTGCGCTATATACGCGACAAAGAAGGTCGGGAGGTCGATTTTGCGATTCTCAAGGACGGTTTGCTTGAAGAGTTGATCGAAGTTAAATTCGGCGACGAAACTATTTCAAAATCTCTTCTCTACTATGCCGAGCGTCTCAAACCGAAACGCGCTGTGCAGATCGTCGCCGGCCTTAAGCGATCATATGACCAGGGGCGGATTCAGGTAATTGATCCGATCTCCTATTTCCTGCCTACCGCTCCGTGGTCGTTACCTTCTCTTTAGTTACTGCATGGTTAAACTGGCCGCCATTTCGAGGCGCGTGGCATACTGGCTGACCCCGGAGGCTAGCTGTTCAGCTATGGTTACGAGATAGGGTTCTTCCATCAGCCGTTTTTCCTCTCCCGGGTTACTGAGGAAGGCTATCTCAGCCAGAACCGCCGGCATCTGAGCACCGATCAGCACGACGAACGGCGCTCTTTTAACTCCGAGATTCATAACATTCTCATACTTCTTACTTAGGCCCGCTACCATGGTGTCCTGGACAAGCTCGGCAAGGCTGGCTGATTCATGGATCTTTGAGTTCTGCAGGAGATCCCTGAGAATGGCCTGCAGGTCGCTGAGCTGGTCGGCCGAGGTGGCGTTTTCCCGGGCCGCTACCTGCATGGCCTCCTTGCTGTTGGTCAGGTTCAGGAAATAGGTCTCAACTCCTTGGGCCTCGGCAGTAGGGGCGGAGTTGACATGGATAGAGATAAACAGGTCGCCGAGCTTGCTGTTGGCAATGGCGGTTCGCTCCTCCAGAGGAACAAACAGATCCTGGCTGCGGGTCAGGATCACTCTATATTGATGATCCTTTTTGAGGATCTGGGCAACCTTCAGGGCTACGGTTAAGGCAATATCCTTTTCTTTGAGACCATTGGGGCTGATTGCCCCGCAATCTTTGCCGCCATGGCCGGGATCGAGGATGATTGTTTTGATCCCGAGGTCGAGCTGTTTGATGATTGCCGGTTCAGCCGGATTAGCTGTTTTGGCTATGCTACCATTTTCGCTCATCTTTTTCCGGCGTTTAGTGCCCAGGACGTCAACTACTACCCTGAACGGCTCGGTGAGATTAAAGATTTTGTAGTCGGTGAGCGATTGGGTATCAAGGACTACCCGGACGCTGGTTTCGGAAAACTGGGCAGAGCGCACCTGTTTGAGCAGACCGTCCTGAACCGGGATTGTCGATTGGTGATGAGGGGGGATGCGGCAGTTGTCGAGATCAATAACCAGGCGTTTTACGGTATCACCGGTGCCGTCCAGCAGGAAGTGTTTAAAGTCAACCGGCTCGGATGTTTCAATCACTACCCGGGTGTAGTCCACAGATGACCAGGAGCGGAGAGAGAGAAGTTTGCTCCGGTGTTTTTTTGTTGGCTTTGGCAGAGGTTCATGAGCCGGCGTGGACGGAAGAGGATCAGCAACAGCTGCAACCGCCCCGGTCTGTTTGAGTCCTTGCATTTCCCTGGCAGCGTCCGGCGCCATGTCGCCTTGCGGGTAGTCGGCAAGCAGCCGGGTCAGCAGCCGGACAGCGTATTCAGGATCGCGTCGGTCGGGTAGAGCCAGTTTTGCCATGGCCAGGAGCGCGTCGTCCGCCAGTTTGCTCTTGGGATGGAGAGTGACCACCCCTTCGTAACCGGCAAAAGCCTCATCCAGGTCCTGCGGCTTGGCTG
>MGTA01000020.1:14124-14675 GCA_001799225.1 Deltaproteobacteria bacterium RIFOXYD12_FULL_50_9
ATGGCCATCGGGGTTCTTGTCGTAAATTTTTTTAAAAGAGTCAACAGCCTTCAGCCAGTTGCCGCGGGATTTGGCTTTTTTGGCATCCTTGCGGAGGGCGTTGCAGTACTCTTTGGTCTGCTGGTATTGTTGTTCGATTGACGGCGCGGCCTTGGCAACGGCCTGGCCGGGAGCCGGGAAGAGGATTGCCGTCAGCAGGAGGAAGAAAACCAGGATCGACAGAAGATGTCGGGCCGGGCTATGTTTATCAAGACACCTTATCATCATTTAGACTCTTGCCTGTCCAATTCTTTTAATTCATATAATATTGTCAGGGCTTCAAGAGGGGTCAACCTGTCCAGTTGCAGCTCAGCCACTTTTTTCCGAATCGGATCATTTTGCAAGGAAAAAATGCTGAGTTGGTTCGGGTGGGCCTTGCTCTTGCTTTTTTTGGTCGGCGCGATGCGCGGCTCGCCGGTGTGGTTGAACTCCCCTTTTTCAATGTTGGCGAGGATCTCCTTGGCTCGGCTCACTACCCGGCCAGGCACGCCGGCCAGGGCAGCCACCTGGAT
>MGTA01000020.1:14690-16127 GCA_001799225.1 Deltaproteobacteria bacterium RIFOXYD12_FULL_50_9
GGCGCCGCCCGGTATGAGTTTGTGGAGGAAGATGATCGAATCGTTCCACTCGCGGACCGCGATATTGAAGTTTTTGATCCGTTCCGAGGTGGAGGCAAGCTCGGTAAGCTCGTGGTAGTGGGTGGCAAAGATCGTTTTTACCCCCCGGCCATTGCGGTTGACCAGCTCCTCGGCCACGGCCCAGGCAATGGCCAGACCGTCGAAAGTGCTGGTGCCCCGGCCGATCTCATCGAGGATGACCAGGCTTTTTTCAGTGGCGTTGTTGAGGATGTTGGCGGTCTCGTTCATCTCGACCATGAAGGTCGACTGGCCGCGGCGCAGATCATCCATGGCGCCCACCCGGGTAAAGATCCGGTCGACCACCCCGATTTTCGCCTCGGCCGCCGGCACAAAGCTGCCCATCTGGGCCATGAGTACGATTAGGGCGGTCTGCCGGAGTACCGTCGATTTACCGGCCATGTTGGGTCCGGTAACGATCAGCACCTCGTCGCTGGTCTGATTGAGGGTGATGTCATTCGGCACAAAGCGGCCGGGCGGCAGGCTCAGTTCAATGACCGGGTGACGGCCTTCGCTGATTTTGATCTCCTCGCCGTTGTCAACCTGGGGCCTGATATAGCGATTGCGGCGGGCCGTCTCGGCGAGTGAGGCAAAAAAATCGAGCCTGGCAATGGCTGAAGCGGTTTCGAGAATCCGGGTGCTCATCCCTGCGACTTGGCTGCGGATCTCGCAGAACAGCTGGTATTCAAGCTCAAGGCGTCTCTCTTCAGCGCCGGTCACCTTGGTTTCGAACTCCTTCAACTCTTCGGTGATGAAGCGTTCGGCATTGACCAGGGTTTGTTTGCGGATAAAGTGCTCAGGGACGTTGCCGAGCTGGCCTCGGCTTATCTCGAAATAGTAGCCGAAGATTTTGTTGTAGCCTACCTTCAGATTATTGATGCCGCTTTTTTCCCGCTCTTTGATCTCGAGCGCCAGGATAAGGGATTTGCCGTCTTTGAGCAGGAGAAGCAGTTCATCAAGTTCGGCATGAAAGCCGTCTCTGATCAGACCGCCGTCACGCAGGGTCACCGGCGCGTCTTCTCTGATAGCGGTGGTCAGCAGGCTGTGGATATCGGCAAGGGTGTCAAGCTCGTCATGCAGGATGGCGAGCAGCGCGTTCCGGTTGCTCAGGATGGCTTTCAGCTCCGGCAGGCGGCCCAGGGAGACCTTGAGCGCTGTAAGGTCGCGGGCATTGGCACTGCCGAGGACGACCCGGCTGTTCAAACGTTCGAGGTCATAGACCTGCGAGAGGATGTCGCGGATGGCCTCCCTGAGCGGCGCATCATGGAATAGTAGATCAACCGTCGCCAGGCGGGCCTTGATTCGGTTGACATCCTGCAGGGGGAAGAGCAGGTTTTTTTTGAGCAGCCGGGCGCCCATCGGTGTGCGGGTTGCATCCAG
>MGTA01000021.1:0-10297 GCA_001799225.1 Deltaproteobacteria bacterium RIFOXYD12_FULL_50_9
ATTACCCGGTAGAGGGTGGCAAGCCGGGTGGCAATCGTGCCCGGGTCTGGAGAGAGCGGCGTGTAGGGCGGGATGTCGTAGGCCGGGTAGAGCATGATCGGATGGTTGGTAAAGGCCCCGAGATTCTGCTCAAGCAGAGTTGCTTCTTTTTCTGAGGCAACCAGGCAGAGGGCCGGCCGACCGCTCTCGTTTACGAGTTGGGCGGTAAGTAGCGCCGCCGCGCCGCTTCGGAGACCGCTGATCGAGGTCCTGCTTTTGCTCTCCTCGCGTAACGAGGGGAGCAGGTGTTTCAGACCGTCAAACAGAGATGTTGCCACGTTCGGCTAAAACCCCCCGCCCAGACTGAAATCCCATTTGCTCTGGTCTTCATCGTTAACCGGCTTTAGATTATAGCCCCATTCCAGGCGGAGCGGTCCGATCGGCGACATCCAGCGGAATCCGCCGCCGACGCTCCGTTTAATCTCAGAGAGATTCCAGCTTTCACCTGTGGCATAAACCTTACCTGCATCAAAGAAGATAACCCCGAGCAGACCGGCTTCTTTGGCCAAAGGAAAGATATATTCCAGGTTGGTGAACCACATCTTGGTGCCGCCGATCCGGTCATTGGGAGGAGCCGGGTCTCTGGGGCTGATATCTCCTGAGTCAAAGCCGCGGATTGATCCCATGCCGCCCAGATAGAATTTTTCATAAACCGGTAGTTTTCCCGAAGAGTTCTCGCGAACCAAGCCGATCGAAAATCGGGTATTAAAGGTCGTGTCCCACCATGCCGGAAAATACCAGCTGCTCATCAGTTCTGTCTTGGTAAAAGCGCTGTCACCGCGCAGGAGGCCGCCGGCATACTTTACGTTGATGCTGTTAAGCGAGCCTTCATGGGTTACAAAAGGGCGGTCGCGTGAATCTCGTTTCAGACCTAAAGTGACGGCGCTGGTGATGTTGATGTCTACGGAGTTCTTGATTTCAATCGAGGCGGTGTCGGCAATATTGCTTAATACCGTGTCGTCGTAATTGTAACTCCAGAACAGACGTACCAGCTCCCAGAGAGGATAGCCGAATCGCAGCGTCACCCCGTTTGAGGATTTTGAATACTCAGTATAGTCGCGGTTCCAGTTGTAAAGATCAATGCCGGCCAGGAGTTTGGAATCGTTCAAGTATGGATCGGTGAAACTCAGATTGTAGCGGGAACTGTTGCTGCTGAAGTTGCCCTGCAGGCCGATCTTCTGACCGCGGCCCAGGAAGTTGTCTTTGGTTACCTCGCCCGTTAGCATCATGTGGTCGACAGAGCTGTAGCCGACGCCGACACTGAATTTGCCGGTAGGCTTCTCTTTGACCTCAAGGAGGATATCCATCAGGTTGTCTTCGATAGTCGGTTCGGGTGATAGGGTGATATCTTCAAAAAAATCAAGGCGTTGCAGTTTTTGATTGCTGGTACGCAGGGCCTTGGAGTTGAATATGCCCCCCTCTTCCACCTCCAGTTCCCGTCTGATCACCTTATCACGGGTCTGGGTATTGCCCCTGATGATAATACGGTTGATATAGACCAAAGGGCCCTGGCGGATGTCGATGGCGATGGCCACCTGTTTGGTGCCGGGTTTTTTATCAAGAAGCGGTTTGATCTCGGCAAAGGCATAACCTTTTTCCGAATAGGTGTCTGTGAGTGTCAGGATGTCTTCGCGCAGTATTTTCTGGCTGAAGAACTCTTCCTTGCCGATCTTAACCTTTTCAAGAAGTTTTGCTTTATCTTCTATCAGGTCGCCGGTGATGTCGATAGAGGCTACTTTGTAACGGTCGCCTTCGGAGACGTTGATCGTAATAAAAAGGCCGTCGGGTTTCTCGGCAATTTCCGGCTCGCCGGCCCGAGCTTCAATAAACCCGTTGTTCTGATAGAAGGCGTTAAGTTTAGCGACATCCTGGCTAAGTAACTCTTTCTTGAGTTGACCTGATTCAGTGAACCAGGAAAACCATCCCTTTTCCGAGGTCTTCATGACATCGGAAAGTTCGCTGTTCGAGAAGGCCTGATTGCCGATAAATTTGATCTCCCGAATATAGATTTTTTCGTTCTCTTTTATGTTAAAAGTCAGATTAACGAAATCTGCCGAGCCACTGTCGAGAATTGTAGTAATTTCGGCATGGTGATAGCCGCTCTCCCGGTAGAGGTTCCGGATATTTTCCTCGGAACGTTTCAGTTCGGCCGGGTTGATGATGGCCCCTTGTTTGATGGTGACCACTTCCTTGATTTTGTCTTCCTTGAGCTCCTCTTGGCCGCTGTAGCTGATTGTGCCGATTACCGGCTTCTCCTTGACTTCAAAGATAACTCTCTTACCCTTGGTCGTCTCTTCAACATTCAGGATGACATCCTCGAAAAAGCCAAGCTGATAGATTGATTTAATGTCCTCGCGGAGTTTGATGGCGTCGTAATCGGCGCTTGCCTGACTTTTTATCTGGCGGAGGATGGCGCCGTTCTCAATCCGTCGGTTGCCCTTGATGACAAGCGTAGCGATGCGTTGATGACGATTGGTGGAGAGCAGCACTTCATCAATAATCTGGCTGGTAACTTTGGCAAGATCAGCTTGGCCGGTCGCGGTTTTGTAAAGGCGAACCGGTTCATCGTTGCCGTCAAGGTCGTAAAGTGTGATGTCAAGGCTGAGCGGGCCGCCGATTGCGGTAAGCGTGCCTGCCGCCAGATAGCGGACAGTTGAATTGAGCTGCCGGATCGCCGCAGTGGTCGGCGGCCAGGGCGCCTCAGGTTTGAAGAGATCCTGGGCTGCGGTTCGCGATATCGGGGGGATACCTTTGCTGAGCAGCCCATCGTTAAGGGCCTTATCGGCTAGTTCCAACAGGTCGCTTTGGTTGCCGGCAATGATTTTAAAGGGCAGAAAAACTATTGTCGAACTGTTTTGCACCGGCTTGTCCGGAGTCGCGGCAGAGCAGACGGTGTAGTACAAAAGCAGGCAAAGAGTCAAGACCAGGGTGGCTCTAGAAATTGACCAAAAAACAGTTTTGCCGTGAATCAGGATTTTTTTTGCGGCTACTGAAAAATTTAGTATGCGGTGCAGTCTCATTTTAGCAGCTTAATATAAGAGGGTTTTTCGGAATTGCTGGCGGATTTAAGCATTGGAACTGTTAAAGGTGTATTCACTCAGTCTGCCTTCTTTGAGGGTCAGGCAGCGGTGCATGCGGCCAGCCAGTTCGAGGTTGTGAGTGACCATGATTGTAGCCAAGGAGTAGAGAGTATTCATCTCCTGGATCAGCTCAAAAACCTGCAGTCCGGTTTTGGGGTCGAGGTTGCCGGTCGGTTCGTCGGCAAGCAGCAGCGCCGGTTTCATGACAATGGCCCGGGCCAGGGCAACCCGCTGCTGTTCACCGCCGGAGAGTTCGCCGACTTTATGGTGCAGGCGGTCGCTTAAGCCTACCCGGCCCAGGAGGTCGGAGGCTTCCTCGCGGATCCGGTCGCGGTCAATCCCGGCGATCAGCCCGGGCATCATGACGTTTTCAATCGCTGAGAACTCCGGCAGCAGGTGGTGAAATTGAAAGACAAAGCCGATTGTCCGGTTACGGAAATGGGAGAGTTCGATATCGCTTTTGGCAAACAGATCCTGGCCGCGATGCAGGAGGAGCCCTGAACTTGGCCGGTCCAGAGTGCCCAGGATATGGAGAAGGGTAGTCTTGCCGGTGCCGGAAGCACCGACAATTGCCACCATCTCGCCGCGTTTAAGTTCGAGATCTATACCTTTCAGGACCTCCAGGCGATGGAGGCCATTGTAATATTTCTCAAGGCCTTTGGCATGGAATTCCAACCTCTCTGATTCTGCTGTTTTGGCCTGTGGCATAAAAAGACTCCTGTTCTCGGTCATCATTCGTAGCGCAAGGTCACGACCGGATCGATCCTGGAGGCTTGCCAGGATGGATACAGGGTTGCGGCAAAGGTGATAAGAACTGCCGAAAATGCGATCAGCAAGACATCCTCGGGCAGGACTTTAACAGGCAGATAGGAGAGCGGATAGACATCGGGCAGTTTGATGAATTTGTAATAGCCGAGCAGTTTGCA
This sequence comes from Deltaproteobacteria bacterium RIFOXYD12_FULL_50_9, assembly GCA_001799225.1. Lineage (GTDB taxonomy): Bacteria > Desulfobacterota > Desulfobulbia > Desulfobulbales > CALZHT01 > XYD12-FULL-50-9. Next base: position 4,046 of record MGTA01000021.1, read on the forward strand.
GCCGGTGATGCCGGCCAGAATGCCGAGTACGGTACCGCTCAGGCCGATGATGATACCTTCCAGAATGAAGATCCGCATTATATGACTGGAAGTGGCTCCCATGGATTTAAGAATAGCAATGTCCTTGCTTTTTTCCATGACTACCATGGTGAGGGTGCTGACAATATTAAAGGCGGCGACCAGCACGATTAGGGCGACGATGATGAACAGGGCGGTTTTTTCAAGTTGCAGGGCCGAGAAGATATTTTTATTGATCCGCATCCAGTCCCTGGCCATATAGCTCATGCCCAGCTCCTGTTCGATGGTTCTGGCGATCGAGTCGGCTTTAAAGATGTCGTCGACCGTGATTTCCAGGCCGTGGACGCTTTCGCCGATTTCAAAAAAATCCTGGGCCGTGGTAATTGAGACATAGGCGAGGGCCGAGTCGTATTCGATCATGCCGGTTTCAAAAATGCCCACAACTTGACAGGCCTTCATCTTCGGGATAATGCCCATGGGCGTCAAAGGTCCAGAGGCTGAAAGCAGGCGGACCCGGTCGCCAACCATCACGCGTAACTGCCGGGCGAGTTCACTGCCCAACAGGATGCCGGGCGGGGTGCCTGGTTGAGCCGCAGCAAGAGGGGTAAGCGCCGCCATGCTGCCTTCCTTGATGTACTCCTCCAGATTGATCACGGTTTTGGCGGAAACCGGGTCGATGCCGCGCAGTACAGCGCCGGTACCGCTCTGGCCGCTGGTGATCATGGTTTGTGAATAGAGAAAAGGAGTTACGCCTTTCACGCCTGGTATGGTCTTGAGGCGGTTCTGCAGATCGGCAGGCGTACGGATGGTGTCGCCGATCTTCTGGACCAAAATGTGGGAGTTCATGCCCAGGATCTTGGCGCGGAACCCTTCGGTAAACCCGGTCATGACCCCGAGGACCATGATCAGGGCCATTACGCCTACCATGACCCCGGCCACGGAGATAAACGTGATCAGGGATATGAACCCGTGTTTTCTTTTGGCCTTCAGATAGCGAAGGCTGATGAACCACTCAAAGCGCAATGTTGTTCTCGTTTTTGTTGGGGCGTATTGCAATACGCCCTTATATGGGTTGGTTGCAGGGGCATATTGCAATACGCCCCAACATGTAATACACCCCTACCGTTCGGGCCGCAGATGGGGAAAGAGGATAACGTCCCGGATCGACGGCGAGTCGGTCAGGAGCATGGTCAGCCGATCAATGCCTATACCTTCACCCGCCGCCGGCGGCATGCCGTACTCCAGGGCCCGCAGGAAGTCTTCATCCAGTTCCGGGAAGATCTCGTCATCGTCACCCCGTTCGGCGATCTGTTTTTCCAGGCGCTGCCGCTGATCAAGCGGGTCGTTCAGTTCGCTGAATGAGTTAGCGATCTCCCGGCCGGTGATAAACAGTTCGAAACGGTCCGTTACCTCGGGGTTCTGCTCATTGCGCCGGGCCAGCGGAGAAATTTCGGTAGGATAGGCAGTAACAAAGGTCGGGTCAACGAGTTGCTCCTCAACCAGCAGCTCAAAGAGTTCTGCCTTGGCCTTGCCTGGACCGGCCTTGGCATCAAGCTTGATGCCTTTATCAATAGCCATTTGGCGGATCCGGGCCGGATCAGTGACAATATCAGCCGGAATACCGGCCACCGTCATCAGGGCCTCATCAAGGGTATAACGTTTCCAGGGTGGGGTCAGGTCGACGTTTTTCCCTTGGAAGGTGATGATTGTCGAACCGGTCACCTCGGCTGCGATCCAGGAAATCATCTCTTCGGTGAGGTCCATAAGGTCGTTATAAGTAGCATAGGCCTGGTAGAATTCAACCATGGTGAATTCAGGGTTGTGGCGGGTCGAAAGGCCTTCGTTCCGGAAGTTGCGGTTGATCTCAAAGACTTTCTCAAAGCCGCCGACCAGCAACCGTTTCAGATAGAGTTCCGGGGCGATCCGCAGATAGAGATCCATGTCGAGGGCGTTGTGATGGGTCTTGAAAGGCCGGGCCGTGGCCCCGCCGGCAATGGCGTGCATCATCGGTGTTTCCACTTCCAGGAAACCGCGGTTGACCAGAAAATCACGGAGCAGTCGGATGATCTCCACTCGTTTTCTAAAGGTGTCCCGCACCTCGGGGTTGACGATCAGATCGACATAGCGTTGCCGGTACCGGGTTTCGACATCGGTAAGCCCGTGGAATTTTTCCGGCAGCGGCCGCAAGGATTTAGTGACCAGGCGAATATCCCGGGCGAGCAGGGACAACTCATTGGTGTTGGTTCGGAACAGATGGCCGGTGAAGCCGACAATGTCACCGATATCGAATCTTTTGAAAAGTTCGAAAGGGGCTTCGCCGACCGTATCGCGTTTAACGTAGATCTGAAGCTTGGCCGATTCGTCCTGGATTTTTAGAAAGGCGGCTTTGCCGAACTTGCGCAGAGCTAAAATCCGGCCGGCAATTGTATAGGTAGGTCCGGAATTCTGGGGCGTTTCAGCATTGATCGTATTGCCTCGGGCATTAACGTCGGCGATCCGATGGGTGGGTTTGAAGTCGTTGGCATAGAGCGGGACGCCTGTGTCAAGGAGTTCCTGAGCCTTCTGGCGGCGCTGTTGCAGGGTCTGATTGAGTTCGTTTGTCATTGTTTCAGGTGGATTAATTGGGTTGTCGGCTTATAAAAACCCCTGTTGCCGTTTTTGTATGGAGAGGGTTCGATGAATAATTCTTACTAAAATAAATTCGCTCTGGATATTACGAGAGTTTTGCTTGAAAGTGAAGTGTTTTATGACGATGGTCGTAATTTTGCGATGTAGGGGCGTTCATGAACGGACGGTTCATGAACGCCCCTACATTCTATTCGGTTGGCAGGTATTTTTTGCGCAGGATAGCGGAAACATCACGAGTGAGGCCCAGTACCCGGGCTGCTAGATCCGGGGTCAGTGATCCGGTGCCGCAGCTTGGCGTGATCAGGCTCTGTCTGAGCAGGGCTGGCAGGTCCAGCTTGGCGCTGACCAGCTGGCCCGCCTGTTTTTCCCAGAGCGCGATCAGGGATTCCGGGGTCTCCTCGATAATATGGTTGCGTTCCGAGGTAGGGACTATGCCCCAGGCCAGGATGCCGCCTCGCGCCAGAAAGGCAAGCACCTGCTCCTTGTTGCCGATCAGTCGATCAAAAAAGCCATAGGCATCAAAGCTGAGGATATCGAGAGGTTGGGCCAGCAGGAAGCCCCAGTCGGTGTTGGCGCAGACGTGGATACCTGCCAGGCCGCCTGCTTCATGGACGGCATTGATGACCTCGGTAAGGTCGGCGCTGATTGCCTCCTGGGAGATGCTGATAAAGGCGGATGAACCCAGGCCGGCCAGGGCTGGTTCGTCGATGAACAGCAGGACCGGCTTACCGGCCTCCCCGAGCTTGGCGACCTGCCAGGCCGCCTTCATGGCCAACCCTTTAACCGCCATCTCCCTGATTGTTTCATCGTAGTAGCCGAGACGGCGGTTTTGATCGGTTAGGCCGGTAAGCAGGGTGAATGGCCCGGTGATCTGGCCCTTGACCGCCCGGATGCCCTCTTTGCTGCCGGTGGCGGCGGCAAGGCAATAGATGCCTGCAGCCCGATCCTGACTGACCTTGAAACGGGAGGTGGCGCGCAGGATTGGATCTTCGGAAACAGCCAGGTACTCCTCAAAAAAGGCGACCAGTTCTTCTTCAAAGCCGGCAGACTGGACATTAAAATAGGTACGGTTTTCATCTTCGGTGATGCCGGGAAATCCTTCGACAAACTGCTGAAGCATGCCTTCGCCGGGTTTGCCGGGGAGTTGCGGCCACAATGGGATCTCTGGGGTATGGGCAAATATCCAGGCCAGGGCTTCGTTATGGTCGGTCAGCGGCAGGCTGCCGATCAGGGTCGGCAGGCCGTCTGCTTTAAAAGGTGCAGTTCGGATGAGGGGGGTGTCTTCAGTGCTCATAAATTGTAGCCTTTGTTGAATTATTGGTTAATGATGACGTGGCTGAATATCTTTTGCTATCAACTCGTTCTCGGCTTGTCAATGGATTTTATCGAGGCCGTTGTCCGGTTGACTGCAAGGGGGTAGCGCATGTCTTTCCTTGACTGGATTGGTCAAGTTGATTAAATTCATTTTTTTACTCAGGAGGATAGACTGAAGGGTTCCACCTCAGCCTGATTACCTCGAACTATCGCGAGAGTGGCGGAATTGGTAGACGCACTGGCCTTAGGAGCCAGCCCACTTGGTGGATGGGGGTTCGAGTCCCCCCTCTCGCACCAGCATTTGCCGGCTTGCCGACCGGTGGCGCCGGTATAAGACAACGCTTTGTGGCGAATGGCTTTTTCACATGGGTGGATGTAAAATATATATTAATGTATTATAATTAGCGGGTAGAGGAGATAGCCCCCTGGTGCTGATCATGTGAGATGCAGGTGGTCTGACCAGGTAATTGGTTTATTTTGGCATAATTCATTTAAAAAAATAAAGGAAGGTCCCGGAATGCAAGTTGTCGTTGAAGATGTCAGTGCACTGACTAAAAAGTTGAAGGTGGTTCTGCCTGCAGAACTAGTCGCAAAAAAAATTGGCGATGCGTATCAGGCGCTGAGCGGCAAGGTGGCGATCAAGGGGTTCCGAAAGGGTAAGGTACCGCAGCATATCCTGGAAAAGACCCATGGTGAGCAACTTAAGCAGGACGTTGCCGACAAGTTGGTGCAGGATACCTATTTTGATGCCTTGGAGCAGGTCAAGCTTGATGCCGTGGTTCATCCCGAGATTAAAAAACATGAGTATAGCGAGGATGGTTCTTTTGTCTACGAGGCAGAGGTCGATGTCAGACCGAAATTCGAACTTGGCCAGTATAAAGGCCTGGCCATCGAGCATCCGGAAGTCGCGGTCAGCGATGTCGAGATTGACCGCGAGATCAACCAGTTGCGCCGGGATATGGCGCCGTTGCGCACCGTGGCTGGGGATCGGCCGGCCCAGCTTGACGATGTGGCAATCATAGATTTTCAGGCCTTTGACAGTGGCAAGCTCATCAAGCAGGTCGGCGCTGTCGATTATACCGTTGACCTGGGTGCAGGCCGGAACGGTAAGGAGTTTGAGGCCAGGATTATCGGCATGAAAAAGGGTGATAAGGACACGATGGAGGTGCCGTTTCCGCCAAGTTTCCCGAATCCGCTGCTGGCCGGCAAGAAGGTTGAATTCCTGATTGAGGTCAAAGATGTTAAGGAACGGGTGCCGGCAGCGCTGGATGATGAGTTTGCCAAGGATGTCAATGAGGAGTTTCAGACCGTTGCCGATCTTAAGAAAAGTATCAGCGAGCGGCTCTTGAAGCAGAAGAAGGAGGCTGAGGAGGGTGATCTCTCTGATAAGCTTATGCTGAAGCTGCTTGAAAATAACACCTTTGAAGTGCCGAATCGGTTGGTAGCCTACGAGGTTAATGAACTGATTAACCAGTTTGAAGCCAAGCTTAAGCAGCAGGGTATGACTCTGGAACTGGCCGGGGTCAAGACCGATGATCTGGTCAAACAGTATCGCGAGTCTGCCGAGCGCCGGGTCCGGGGCGATTTTGTTTTGAAGGCGATTGCCAAACAGGAGAGTGTGACGCTGAGCGATGAAGATATTGCTCAGGGATTTGCCCGGATTGCCGATGAGTATGGCATGACCGTGGATGAGGTCAAGAAGTATTTCCGCAAGCGCGAGGAGTTGCTGCCGTTTATGAATGAGATGCTTAATGAAAAGATTCTTAAATTGCTCCGGGAACATGCCGTGATCACCCCGGTGCCGGCAGCCTTGGTTGATACGCCGTCAGAGACGGAGTCTGGAGCAGCCGCATGAATCTTGTCCCGATAGTTGTCGAACAGAGCCCCCGTGGTGAACGGGCCTATGATATTTTCTCCCGGCTGCTTAAAGAGCGGATCATCTTTCTGGGTTCGACGGTCAGCGATGAGGTGGCCAATGTCGTTATCGCCCAGCTTCTCTTTCTTGAAGCCGATGATCCTGATAAGGACATAACCTTTTATATTAACTCGCCGGGCGGTTCGGTAACTGCCGGTCTGGCCATCTACGACACCATGCACTATGTCAAGTGCGATATTGCCACTTTGTGCATGGGGCAGGCAGCCAGTATGGGAGCGCTGCTCCTGGCCGCCGGCACCGCCGGCAAGCGCTATGCCCTGCCCAACTCCCGTGTCCTTATCCATCAGCCCATGGGTGGGTATCAAGGTCAGGCAACCGAGATTGACATCCATGCCCGTGAGATCTTGCGGATGCGT
>MGTA01000021.1:10346-10615 GCA_001799225.1 Deltaproteobacteria bacterium RIFOXYD12_FULL_50_9
AAATCCAGGCCGACACCGAGCGCGATTATTTCATGAACGCCGAGGAGGCCAGGGAGTACGGTCTTATTGACAAAGTTATTGTCAAGCGGACTGACAATGTGGAGGAAGCGTAAATGGCATCGAAACGGAACGGAGAGATAGAGATCCTCTGCTCTTTTTGTGGAAAGAGTCAAGAGGATGTTAAAAAATTGATTGCCGGCCCGACCGTCTATATCTGTAACGAGTGTATCGACCTCTGTAACGAGATTGTCCGGGAAGAGCGGCAGCAT
>MGTA01000021.1:10659-23338 GCA_001799225.1 Deltaproteobacteria bacterium RIFOXYD12_FULL_50_9
AGTGATGTCGAATTGCAGAAGAGTAACATCATCCTGATCGGTCCGACCGGCACGGGTAAAACCCTGCTGGCCCAGACCCTGGCCCGGATATTGAACGTGCCGTTCGCCATGGCTGACGCCACCACCCTGACCGAGGCCGGTTATGTGGGTGAGGATGTCGAGAATATCCTGGTCAATCTTTTGCAGGCCGCTGAATATGATGTCCAGAAGGCAAGTCGCGGTATTGTCTATATCGACGAAATCGACAAGATCGCCAAAAAAACCGATTCAGCCTCGATTACCCGTGACGTCTCAGGTGAAGGGGTTCAGCAGGCCTTGCTGAAGATCATCGAAGGGACCGTTGCCAGTGTTCCTCCCAAGGGTGGACGCAAGCATCCGCAGCAGGATTATATCAAGATTGACACCACTAATATCCTGTTTATCTGTGGCGGCGCTTTTATCGGCCTGGAGAATGTCATTAAAAAACGGACCGGCACTAAATCCATGGGGTTTGGCGCCAAGGTGGTGAGCAGCCTGAACAAGAACACCAGTGAGCTGCTGGCCCTGGTGCAACCCGAAGACCTGTTGCGATTCGGCATGATTCCCGAGTTGATGGGCCGGCTGCCGGTGATTGCCACTATGGAGGAGTTGACCGAGGATGATCTTGTCCGCATCCTGCGCGAGCCCAGGAATGCCCTGACCAAGCAGTATGAGAAGCTGTTCAACTTTGATGGCATCCGCCTGCGTTTTACCGAAGGGGCGATGCGGGCTATTGCCAAGGAGGCATTGAAGCGCAAATCCGGGGCGCGGGGCCTGCGGTCGGTGATTGAAGAGGCGATGCTCGACGTGATGTTCGAATTGCCGTCGATTGCCAATGCCCGGGAGTGTGTGATCAGCGAACAGGTTATCCTTAATGGCGATTATCCGGTCATTCTGTACGAGAATGAAGTCCAGAAGATTGCCTGAAGATTGTAGGGGCGGGGTCTTCCCGCCCGAAAAATTCTAAGCAGTTTCGTTTTAGAGAGAGTATGGAACAGTTTACCGTTATCAAGAAGACCTATCCGATGATGTCCCTGCGGGATATAGTTGTGTTTCCGCACATGGTCGCTCCTTTAGTAGTCGGTCGGGAGAAGTCTGTTAAGGCGCTTGAAGAGGCCATGGCCAGTCGCACCGAGATCTTTTTGTCTACCCAGAAGGATGCGGCGACCGAGGATCCCGGTTCCGACGGGGTCAATCAGGTTGGCACCGTGGCCGCGGTGTTGCAGTTGTTGCGGTTACCGGACGGGACTATCAAGGCCCTGGTTGAAGGTAAGCGCCGGGCCCGGGTTATCCATTTTCTGCCCAACAGCGCCTTTTTGCGGGTTGTGGTCGAGGAGTTTGTCGAAGGTGAAGTCCCTCATGCCCAGTCAGAGGCGTATATCCGGGAGATCAGGGTTAACTTCCGGGAATATGCCGCATCCAACAAGAAGATTCCGACCGAAGTCGTAAAATCGACGGAGCGGATTGAAGATCCGGAAAAGTTTGTTGATGTGCTCGCTTCGCATCTGCCGCTTAAAACCGAGGAGAAACAGAAGATCTTAAGTACCTTCCCGCTGCTTGAGCGTCTGGATCTGGTGTTGGGTATCATCCATCGGGAACGTGAGATTGTCGGTATAGAAGACCGGATCCGTTCGCAGGTCAAGAAGAAGATGGAGAAGAACCAGAAAGACTATTATCTGAACGAACAGATGCGGGCTATCCAAAAAGAGATGGGCGGTCCTGATGATCCGAGTAATGAACTGGAAGAGTTGACCAAGGCCGCAGAAAAGAAAAAAATGCCGCAACAGGCCAAGGCCAAGATCGATTCCGAGCTCAAGAAGCTCAAGATGATGCCTCCCCTCTCTGCCGAGGCCACGGTGGTCAGGAACTATATTGATTGTATCCTCAACCTGCCCTGGTTTGACAAGACCAAGGCCAAGATCGACATCAATGAGGCGGAAAAGATCCTGGATGCCGACCATTACGGGCTGGTGAAGCCCAAAGAGCGCATCGTCGAATATCTGGCGGTGCAGGCCCAGGTCAAGAAGATTAAAGGCCCCATCCTCTGTCTGGTCGGTCCGCCCGGGGTAGGTAAAACCTCTCTGTGCAAATCAGTTGCCCGGGCCATGGGCCGCAAGTTCGTGCGGTTGTCCCTGGGCGGTGTACGGGACGAGGCTGAAATCCGCGGCCATCGGCGCACCTATATTGGCGCCATGCCCGGTAAGATTGTCCAGTCCTTGCAGAAGGTTAAGGTGAGCAATCCGGTTTTCTGCCTGGATGAAGTGGATAAAATGAGCATGGATTTCCGGGGGGATCCGTCTGCCGCGCTTCTTGAGGTGCTTGATCCGGAGCAGAACTGCGCATTTAACGATCACTACCTTGATCTTGATTGCGATCTCTCTGATATCTTTTTCATCACCACGGCTAACTCCCTGCATGCTGTTCCACCTCCCCTGCAGGACAGGATGGAGGTGATCAAGCTGAACGGATATACCGAAGAAGAGAAGCTGGAGATTGCCAAGAGCTTCCTGGTTCCGAAACAGTTGGAAGTCAATGGTTTTAAGAAGAAGGGCATTGTCTTGAGCGATGGCAGCATCCTCGACATTATCCGCCAGTACACGCGGGAGGCAGGGGTCCGTGGTCTGGAGCGCGCCCTGGCAACGATCTGTCGGAAAGTGGCTCGGGAAAAATTGAAGAGCGGCAGCAAAGGCGAAATCTATCGGATCAGCTCGCAGAATCTCGCTAAGTATCTCGGGGTTACTAAATATCGTTTCGGCCAGGCCGAAGGCAAAGACCGGATTGGCCTGGCCACTGGGCTTGCCTGGACCGAGACCGGCGGTGAACTGCTGCAGATCGAGACCGCGCTCATGCCCGGCAAAGGTCAATTGACCATTACCGGCAAACTCGGCGACGTCATGCAGGAATCAGCGCAGGCAGCTTTGAGCTATGTGCGTACCCGGGCCTTGAGCCTCGGCCTGGTGCCTGATTTTTATCAGAAGCTTGATCTGCACATCCATGTGCCGGAAGGCGCCATTCCCAAAGACGGTCCGTCAGCCGGCATAACTATTGTCACCTCTCTGGTCTCGGCCCTGCTTAAGATCCCGGTGCGCCGCGATATCGCTATGACCGGCGAGGTCACCCTGCGTGGCCGGATTCTGCCGATCGGCGGTCTTACCGAAAAGCTTTTGGCGGCCCGTCGGGGTGGAATTACCCATGTTCTGGTGCCGCATGAAAACGAGAGGGATCTTAAAGAGATTCCGCTCAAGATCCGCAAGAGCCTTGAGATAGAGCTGGTTGAGCATGTCGACGAGGTGCTTGAAAAGGCGCTGATGGTGCCGGAAGGCGAGCGCCTTTTCAAGGAAGTTCCGCTTGGCTCCCTGTGCGGAGATTTGATGTCTGTTGTCAACAATATTGCGCATTGAAAAGCAGCAAGGGAAGGCTGTAGACTATTAGACTGCAGTCTGTAATCTTACTGACTAAAAACAGTCTAAACAACCTGATCGGTTACGATTTTTCTTGACTTAACTGCCCGGTTCCTGTTTATTGAACGCCACTGTTAACGGGGCGGTTAGCTCAGCTGGGAGAGCATCGGCCTTACAAGCCGGGGGTCACAGGTTCGATCCCTGTACCGCCCACCAGATAGAATGAAAAAGTATTGCGGGGTCGTAGTTCAGTTGGTTAGAACGCCGGCCTGTCACGTCGGAGGTCGCCGGTTCGAGCCCGGTCGGCCCCGCCAATTAGTACCGGGGATTGCGGGTGACACGCAATCCCCATTTTTTTATGTGGGCTGAATTGTGTGTTCCCTTTTTATGTTGTAGTTTCGAGATAGCACGATCCAAGTGATCAAACATCTCCGGGATTTCCGTCCCTTACCTTACAAAAGATAAAAACCGATTTTCGGATCGTTTTTATCTTCCTCGATAAATTCACAACCGACATAGTTCTTCGAGACAACCCGGGCAGTTGCCCTTTTTCTGATGACAGTATGGGCTGAATCATCAAGGAAAAACGTTATCGTAAAAGAATCACCAATTTTAAAATCGTAAGAATCGACAGGTAAAAATCCGATGCCGTCAGAAGAGAGATTCACCACATGACAATTAACCTTACTTTTATCGAAAATCTCAATCTCCCAATGCATTTCAGCCAAGGTGGATTTCCACTTATAATGCCCTTTGAGATCGGTCTTTTTTCGATATTTTTTCCGAAAATCAAGCTGTATAGAAAAAACATGTTTACAGTTGCATCGCACCTTAAATGAATGCCGAACCATTCCGGCAACGGAGATGGTTTTCGATTCAAGACAGTTCGGACAACGTAGCAAAGCTGTCTTGCCTTCTCTGACTATAATCTTTTGCGCTTCTATAGTATTAATATCCATATCAGACCTGATATGACAGCTGCCGGTTTGCAACGGATCTAAAAATCCTGAAATTCCTTATCTTCATCAAAGGGGATTATCTGCTCAGGTTTTGTTTTGGGCCTTACGCCGGCACTGGCTGCCGGCGCAGACAAGTTTCTAACCGGCTTATGTGCCGGCGGTTTTGTTGAGGCAGGGTGCGTAGCTGTGGTGCCATGCGCTCTCTTAAACATCTCACACTGCCGGCAGTTATCCATTTTTTCGCGATACGAGCCCTGGGTCTTGCCACCACACTGGGTGCCGGTTACCATCCAGCAATTCTTGCCATGTCCCGGGTGGGCCGGGCAGGTATTCCGCCGCTCAGCTGGACAATTTTTTACCTCCCAGCAGGGATCGCCAGCGGTAGCAGATACCATTTGCGTCCTGGTATTTTTGCCGGCAGATTGCCGACTGGATAACTGCCTGGTTTGACCGTCAACCAATCCACTCAAATCATTGATAGTTCCCTGTTGAATCTTGGTCAGAGCATCCAGGGCCTCGGCAGCGCTGGCAGACTCCTCGGCATTGGCAGCAATCTGCTGGACAACCTGACTCATATGGGCTATGGCTCTGTTTGATTCGGCAATCCCCTGGGCCTGTTCTTGCGAAGCCAAGTTGATCTCGCTCACCAGTCGGCCGACCTTCTCGGTGCTTTCGGCCGCCTGAGAGAAGGTCTCATCGGTCCAGCTAACCAGCTCTGAACCGACCTTGATTTTTTTCACCGTCCCTTCAATTAAATTTGCCGTGTTCCGGGCAGCTTCAGCCGCCCGCATTGCCAGATTCCGCACTTCATCGGCTACCACCGCAAATCCGGCGCCGGCCTCTCCGGCCCGGGCAGCCTCCACGGCGGCATTCAAAGCCAGAAGATTGGTCTGGAAGGCGATTTCGTCAATAGTTTTGACAATTTTCGATGTCTCTTCGCTGGCCTTGGAAATTTCCTGCATGGAAGTGGTGAGTTCAGACATGGAACGATTAGCCTGGCCAATAACCTCTTTGGCATTTTGCATCAAGATGTCAGCCTGACTTGAATTGTCGGCATTGCGTTTGGTCATCGAGGCCATCTCTTCAATGGAAGCTGAGGTCTCCTCTAAGGAGGCTGCCTGCTCTGAAGCGCCGTCAGCCAAGGTATGGCCGCCGGCAGCAATCTGGCCGGAAGCAAAGTTCAACTGTTCAGCACCCTCACACATATCCTGAATGGCCCGGTTCAGGGGCTTACTGATTGCCCGGAAGATATAAAAGCCGATGGCGGACATCAGCAAGGTGGAAAGGGTCAGTAGACCCAACAAGAACAGTTCTGTCCTTTCCCCGGCAGCTATGCCTTTTTTTGCACTCTCTTCAAACATGAGGCGATTGTGATCGGCACTTTTCTTCAGACCCTGTTCAAAGGCATGGATAGCCTCTTTACAGCCACCCAGTAAGATGTTGGCCTGGATAGTAGTGATAGTGGGATCAGCCTGGACTTTCCGGCTGACTTCGATAAAACCATTGCGATATTTTTCAAACTGGCTCGTGAAATCAGCCGCGACCTGCAAATCCGCAGAGGTCAACTCTTTGTCTTCCCGCATGATTTTTTGCAGTTGATTGATCTTGTTGAGCAGCACTTCGGAAGCAGCTGTAAATCCCTTCAGATATGTCTGCTGCTTTTCCGGGTTGCCGATATTGATGATGAAATCCTTTTCATAACGCCTCAAGGTGAGCAACCCCTTGCCGAGCTGTTCAGCCGTGACCAGAATCGGGGCATCCTGGGTCAGGATCTTCTGGATAAGCTTGACATTCTCGCGAAATTGCCAATAAGCGCTCAGGCCGGTTAGCAGGACCAGAAAAATGGCCAGACCAAAGCCGATCTGCAACAGTTTCTGCACTGTCAATCGGGATTTCATAAAAGGGCGCTCCTTTTTACTTGATTAGAATAAAAACGGCAGCATTATTTTGAATAAAAATGAATTATTTTAAGTAATTAAAATATCATATTTTGGTGATAAATTTCAAATTAATTTTGCTGACGGGTTCCAGAAAAACTGTGTTGAGTAATTTTAATTTGCATTCCGGAAATAATTTTCACCGCATTTTTTCTCGGAATGGAGTACTGAAGATAGAGTAGTATAAAATTTATTATTTTGGTAACATTCATCATCAGGGCCAATGACTGCAGCATTTCCTCACTCGTTCCTTGCGGCGAAAATAGAGCGGGAAAAAACCAAAGGAGGCTTCCCATGGGAGATAAAGGCGGTAAAAAGGACAAAGACAAGGATTCAAAACAGAAGTCGGTCAAACATGCCAAGGATTTAAAAGTTAAGAAGGACAAACAACCTAAGAGTCCATTGAAATAGAAAGGGAGTGATTCAGCATGAAATCGTGTTGCGGAGAAGGCCTCTCCGCAACACGGTATTTTTTATGCCATCCAGTTACTGCCCACAACCTATATATCATCCATCATGACGCCCAGGTAGAATTCACATTTGCGACAGTTACCCTCTTTTTCAGCAGAGGTGCCTTGCACCTTCCCACCGCAAAGCGTTCCTGCTTCAGCCCAGCAGTCTCGCCCATGATCCGGGTAGGCTGGGCAAACCCCCAGCTCCGAGGCCTTGGCGCCACCCTGCTCTCTGCCACATTTCTTAAACTCCCAACATTGCGTAGCCATAGGGGTCTCCTTGTTTTATGTAGCTTATACTGGTTAACGAATGTTCAAATCTGCTCAATTATTTTTGCATAATCAAGCATATTGAAGGCATAGTCAATGTCGATCAAGATTCGTGTGCCGCGATCAACTCGAGCAATACCGGCAATACAATCCGAGGTATTCATGATACCTGTACGACAGTCGGTATCAATATCTTGCGAATCGATGGTGAGGATCCTGTTCACCTGGTCTGCAATGAATCCGAAGGTCGTGGAGACGTTCTGGTGTTTTGATTCGACCACCAAAATGCAATCTCGCACGGTCCCTTCAACCCGTTTAATACCAAGTTTGGATTTCAGATCGATGATCGGCACGACTTTTCCGCGCAAATTTACCACCCCGCAGACGTGTTCGGGCATATTCGGTACGGTGGTGATCTCCATCAACGAGATAATCTCTTTGATTTTTTTGATATTCACCCCGAACTCCTGACCGGAGAGAGAGAACATCAGATGCTTAAGTTGGGTGTCCTCGGTTACTTTGCTGAAGATCTCGGCCCCGCCGAGAATTGCATCAGTAGCAAGATTCAGGATGGGAATTGCATCGACAACCAGTTTGAATCGTCTATCGGCAGAGTTTATAAAACCGGAATTAAATCCGTAGATTGCCTTTTTGGTAGCGAAACACTCTTTGAGCAGGCAGCTTTTTCGGAACTTCTTGCAGTTAAGGAAGTCAGCGCATTGCGGTTTGGTCTGCAGGATCTCGGCAGTGGAATTGGTCATCTCCAGGAAGGCTTTGTTGGCGTAATAAATTCTGAAATCCGTGTCGATCAGGAACAAGGGCGTTGATAATGCCCCGATAATACTGTCGAAACTGGTCCGGTAGCTGTTTGCAAGGATTAATTCTTGATTAAGGCGGTCCCCGTCCGTCTCGAGATTGCTGATATATTTGTGGAGTTTTTCGACTTTTTTCGACTTGGCGGCGAGATCCTGGGTGAGTGTTTCAACTTGCTGAAGCAGTTCAGCTGGAGTTGCGGGTGTGGCGCCGGCGGCCTCCTCCAGTCCGTCTGGATTAGGAACTTGCCTTTCGGTGCTGCCTGAGTTGACCACTTTGTCTTGCATAGTATTTCCCGATAATTGTCCAATAGAATAACTATCGAACGCCAGCCTTCACCAATTGGCGAAACACACAGCTCGTAAGTTGTCCCATCTACAGGATTATTTATATATAATGGTTAAGTATAAACTGATTATATTAGAAACTAAAAGTAAATATTACTTAATGTATTTTTTTCTCATTACAAGCACATATGTCTTATAAATGGAAGGTGTTGGAATGGACAGCATTGATCCGGGTCAGGGAGGAAGTGATTGTTCTTCGATTGATCTGGGCGTCAGAATATCGGGATAACGACACAGGCGCCCACATCCGACGGATCGGGCTCTTTTCAGCCGAGCTTGCTAAGTCATTGGGCTGGCAGAGGTTTTCCAAGGATAGGTTGGCGTAATGCAATATTGACCGCATCAATTAATTGCTGCTTGGAGACGGGCTTGATCAGTGTCTCTAAGGAGCCAATGCTTTCGGCAAGGGTCAGGTAGCGTTCCGCGTTGATAACGCCACCGCCGGAAATGGCGATGACCGATGCGCCGGGGAACTCTTTTTTAAGTTCCATGATCAGTTTCAGACCGTCTTTTACCGGCATGACCATGTCGGTGATAACAAGGTCGGCTTGCCTTTGGCGAAATTGATCCAGTCCTTCCTGGCCGTTATGGGCGGTGGAAATCTCATGGCCTTCAGCTTCAAGAATTTGTTGGAATATATTACAAATCCAGGGGTCATCGTCGATGATAAGGATGTGGGCCACGGTTATTTCTCCTACTGGTTTGTTTGAATTGCATATTTGGGCGGAACTAGTTACTTCTCTAAACCTCTCTATCCACACTCCTGGTCAGTTATCGTTTATCAGGTCTTTCGAGATAATTTGAATTAACTTAATATTATTTGGAGAATTTGACAATGGCAAGGTTATACTCATGCTATTATCAATTTGACTTGTCATTACTTTCGTGAGGTATATCCTGAGCAGGATCTGGTCAGTAATGATCGCGGACTGATTGCCCAGGACATGAATTTTATTTGCAAGGCAGTTAATAAGATAAGTATACTGCAACCTGTTGATCACATCATACTAATTTTTGCCAGAAGGGGAAGAATATGGACCTTTTCGGACGATTGGGCGTGGCCAATCCGAACGGTGCGACCATCGACTGGGATCTGACCCCGGCCGATACTTTTGGGATATTCGAAAGCTGGGGCGGCAAGCTCCGCGTTCGTGACCGGATGTCCAGGTTTTATTATTTCTTTATCGATAACTATGAGAAGCCGGCTCAGCTTCTGCTCATGGAGCGGGGGATAAAGTTTGCCCGGATCCTGGCGCGCGTTTTAATGCCGCAGGAGCTTATCGACCGCTGTGTGGCGAGTCAGGGCCAGGGCGGCTCCCTGGACCAGAGCTATGCCATTGATGGCGAGATCCGGGCCTGGCTCGAAATTAATCTTCTGGATGGTGTGGATGAATCGATCCTGCTGCCGGTTGAGACCGGCCTCGAGCGCGAGTCCCTGGAAACCGGACTGCCGCGGCCCGGTGAGCCCTTGCCGCCCTTTGAGCCCGTCTCCCTGCCGGGCGAGCCGGTCATTTTTGACGAGAATCAGATCCCGGATCTCATGGCCCGCTATAACTTTTTTGACAGCCGTTATAATCCGAAAGGGGCCTTTCCCAAGGTCCTGGTGGATAGCGGCGATAACCGGACGGTGATGGAGATGCGTACCGGTCGGATGTGGCAGCGCTGGGGGTGCGACATAAAAACCACTCTAGGGATGCAGACCCAGGTTGTCACCTGGAACCAGGGGCGGTTCGCCGGTCATGACGGCTGGTATATCCCGACCATTCAGGAGGCACTCTCTCTGCTTGAACCCGAGAAGAACGAGAAGGGGCTCTATCTGCCCTCCTGTTTCTCTCTGGAACAACCCTTCATCTTCCTGGCCAATGGCCGAAAACCGGGAGGGCAATGGTACATCGACTTTCTGCAGGGCACGGTGTTTTATGCCTCAGGCAGTAATCCCGGCGGTTTTGGGCGCTGCTGTCGGATGCTTGGCTGATTCAGCAGGGCTGTTTTTTATTGCCGGCAGGTGGGCAGGACTATTTGCAGGCGGTCCGGATCGATTGAGAAGTCGAGAGGCAGGGTGCCGAAGTAATCGCCATCGAGTTGGACCGGCACTCCGGCGCCGCTGACCTTGAGGCTGCGGCAGGTGAAAATCTCTGCCCGGGGAGGAGCTAAAGGTCGGCCGGTCAGCAGCGCCAATCCGGCCCGTAAAAGCGTCTGGCGACCGGAACACCGGAGTAGACAGACCTCAAAGCAGTCATGAAAGATGGAGGCGTTGGGGGTCAGTCGGAAAGCACCGCCGTAACAGGAGGCATTACTGATAATCAGGCTGTAGCCGGAATAGTGCCGGCCGTTTTCATCGGTAATCTGCAGCAGGGAGTCAGTGTAACCAATTAAGGTATTGAAGGCGCTGAGCAGATAGGCACCCTTGCCGATCGCCCGTTTGACCTTCGGATTAACTTGTTGGACAACGGCAGCGTCAAAACCTATCCCGGCCATAAGCAGGAAGCGTCGCTGCCCGGCCCGACCGACGCGGATCGGGGTTGGCATGCCGTTTAGAGCCAGGTCGCAGGCATCCTGAAGTAATTTGGGCAGGCCGGTCTCGATGGCGAAGACGTTAGTGGTGCCGATGGGCAGGATTGCCAGGGGCAGGGTTGGTGAGGCAAGGCCGTTTATCACCTCGTTGATCGTGCCGTCACCTCCTGCCACGATGATCCGATCAAACTCGGCTGTCGGAATATCGGCGGCAAGTTTTACGGCATCGCCCTGCCCTCTGGTCAAGTCAAGAGAGACTGCGGCGCCGGCAGCCGTAAGCATTTGCATGGCCTGGCGGATTTGGGCCTTGGCGTTGCGGCCGGCTGCCGGGTTGGCAATCAGTTTAAAGCGCATGGTCATTAACCGAAGCCTGCTTCAAGAGGCAGGTCTGTATTGAGATCATTTTTTTAAAAATGTCGTAGCCTCACTTCGACCTGTGCTCCCATAATAAATCAGGCAGTCGCGTTTTGCCTCCGGAAGACCTCTATATTATACACCAGAAAATCGTTTTCGTCTTGCAGTTCTCTGAGAAGCGGGCAAGTCTAATTGGCCCGGGGAATGGGAGTTGACTTTTGCGGCAGATAGCAGGTATTTTCATGTTAAAAAATGTATAGGGTAATGGTGATGAATTCGTAAAAACCTAATGCTCGCGCTGAGACGCAAAGACGCAGAGAAAAAAATATCTTTTTATTTTGACAAGTTGTCTCTGCGACCTTGCGTCTCTGCGGGATGCAACGACTTCTTTTAAGACCATCAATGGTGAATTATGCAAAGCACATATTTTTTCTGGCAGCGGGAACGCCTCATCAACTGTCTGGGATTGTTGCTGGGCATGGCTCTCATGCTCTCAGCGTGTGCAACCACAGATGTGCCGTTGCCGCCGCCGGTTACGGCTTTGAAACCGAAGATCGCCCTGGTGCTCGGCGGAGGTGCGGCCCGTGGTTTTGCCCATGTCGGGGTGATCCGGGCGTTGGAACAGGAGAAGATCCCGATCGACATGGTGGTCGGCACCAGTGTCGGCAGTCTGATCGGGGCAATTTATGCCAATGATACCAATAGCTTTGAACTGGAATGGACCGCGTTCACCATCGAGAAGGATAATATCTTCGATTATGGATTAATGACCGTTTTTACAGGCCTGGGCATTGCCAAGGGTGAAAAACTAGAGGAGTTTGTCAAGAGTAAGATCACGGTGCCGAACATTGAGGATCTCAAGCTGCCCTTTTATGCCGTGGCGACCGACCTGAACCGGGGGACGCGGGTGGTATTGCACAGAGGATCAGTGGCCAGAGCTGTCCGCGCCAGCAGCACTATCCCCGGGGTGTTCAATCCTGTCGAACATCAGGGCAAGCTTCTGGTTGATGGCGGAGTTCTTGACAACATTCCGGTTGCCGTGGCCAGGGAGCAGGGCGCTGATCTGGTTATTGCCGTTGATATCAGCGAGAACGTGGTCAATTTCAATATCAAGAACCTCATCGATGTCCTGCTCCAGACCGTTACCATCATGGCTGCCGAGAATGTCAATAATAAGCGCAAAGAGGCTGACGTGCTCATCGCACCGGCAGTAGGGAGTGTGGGCATGCTCGACTTTACCCAGAAGAAGTTTTGTATGCAGGCCGGGATCGAAGCCACCCAGAAGGCCATGCCCGAGATCAGGAGAAAGATCGAGGAGTGGCATAAGAAGAAGTAGATAGAATTCAGAATTCAGGATTCAGAATGAAAAAGGTCAACAGAGTTGATTTTGAGCCACTTCCTTGATGTGTTTTTGTAGTATTCTGGATTCTGTCTCCTGAATTCTGAATTCCTGCGCAGTTGCAATTAACTATTTACTCTGCCGGTGATTTGGAATAAACAACAGGCAGGTTGGCAGGTTCGGGGCGTTTCGAGTTAGTTGAGGAGTGCAAGGCAAAACAGGGGAGAGGAGATTGTATGGGATTGAATGAAAGAATTGGATTCATGGGCGGCGGT
>MGTA01000021.1:23387-23915 GCA_001799225.1 Deltaproteobacteria bacterium RIFOXYD12_FULL_50_9
ATCCGCGTCATATCGATGTTGTTGATCCTGATCCGGCCCGGCTGGCGATATTGCGGAGCGAGTACGGAGTGAGCGGCTTTGCCGAGTCGGAGCAGGTCTGGCGGAATTGCCGGATCATAATCCTGGCCGTCAAACCCCAGGTCATGGGGGAATTGCTGAACGATTCCAGGGAGTTTATTGATAGTAATCACCTGATCATCTCGATTGCTGCCGGAATTACCCTGAGTTTCCTGGAGGGAGCTCTGGCCGGCTGCGGCTGCCGTTTCATCCGGGTCATGCCCAATACCCCGGCGATTGTTCTTGAGGGTATGTCGGTCTTAAGCCCGGGCGCCAGGAGTACTGCCGAAGACATGGACCTGGCCAAACAGATTTTTGCTGCGGTCGGCGCCAGCGTGGTGCTTGATGAAGGGTATCTCGACGCCGTGACCGGCCTGAGCGGCAGTGGGCCGGCCTATGTCTTTACCTTTATCGAGGCCTTGATTGATGCCGGACTTAAGGTCGGTTTGAGTCAGCCGGTGGCCCGGACCC
>MGTA01000021.1:23985-25532 GCA_001799225.1 Deltaproteobacteria bacterium RIFOXYD12_FULL_50_9
GATGGACATCAGCAAGGTCGGGATAATTGTCAAACAAGGATCGGCAGAGGCCGCGCAGATTGCCGGGGAACTGCGGGAGTGGTTTGTCCGGCAGGCCGTTGTTGTCCAGATCGACGCAATCAGCCCTGATATGGATCTGCTGGTTATCCTGGGCGGCGATGGCACTTTGTTGCATGTTGCTGATCAGGCATCCCGGTATGGCGTGCCGGTGGTCGGGGTGAATCTGGGAGGTTTAGGATTCCTGACCGAGGTGGCTGTAGCCGGTCGCTACGAGGCCTTTGCAGCAATCATGGCCGGAGCTGTGCTCGTTGAAGATCGGATGATGCTCCAGGCCCGGTTGCACTCTGAAAGGGGTGTGACGCCGTGGCAGCTCGCTTTGAACGATGTAGTGATCAGCAAGGGAAATGTCGATCGGTTGGTGCGGATCATAACCTGGGCGGATGACGAATATATCACGACCTATAAGGCTGACGGTCTTATCGTTTCAACCCCCACCGGTTCAACCGCCTACAACCTTTCAGCCGGTGGCCCGCTTGTTTTTCCGGGCCTTGATGCAATCCTGGTGACCCCGATCTGCCCGTTCATGCTGGAGAGTCGGCCACTGCTGTTGCCGCCTCAGGTGACCATCTGCGCCAAGCTTGATGGCCGGGTCAATGATGTCAAACTGATTATCGATGGCCGTTTCTCCTGGGATGTCGGGGAGAACGATCTGCTGGAGATCAGGGTTGCCGACCAGCCCCTGCGCCTGATCATCTTTCCCAGGAAGAGATATTTTGAGATCCTGCGCAACAAGCTGAACTGGGGCGGGCGGATTCCAGTGCCGTCGCCGCCCGGGAAATGAAAAACAGGTCCGCTAAACGTTGCCCATAAAGGTTTTTGTAGGGGCCATTCATGAATTGCCCCTTGTGCCGTATTCTTCACATTCTTTGCTCTATTCACACCCGGTATGGGTCATAACAGCCTACGACCCGACCTTGAATCCTGAAGCATGGAGTGACGATTGCCTTAAAAGGAGGTCAAAGAAATGAAATGCTCTGCCTGCCACATGGAAATGTGTAATAAAACCGGCGAAATCGATTTGAGAGTTAATAGCAGGCTCTTTATTATCCGAAATATCAGCTATGAGGAATGCACTGCCTGCGGCGAAAAAATTTTAGGCGCCAAAGCAGCACAACATGTATATGACGACATCAAAAACCGAAACTTCACCGAAGAGACCATTAAGATCCCTGTGCTTGATGGCACAGAGTGGTCTCGACAAAAGGGAAATAACCCAGGCTTAAATGAGCGCCTATAAACTGATGTTCGGGCTCCAGGAAATAGCTGTAATTGAACCAGCTGACGGCCTTGCTTAAGGCAGGAATTTCAATTGTCGGAGTCACCTTTAAAAACATTCGGGCATGACGGCCAAGAGAAAACTGGTTATTTTAATTTCTAAGTCCCTAAGCCGTCACTGCAAATGAAATTCGTATCCTAACCCAAGTTTAACAAATTTAAGGCTATAGATGGTTAGTCCTAACTAATTTCAAAGAAAAAATCTAATAATT
>MGTA01000022.1:0-5961 GCA_001799225.1 Deltaproteobacteria bacterium RIFOXYD12_FULL_50_9
ATATAGTATATATTTTAGTGGCTACATTCTGCTCCTAAATATGCTATTATCTCGAATTGTTTAAACTTTTTTGGTTTGGATGGGGGGAACATCCGTTAGAGGCACATGTTTCGTAGGGGCGGGTTTAAAACCCGCCCAATACGGCTTCGTCTGGATGCAACAACCGTTTGAAAATAGGGACATTTCCATATATACGGTACACAACCTTTCCCCTTCTCATTTTCCCCTTGAATTCCCATGCAACAACATGTCCCGTATGGCCGCCGGGTTGCAAAGGAATGTCGTGGAATTGCAAGTTGCATAATCTGTTGCTTTTGTGGGTGATTGCGTATATGATGATTATCATTAGATGATAACTAATTGGAGGACTTCTGGCAGGAAGTGGACATGGTTCTGGCTCAGGAAAAGAGGTGACAGTATGGCTGGCAAGGTGATGAAGGTTGGTATCCTGTCAAGGGAAGAGTACCGGGAACGAACTATGGCAATCGCCAGAGGTGCGTATAAACCGAAAAACGGCGAACCAAAGATCTGGTTCGAGTCGATTCAGTCCATGGCTCAGGTTTTGAGCAACGAGAATCAGGAACTCCTGCGGATAATCGTTGAGCAGAAACCGAATTCAATTAAGGAACTGGAAGCAGTCACCGGCCGGAAGAGCAGTAACCTGTCGCGCACCCTTAAGCAAATGGCCCGGTACGGTATTGTTGACCTTTCCAGAGACAACAAGACGGTTCGTCCGGTTGTGAAAGCAACTGATTTTCTGGTGGAATTTGGGTTGAGCAGGCATTTTCCCAAGGTGGCAGCATGAGAAGGTGGGTTGATGTTTTGTAAAGAAGTAAATAGGGATCTCCCCATATATTCTGAGCTCCACCAATATCGTGTGGCTCGTGGACATAAACGGAACTGGTAAAGAACAAGATGACATCTGATGATGTTTTACAGTTTATTCGTGATTGTCTAGCGGACAGGAGAGTACTCTGGACCTATCATATGAACATGCGGATGAACACCCGTCTCATCACCAGACACATGGTCCTCGACGCTACCGGTCTAGAAGTTATAGAATCATATCCGGACGACAAATATTTTCCTAGCTATCTCGTCCTTGCTTGGCATGGGAATGATGTTTTCCATGTGCTTTTTGCAATAGACACCGATAATAACAATGTACGGGTAGTGACAGTTTACCGACCTAATTCGGAAATTTGGCAAAACGATATGAAAACAAGGAGAAAAGAATGAACTGCCATTCCTGCGGCACCCAGTTGGTGTCAGTGATTACCGATCTGCCTTTCAAGCTTGGCAAGAAACGGATTGTGATTCTAAAGGATTTGCCGGTCTTGCAGTGCGAAAATTGTGGGGAATACCTTTTGGAGGATATGGTGATGGCAAAAATCGAGGACGTTCTTGATCATGTTGATTCCTCGGTCGAACTTGAGATTCTCCGTTATGCCGCCTGAACAGATGTCTGTTTATCAGCAGTTGTTCCCGTCATATAAACTTGGGACGTTCCCCGTAAATCTGGACAAGCAGGGCATATAGTCCAAGAACAGCCCGGTCGCTTTGTTTTCCGCTCCATTTTTGAAAAAAGTTGTTGTTATTTTGTAATAATCGTTTATGGTATCCGCCTCCGGTAATTGCTCCGTGATGTTGAATTCAGGTCGCCTTCCCAAGCTTAAGGGCCGAAACCCTTACGTTCCGAATTATCTATACGACTGTGGCTTGTCAAGCAAAGGGAAAATACGTAACCAACCGAATTTTTTTTGGTTATGATTGCATTTTAGTTATTTTGTGTTGTTATATATTATGGATGTCAAGAGTTCATTAAAATGAGGATGTAGTCATGCTGCAAAAGGAAAGCTGTACCTATTATGGTGGTGGACTCAAAGGCGCCGAATGCGTCTTTGCTGAGAGTGCTGAGAAGTGGGGGATCAAAGAGGTGAATTTCACCTTTAGCGGGCAACAGACCGCCCGCCAGAAGAATCTTGTTGTCCTGTCGGATGAAGAGCTCCTGCGGGGTGATATCAGCATGGAGCTGGTTGCCAAGATGGTTGGCCGGAAGTACTATAACGCCGACAAGATCAGGAAGGTCCTCCAGGCAATTTTTCATATGGTTAATAACGGCCACCAGGTTTTTGTGGTTGGCTCAATTCTCGAAGATAATACGGTGAAAGGTGGAACGGGCTGGGCTGTTGAGCTTGCCAAGCTGTTTAACCGGCCGCTGTTTGTTTACGACCAGCCCAGTAAAAACTGGTACGCCTGGAAGAGTAACTCCTGGGAGAAGACGACTCCCAGAATCACCTCGGAAACCTTTGTCGGTTCCGGTACCCGTTATCTTACTGATGATGGTCAGCAGGCCATCGAAAAGCTTTTTGAGGACACCTTCGGGCAGGCTTGATTGCCGCGGTCGCTGGATGAGGCAACCTCTTGAATTGTAAGCAATGTTAAGGAAGAAGTGATGAAAAAAGATCTGACAAAAATTCGTAACATCGGGATCAGCGCCCATATCGATTCCGGTAAGACTACACTTACCGAACGTATTTTATACTATACCCAGCGTATTCATGCCATTCACGAGGTCCGGGGCAAGGACGGGGTCGGCGCCAAGATGGACTCAATGGAACTTGAGAGGGAGCGGGGAATCACTATTCAGTCCGCTGCCACCTATTGCTTCTGGAAAGGCCACGAGATCAACATTATCGATACCCCTGGTCATGTCGATTTCACCATTGAGGTCGAACGGGCGCTGCGGGTCCTTGACGGCGCAGTTTTGATTCTCTGTTCGGTTGGCGGTGTTCAGTCGCAGAGTATTACGGTTAATCGGCAGATGACCCGATATAAAGTGCCGCGAATTGCTTTTATCAATAAATGTGATCGTACCGGTGCTAATCCGGACCGGGTTATTCAGCAAATACGCGATAAGCTCGGCTTAAATGCCGTGGCTCTGCAGATTCCCATCGGACTTGAGAGCAATCTGCAGGGAGTTGTTGACCTGATTATCATGAAGGCCGTCTATTTTGAAGGTGATAACGGCGATATTATTCGTGAGGCTGAGATCCCGGCCGACATGGTTGACCAGGCGAATGCCAAGCGTGAGGAGCTGATTGATGCAGTCTCCATGTTCTCTGATGAACTTATGGAAGCAGCCCTGGAAGGAACACCGACCGAAGAGATGATCCGCGACGCAGTCCGGCTCGGCACCCTGTCTTTGCAGTTTGCCCCGGTGCTTATGGGCTCGGCCTATAAGAACAAGGGGATCCAGCTGCTGCTCGATGCCGTCAATGAGTTCCTGCCGGCGCCTCGGGATATCGAAAATGTCGCACTTGATCTTGGAAATAATGAGACTGAGGTTATTTTGAAGTCCGATCCGGACGCCCCGTTCATCAGTCTGGCGTTCAAGCTTGAGGACGGCCGTTACGGTCAGCTTACCTATCTCCGTATTTACCAGGGCAAATTGGAGAAGGGCGACACGATCGTCAACAGCCGGACCGGCAAAAAAGTCAAGGTCGGCAGGCTCGTTCGCATGCACTCCGATGAGATGGAAGAGATCGAAGAGACAGTGGCCGGTTCCATTGTCGCCCTCTTCGGCATTGACTGCGCCTCCGGCGATACCTTTACCTCCAGTGATGTCAGCTACTCCATGAGTTCCATGCATGTGCCGGCGCCGGTAATCTCGCTCGCCATCATTCCCAAGGACAATAAGGCCCAGATCAACATGTCCAAGGCCTTAAACCGGTTCACCAAGGAAGATCCAACCTTTAAAACCTTTGTCGATGAAGAGACAAACGAGACCATCGTCTCCGGCATGGGTGAACTGCATCTCGAGGTTTATATCGAGAGGATGAAGCGTGAATACAGTGCCGAGGTTGAGATCGGGCCGCCCCAGGTTGCTTATCGAGAAACCATCACCAGGCAGGCTGACTTTAATTATACCCATAGAAAGCAATCAGGCGGTTCCGGTCAGTACGGCCGGGTCGGTGGTTTCATCGAACCGCTTGAGACCGGAGAGTACGAGTTTGTCGATAAGATCGTCGGGGGGTCAATCCCTCGTGAGTTTATTTCCTCTTGCGATAAGGGGTTCCGGGCCAGTCTTAAGAAAGGCTCGATTGCCGGCTTTCCGGTGACCGGGGTGCGGTTGACGATCAACGACGGTGCCTCCCATGCGGTCGACTCCTCGGATATCGCCTTTCAGTTGGCAGCGATCGGCGCTTTTAAGGAAGGATTTGCCAAGGCCGGTCCTGTACTTATGGAGCCCATCATGAAAGTGGCGGTGGAGGGTCCTACCGAGTTCCAAGGACCGGTTATGGGCAGTTTGAATCAGCGGCGTGGTATTATCATCGGTACCTTTGAAGAGGGGGATTATACGGTTGTCGAAGCCGAGGTGCCGCTCTCTGACATGTTCGGTTATTCAACGGTTCTTCGTTCGCTTACCCAGGGCAAAGCCGAGTTTACCATGGAATTTGCTTCCTATAAGATCGTGCCTAAACATGTGTCGGACGAAATTGTCAAGGAAGCGCAGAAAAAACATAAGAAATAAGAGGTGTAGTGGTTTTTTTGACAACCGCAGCACATTTAAGAATTAGGGGAGTTGATTATGAATAAAAAAGAACTGATCAAAAACAGTCCGCTTCGGGTCTTGAATCCTGATTTAAACGGTGGTGGTGTCTCGCAGCGCATGGGTTTGGTCATGGCCCGGGCCGGTCTCGGCAAAACTGCGATCCTGGTGCAGATCGCCATTGACAGTCTGTTGCGCGGAAATCGGGTTCTGCATGTCAGTATCGGTCAGAGCTTTGAAAAGACCAAAATCTGGTATGATGATGTTTTCAGCCATTTTGTCACTACCTATGCTCTTGAGAATGCGGCTCTGATCCAGCAGGATATTCTGCGTAACCGTTTTGTCATGACCTTTAAGGAGTCAGGGTTTAACCGGGCAAAGCTTGAGGAACGCCTGAATGACCTGATCTATCAGAACATATTCCGTCCCAATTATCTGGTGGTTGATGGTCTGGATTTCACTAAGGCCGGTCGGGAAGAGCTGCAGAATATGAGGGAATTGATGGAAGCCATGGATATGCATATCTGGTTTTCGGCGGTCTCCCATAGCGATGATGCCTATGCCTGTCCGGAAGGAGTCTCTTCGCCGTGTAACGAGGTTCTCGAACTTTTTGATACCGTTATCATGCTGCGGCCGGAACAGAGTGATGCGTGTATGGCCCTTGATATTGTCAAGGACACAACAGGGAGTATCGAGTCGAACAAGAGTCTGCATCTGGATACTGCGACCCTTATGTTGAAAAAATAATGTTGGGGCGTATTGTATACGCCCTATTGCATGCGCCCAAATAAAATAGGGGCGTATGCAATACGCCCCTACATTTGCCGCCGGATTTTCGCCATGCGCTTTCGACCATGCATCGACCTGCACCAAGGCAGGGTAAAACAGATCGTTGGTTCTTCCCTGTCTGATCAAGACAACTCCCTTACCACTAATTTCGATTCTGATCATCCCTCTTCCTATTACGCCGAACTCTACCGACAAGACGGGTTGACCGGCGGGCATGTCATCATGCTTGGCCCGGGCAATGAGGGGGCCGCCCAAGCAGCCTTGCGGGCCTATCCGGGCGGCCTTCAGGTTGGCGGCGGCATCACTGCGGCAAATGCCGGGTTTTGGCTTGAACAGGGGGCCAGCGCTGTGATCGTGACCTCCTATGTTTTTCAGGATGGTCTTGTCTACGAAGAGCGTCTGCAAGAACTTTTAGCCGTTGTCGGACGGCAACGGCTGGTGCTTGATCTCAGCTGTCGGCGGCGGAATGCTGCTTATTATGTGGTTACTGACCGTTGGCAGAAGTTCACTACAGTCGAGGTTGACAAGCAGACGCTTGCCTATTTTGCCCAATACTGTGATGAATTTTTGATTCATGCCGTTGATGTGGAGGGGAAGGCCGCAGGAATCGACCCGGATTT
>MGTA01000022.1:5989-6367 GCA_001799225.1 Deltaproteobacteria bacterium RIFOXYD12_FULL_50_9
TTTGGTTGCCCTTCTAGGCCAAACAACCCCGATTCCTACGACCTATGCCGGCGGAGTCAGGAGCCTGGCTGATCTTTATCTGGTAAAGGAACTGGGGCGCGATCGATTGGATGCGACTATCGGCAGCGCTCTGGACATCTTCGGCGGCCACGGTATCACCTATAGCGAGGCGGTCGCCTTCAACCATGCCGAGAGGCTGTAGGGGCATTCGGGCGCGGGCACCGCGCCCCTACGTTAACCTGCCTTCTCCTTATTGCCGCAGATCGGGCAGCCCTGCAAGACAAGCGGGCGTTCAAGATTGCTTGCCGCCAGGACGGTCTGATTATCAAAGATCTCCCGGGTCGGACCATCTGCAGTTATTCTGCCGCCATTCATGAC
>MGTA01000022.1:6688-10519 GCA_001799225.1 Deltaproteobacteria bacterium RIFOXYD12_FULL_50_9
CGTCGGCATAAATAGCTGATCATCCGGATCCTGAAATACCATACCTACTGTCCGTCTGATATCCTGCGCGGTTTTTCTGGTCATCGGGAAATCGCCAACCCTGATTATCCCTGCCGTAGGGTAAAGACAACCGATCAGGTGCAGCAAAAGGGTGGATTTGCCGGCGCCGTTATTGCCTACCACGGCGACCGATTCGCCGTGGATGATGCGGAAGGAGAGGCCGTTAAGGGCCGGCGTACCGTCCGGGTAGGTGAAATGGAGATCTTGGGCTTCGACGATATGGTGGCTCATAAGGGAAAAATCCTGGTTAGCAGAGCGCCGAGAATCTGGGGAAGGTTCAGGTAATGGAGAAGGATGAAGAGTGTTGTCCAGCCAGTCAGAAACAGCCAGTCCATCGTCTGCATCCTGAAGTCGCGCATCACCCGTATTTCGCCGGTAAATCCGCGACAGAGCATGGCAAGATGAATGCGTCTGGCCCGTTCCAAGGTCCGGAGCAGCAACTGGCCTATGAGTGGACCGGCAGTGGTGAGTCCTTGGCCATGCCCGTTAAAGGAGCGGAGATTGCGAGCTCTGACCAGTCGAGCGCCCTCTTCAATAAGGACATAGATATAGCGATAGAGAAAGAGAAGCTGGATAGTAAAGATTTGCGGGACTTTGAGTTGGCCCATGGCCAGGCAGATCTCACTTAAGCCGGAAGTGGCAATCAGCAGCAGGCCGCTTGACACAGTAAGCATGAAGCGGAGCAGGATGGAAAGAAAGGAGAGTATGCCGCCGCTGACCGGAATTACGCCGAGATGAAACAGAACAGTTTGATCAAGCAGGGGATTAGCGATCCCGATGAGGATGGCAAAGGGTGAGACGATAAGCAGTTTTTTGGCGAGATAACCGATTGGAATGTTGCCCAGGGAGGCAATAATGACCGGGAAGATGAAAAAGGGCAGAAGCCTGGGCACTGCGTATTTGTCGTGTGAGAGTACTACCAGCACAAAGATCAGGGTGGTGAGCAGTTTGGCTCGTGGATCAAGGCGATGAATGGGCGTGTTCTGGGTTGCAAGAATTTCGAGTGCTCTTGCTTCAAAAAGAACGGCCTCAATTTTGGTCATTATCGTATGGCATTCTGGGAAATATATTTATTGTAACTTGAAACTGTAAACCGCTAACCCGAGTAGTTCTATTTTTTTTAATAGTTCAATCAGGTCGAGGTGCGCGTGTCACTAATTTTAAAAACGTCACACTATAGTAAAAGGAAATCAGTTAAGTGTCAAGTTTGAACAGTAAAGATGGTCGCGAAGGCAGCTTAACCTAATTGATAATGATTATCTATTCACCTACCATGCATATTGTTCATACATTTGAATATATGTATTCCGGTAAATAAGAGTTGGTAAGTTTACAGTATCAGTCAAGAGTTAGATGCCATATGCAAATCTCCTGCCACATTGTAGGACAATTTATTATAGTATTTTGGTAATTATTTTTAATAAGAAATAAAAAAGGAAATAAGAGTTTTTTGGAGATAATAAGAGATAATGAGAGAAAAAATGGATGTTTGATATATGGGAAAAAGCTATGCCGTACTTAATAAACATTTATAATCACATATCTTTTTATGTTTAATTAAAATGTACCATTTTTTAAGGGGTTAGAAAACTGATAAGGCTATTTGTTACATCAGACAAGGGGAAATCGGGTGTTGAAAAGTCGGATGGTGTAATCGCTAAAATTTAGCTAAGAACGGTTTTGACAGCCGGGGCGATTTTCTACTATTACAGTCGCAACACAACAGTCTGTCTTGCATCATCCAATTACATTTCCAACAAGTTTTAGGGGCAGTCCTCCGGGAGAATGAGTATGATCCTTTGGCAGAAGACCAAACAGGCTCTTAGGGAGCGTCTTTCCGAAAGCAGCTTTAATCTTTGGATCGAGCCGCTTCAATGGAGCGCTACTGATGATAAATTTATCGAACTCGCAGCGCCGGACCGGTTTTTCTGTTCCTGGGTGGCCGAGCATTATCTTGCTGACATAAAACATTGCCTCTGTTCGGTCAGCGGCAAAGACCAAGCTGTCCGTTTTACAGTGGTTTCGGAAGCGGCAAAGCCCCAATTACTGCCCGGGTCGGAAATCAAGGAGCAGTTGCGTCTGCCGAATATGCCGCCGGGTCGCTCTTGTGTAAAGGCTCTCCATCCCCGCTATACCTTTGATGAGTTCATGGTGGGAGAGGCGAATATGCTTGCTCATTCAGCCAGCATGGCTATGGCCTCCGGTGACAGCTCGCTGGGCAGCTGCCTATATATTGAATCAGAGACCGGCCTGGGCAAAAGCCACCTCACCCATTCGGTTGCTCATCATATTCTCGACCACTCGCCAGGCACCCGTCTGCATTTTGTGACGGCCCAGCAGCTTTCCGCCGAGATGGTCCGCGGTATTATGAATAATTCCATGGAACAGTTTAAGGAGAAATACCACAGCCAGTGCGATGTGTTGCTCATCGAGGATGTCCATGCCCTGGCCGGCAAGGCGAAAACCCAGACCGAGCTTGCTGAAACCATGGATGTCCTCATGGAATCGAACAAGCTGATCATCCTGACCGGCGCTCTTGCTCCCAAGGATATCCCTGATATCAATTCCGGCCTGCGTTCTCGCCTTTCAGCCGGCCTGATCACTACCATCAACCCTCCTGATCTGCAGACCAGGGTGTTGATCATCCGGAAAAAAGCTGAGAATAACAAGCTGACTCTTAGTGAAGACCTTATCTATTATATGGCTGAACATCTGCAGGGCGATATTCGGAAGATTGAGAGCGCCATTGTCGGCATCAAGGCCAAATCCGGTCTCCTACGTACCACCCCCGACCTTGATATGGTTAAAGAGGTGGTAGTCAATATTGTTGGTCGGCATCAGGAACTTTCAACTGAGATGATTCGTGATTTTTTGGCTCGGCAGTTCAAGGTATCGGTGGATGATATGCTTTCCAAATCGAGGAAGAAATCCGTGGCCTTCCCTCGTCAGGTGACCATGTATCTGGCCCGGAAACTTACTGAGCAGCCTCTGGTGGAGATCGGCAAAGCCTTTAATCGTGACCATTCGACCGTGGTGCACTCCATCCGGGTCGTGTCCGAGAACATGGCAGCGAACGGCTGTGTGCGGGGGCAGGTGGATCTGCTTGCCAAGAAGATTGAAAAGCAGTTTTTACAATAAGGGAATGTCGGGTGCCGGCATGGCTCTTTGCAGAGTCAGGCGTTACCAGGCATAGCAGGGCAGATTATGATGATCGTCTGTTGCAGTTGTAAACGAGTCAAACAGGATGAAGAGTGGGTCGACTGTTTTGATCTTGAAAATAGCGATGGCGCTCTATCACACGGCTATTGTCCAGACTGTTTCAGGCGTGCCATGCAGGCGATGAAGGCTCAGGGGCGTTCATGGGAAACTCTAAAAGTACACGGGTTTGACCACTGGATCTGAATCTTTGTTCTGCTCTCCGCTCAGCAAGCTTTCCGCCAATTTTTTGGCTTGTTTGATCATGTCATTCATGCCGATACCATCCCAGCCAAAGCCGGTAATGGCAATCCCCTGATGATTTTTATAGAATGCGGTCCGCCAGGCCAACAAAGCCTGGTGGTCTTCTTCCATCTGCGGGATGGCATGTGCAGGCCGTAAAACCTTGGCATAGATCGGTGCTTCCGGCAGTTCCATTAATTCTGCAAGATCGGCGCCAACCTGTTTGATGATCTCCTGATCATCAAGATTAAGCCGCTCCGGATGCCGCCTGCCGCCAACCAGGGCCTCAAGCAGGACAGAACCATGCGGGGCGCGGCCGGGAAACATATGGAA
>MGTA01000022.1:10532-16652 GCA_001799225.1 Deltaproteobacteria bacterium RIFOXYD12_FULL_50_9
TCCCAGCACCACATTTATCAGTCTGGCGACCGGGATCTCCTGGACCGGCGGCGGACTGAGGGGTGCTAATAGTTTGATGGCCTGATTGACCGGGAGCGCCAAGATAAGGTGCCGGCCGATGTACGGCCCGCCCTCTCCGGAAACTTCCCAGAGTTCGTCTTTCTTGCTGATCCCTTTGACCTCCGCCCCAGGATAAATTTTTTTCCCTTTGCCAAGCTCGGCGATCAACTGCTCCATACCAGCCGAGAAATTAAGCATGGCCGGCAATTGACCTCGCTCTGTGGCAGCCTTTTTCTTTTTTTTGATAAGTCCTTTCAGGATTGAGCCGTTTTCTTTTTCCAGCAACCTGACGCCGGGCATGACCGCGTCGATATCAAGCCGTGCCATGTCGCCGGCAAAGGTGCCGGTCACTGCGGCATCGACCAGAGGCAAGATGCCGGTGCCAAAACGGTGGGCCGCCCATGCGGCAATGGTCAAGGGGCCGGGGCGAGGTTTGATCCACAGGTCGCCGAGCAGGCGGAACTTTTGCAACATGCTTAAGAGTGGGGTCGACAGCAGCTTCTGCGGGCTTTGCGGCAGCGGCACCAGTCTGCCGTTATGGCAGACAAAGCGGAGAAAATCGCCGAGCGGCGCTCGTTGCGCCTGCTGATCAAGCCCCAGATCGACCAGCAGTTCCCGGCTCTCCGGGGTGTTGTCGAGAAAGCCATGCGGCCCCCATTCGGCCTGGAAGCCTTGATCCGTAAAGGTCTGGATGGCGCCGCCCGGCCTGGTCTCTTTTTCAAGCAGAATGACATCAATCTCAGGGCGTACTCTGGTCAGAAAATGGGCGACGCTTAAACCGGAGAGGCCGCTGCCGATAATGATTATGTCGTGTTGTGTCGTCATGTCGTAAGACTCTTACCTGCTCGTGTGGAGGAATTTTTAAAAACATCATTGAATGATTCGTCACTTGACAGTACCCTTGGCTCAAGTGTACCTGATTCGTAACTTTCGACAAATAAAAATAGTAACGGTTCAGGTAGACTCTTTTCACTCCTCCCTTGAGGAGGATAGGCTGTAGACAGTTAGGCTGCAGGAGAAAATTATGCATGGTTGAATCCGTTCATGCCTCAAAGGTTTTGATTATTTTTTTCTCATTAAGCGGCCAGACAAAGGGGCTGCTTGAGAATCTCGCTGATGGCTTAAAAGAGAGCGGCGCCATGGTGGCCTGGGAGCGGCTTGAGCCGGAGGTCCGATTACGGTTTCCGCTTGGATCTTTTGCTAAGACCATTCTAATGATGCTTACCACCTTTTTTCGGCAGCGGGTACCGATCAAGCCTTTGTCGGTCAGCAGGACTGCCGGGTTCGACCTGTGTATTCTGGCCGGTCCGACCTGGTCCTATAACCCGAGCGGCCCGGTTCTAGCCTTTCTCGATCGGGACGGCAATCCCCTCCTGCAGGGTAGAACGGTACTGCCGCTCATCTCTTGCCGGGGATACTGGCGTCTGCACTGGTTCGGGCTGCGGCGGCTGCTTAAGAAGTGCGGCGCTGCCGTGCCCAACTGTCTGGTTTTTTCGCATCCCCATAGAGAGCCGTGGCGGACCTTGGGTGTCTTCCTGCAGATCGCAGGGAAACCCCTCAGCCGTTCAACCTTCTGGGGCAGGTTTTACAAACGGTACGGTCATTCAGAGCGGCAGTTTGAGGAAGCCCGCAAGCTGGGGGTGGAGCTGGGCCAAGCCCTGGCTGCCGGTACTCCTCTTGAAACGCTCAACCTGAGAAACAAAATCGCACTGAATTTGCATTAAGATAAAAATGTATGGAGTAAAGATAGTTATTGACGAAGTAGTCATTAAACCTTAACATCAATAGTGTACGGAATCAATCCGTACACTATTGATAAGGGCAATAAAAATGGCTACTGCGCGCTTCGATATGAGATTGGATGAGGGAGTTAAAGCAAAAGCAGAAAAAGCAGCTGCCTTGCTGGGATTAAAGAGCCTCTCTGATTATGTCGCAAAACTAATGGATGTCGATGCCACCCGGGTGATTGCTCAACATGAAGGACTCATGGTTGATGATGATGTTTTCGACCGTTTTATAAAGGCCTGCGAAGAGACAAGGAAACCCAATAAAGCTTTGCTGGATGCTGCAGCCTTCACCAGAGAGCAGAGTATTAAATGAGTTTGGATTACAATTTTGTAGAACTTGACAAAGCTGTCCACGATCGGGCTGTTTTTGATTGTGGCGAGGTTGAGTTAAATACATTCATTAAAACTCAAGCAGCCAGGCATATGGAGGTAGGGATTAGTAGAACTATGGTCCTGCCGGCTTCCGTAACACCGAATGGCGGTAAATATTCCATCTGCGCATTCTATACGATTGCTCCCAGTTCCATTCTCCGGGAGACTCTGCCTGCCGCAATTGCCAAAAAGTTGCCGCATTACCCCGTGCCGGTTTTCCTCCTTGCCCAGATGGCCGTGCATACAGAATGCCAGGGGCAAGGCTTGGGAAAAGTCACCTTAATAAAAGCCCTCGAATATCTATGGGAAATTAATGCGTATATGCGAGCTGTTGCAGTTATCGTTGATTGCTTAAACACCAGGGCCGAACAGTTTTATGCAAAATACGGTTTTGAAGTTTTGTGTCATCACAACGGCAGAACCAGAATGTTCATCTCAATGAAAACCGTGGCGCAATTATTCTCATGAAATTTTAGACTATGTAATGGGCGAGAGGGGATTGATCAGAGGGTAATGTGCTAGGTAGTTTGCAACCTTTTCAAATAAGTGCGCGAGCGACAAAATATCTGATATGCAAAAACAAAATATGTGAGGGGGCACCCTTTCCCTTGTGCCTGCGGCGTCCAATAACTTATATTGGGATAAAAAGTGAACCATGAAACTTAAAACCATTACCATCCTATTCGTTGCCACACTGACAGCCTTTCCCGCCTACGCCGGCAACTTCGACCCCAAAGCCTTTGTCACTGCACATAACAAATGGCGTTCCGAAGCCGGAGTGCCGGAGAAGCTCAGTTATTCGACAGCTCTTGCAGTGTCAGCCCAAGCCTGGGCTGACAATTTGAAAAAGACCAACCATTGCCAGATGCGCCACAGCAAATCTGGTGGGAAATACGGTGAAAATCTTTTTTGGAGCAGTGCGATAAACTGGTCTGATGGCCGCAGAGAGCTCCAAAAAGTAACACCGAAACAAGTGGTGGATAGTTGGGGCAGTGAATCGGCGGATTACGACTACACAAACAATAGTTGCAAGCCGGGCAAAATGTGCGGCCATTACACACAAATGGTCTGGCGCACCACCACAACAGTCGGTTGTGGCATTGCAGTGTGCGAGGACACTCAGCAACAAGTGTGGGTGTGCCAATACCAGCCGGCTGGGAACTGGGTGGGCAACAAACCCTACTGACCTTTGCGCATTACCGATAAAGGAAAAGGTTGCTAGTGGCACTTCCCCTATTTACCTTTGCCAATCCACATTATTGATCTTATCAGCCCCATGCCAAGAATTGCGCATTTCATTGCCCCTCAAGTGGTTATTGCGGCCAGCCCCCAGTCCTCTCCCTTGGATAATGAAAAACCCGTATAGCAAGGAGCCATACGGGTTAGTTGGACATTAACGAACGTCCCTCAATAAAAACTGGCGGAGAGAGAGGGATTCGAACCCTCGGTAGAATTTTTGGTCCTACACTCGCTTAGCAGGCGAGCACCTTCGGCCTACTCGGTCATCTCTCCGAAAATTTTGGCAGCCGAAACCTGATCTCTTTTATTTGGCGGAGGGAGTAGGATTCGAACCCACGGAACTTTCGTTCAACGGTTTTCAAGACCGCCGCCTTCAACCACTCGGCCATCCCTCCAGAATGATGCGTTAGCTTATCTACCATTTAAGACCGCGCGTGTCAACAAGGATGGTCGTAAAGATGGGACGCAACTCCAGTCCAGCGCAAGAAAAAACCTGAAAAATCATTAGAAAAATGCATGAGAATGATCAGCCGGGATGATTGCCGCGTTATCCGACCACCAGAACAGCAAACCCCCGGCTGTTACGGACCATGGTGTTCGAGATGCTGCCGAAGAGGAACTCCTCGGCCTTGGAGACGCCACGCTTGCCGACCACCACAGTGCCGTACTCGCCATCGGCCTGCACCTGCAGAATGGTCTTGCTGATGGTTTCGCTGGTCGCCATCCGACAGATAGAGGTTATCTGTTCGGCCGGGATGCCGTAACTGGCGAGAATATCGTGTGACCGCGCCAGGATTTGTTGCCCTGCTGCATCACGTTGCAGTTGGTAGTCCCGCACATCCAGACCATTTTGCACTTGGGCCGCTGACGGTTCGGGGTAGATATACAGAAGAGAGATTTGTAATCCGGCAGGGCTGCTGATAACCTCACCCACGTAACGAAGCGCCTGTTCAGCAGTCGCGGTTTCATCAACCGCTACTAATATTTTTTTCCAGTTCGCCATATATCCCTCGCCATCCGTGCTATTCTGAAGCACAATTCCGGAATAATCAACTAGCTATTGCAGCGATTTTGCCAATATAGCCGGGCCGTAAGATCTATCGCGCATCATCGGGACCATAGCCCCACTTCTCAAGCAGCTTAATCAGTTGCACTATGGCTTCGTGCGTTGGCACAGGCACATCTCTCTCTCGCCCCATATCACAGAGAGCGCCGTTTAAGGTATTGATCTCCGTCTCTTTGCCGTTAACAATATCCTGAAGCATGGAGGAGATATTTGCGGCGGTATTTCTGCAGGTGGCCTGCAGCAAGTCTTCAAGATCCGAACAGCCAAGCTCTATGTCATGGGCGGTAGCCACAGCCCTGCCCTCTTCCAGCAACCGGCGCATCAGGGCAAGGGATTCAGGCTGTTCCAGTAACTGGCCGTTTCTTACCCTTAGAATTGCCGTGAGCGGATTAATTGCTGAGTAAACAATGACCTTACACCATAGACGGTTCCTGATTCCGGGCACCACCTCGGTGTCAATTCCGCAGGCCGTAAATGTCTGGGAGAGCTTGGCAATCCGGACAGACGGCCGGTTGTCGAGTTCACCGATATAGGTCTTGCCGCCGCCGCCTTGCCGGACCTGCCCGGCTCCCAAGGCGGCGCCGGCCATGTAAGTAAATCCACGGACGATATTCTGGTGGGCCACCACCTTCTCCATAATCTCCAGATTGCCGATGCCGGTCTGCAGACTTAAAACCGGTGAAGATTCGCTTACTAAATGGGCGACGCTTTTGATGGCAGCCAGGGTGTCAAACGACTTGACCGTCAGCAGAACCGCATCACAGCGCTCTATCGTTGCTGCGTCGGTAACAGCCATGGCCGGATAGAAGAGCATGCCATGCGGATCGTCAGTCCCCAATTCCAGAAGGCCAACTCCTCGTGTGTTGATCGCCTCAACCACCTCAGCCTTTTTTTCAACAAAGACGACTTTGTGTCCTCCCCGGCTTAGAAACACACCGAACAGCCTGCCAATGGCTCCTGCACCTACAATCACGAACTTCATGGTAGTTGTCCCAATATATTAAGGTGGTTATCAAGATATTGACCGCTCAAGCAACTGATGCAGTCCGGTAATTGACTGATTTCTCCTGGATCTAGAGGTGTCATTATAGATTGTGGATCATTTATCAAATAGAATATGATAGATATCGTTGGGGCGCGTTTGTTCAGCCCCGCAAAAAACACAGCGCTTCTTTTTGATGTGGATCGGTTTCGCACATGATACACATTGATCAGGTTTGGCCTCGTTATGATAAAACTTCTCAAGCTCTTCGATTCGTTTCTGGAGATCGACATCCTGCAGTCCTTTATGCTCTTTAATGATTTGCCAAAGGCTGATGTTGACCAGCTTGAGGTGCTCGACACTGCGTTTTAGAAGGTCAAGTTCCGCCTGGATTTTCTGGTGATCATCCTGGACGCGTCTGGTCTCCTGAAGCGCCCGCTCCGCAGTTCTGAAAAAAAATGCCATATCCTGTCCCTTCCCAAAAGAGAATCAAAGGCGTCTGAATAATCGGGAGAAAGAATAAACTCCATCCACCTAATCACTTTTTATAAAATATTATAGAGAAATACCAGAGGAATTGCTATTAAGGTAAGATTGTCCGGGCAGGGGATTGC
>MGTA01000022.1:16699-27223 GCA_001799225.1 Deltaproteobacteria bacterium RIFOXYD12_FULL_50_9
TCAATTTTTGTTAAAAACCGATGACAGCCAGGCACAACTGTTTACCAGAGTTGCATTGGGAGCCGTCATCTTGCCGCATGGCCTTCAGAAGATTCTTGGAATTTGGGGTGGCCCGGGCCTTGAACGGACCATGCAGATATTCATGGCCAAAGGCTATCCAAACTGGGCCGTCATCCTCCTCATGGTTACCGAATCTCTGGGGGCTCTCCTGCTTGCCGCCGGCTTTCTCACCAGAATCTGGGCGCTCGGCATCGGCACAGCCATGGCAATCTGTATGTATACCAACCACTTGCAATACGGCTTTTTTCTTAATTGGACCGGTAGTCAGCAAGGCGAAGGCATCGAGTTTCATATTCTGGTTATCAGCATTGCCCTGGCTCTGGTCTTTCGTGGCGGCGGTCGGCTCTCTCTGGACCGGAAATTCTCAGGCGGGCGTTAACACTAGACGATGACAATGAAATCTGCTCTGACCGGCGAAGTGTCCGGGGTGACTGAATGTTCGTTCGGTTGAGATGGTTGGGAGATCTGTTCGAGGTCGGTTTTAAAAGTTGCATCAGGTGTTTGCCGGCGGTCCAGCTGTTGCCGCTTCTCCTCACGCGAAGAGAGGGTAACGACAACACCATCCTGGCCATCCTGTCGTCTGTCCAGGTTGCTCCGCCGGCGATCAAACTGGTTCTTGCGCGGCTTTTTTTTCGGCTCTCTCTGCCGATCTTTTATCAAGTCCGATGTCTTTGTGATGAAGATTTCCACAACAAGCTCCTAATGCCATTACCCCGTATTCCGTTTAGCGTGGTTCGTTATAAAAATATCGTTCTAACAGTCGTATCGGCAGACTGCCAGATATACTTGACGGTTTTTACCGGAAAGGCGTTAATATTGCCTGATCAGGAGAGTTTGAGCATGCCGGCCTCGCTGAGCAGGGCATAGCCGAGCGGATCTTTGGCCTTGCCGTTATAGTTTTTGTCTTGCTTAAGTCCACTGAAGTGATTGAGCAGCCGGTTGGCAAGGACCTTGCCCAATTGCACGCCTTCCTGATCAAACGAGTTGATATTCCAGACAAAACCCTGCAAAACAATCTTGGCTTCATAGAGGGCCAGCAGACCGCCCATGCTGAAGGGGTCGAGTCGGTCGGCAAGAATGATCAGGCTCGGCCGGTTGCCGGCGAACGCGCGGTTGGGGTTGGGGTTCTCCTGGCCGGTGGCGAGAGCCAGGGCCTGAGCCAGGAGATTGGCGATCAGCTTCTCCTGGGATGAGGTGCGGTTGATCTGGATGTCCTGGCCCTGCTGACTTTCTCGAAAACCGATGAACTCAACCGGAACCGTGATAGTGCCTTGATGGAGAAGCTGGTAAAAGGCGTGCTGGCCATTAGTGCCGGGTTCACCCCAGACAATCGGGCCGGTTTTGTAGGCCAGCGTTTCGCCAAGTCGGGTCACGGACTTGCCGTTGCTCTCCATGTCGCACTGCTGGAGATGGGCGGTAAAGCGACAGAGGGGTTGGCTGTAGGGCAGGATGGCCAATGTGTCCAGGCCCAGGAAGTTGCGATTCCAGATGCCGAGCATAGCAAGGAGGAGGGCCGGATTCTCCCGGAGATTTCGGTTTTCTGCAGCTTGATCCATGCAGTTAGCACCGCGCAGAAATTCGATAAATCGGGTATTTCCCAAGGCAAAACCAAGTAGAACCGCACCAACCATCGAGGTCGTGCTGTAACGGCCTCCGATATAATCATACATGTAAAATGTGCGGAGATAGCGATCCGGATTCTCCAGCGGGCTGCCCTTGCCGGTGACTGCCAGGAAGTGGCGAGCCGAGTCAAGCCCAGCCCGGGCAAAGGCTGCCCGCGCCAGTTCCTCGTTGGTCAGGGTTTCGAGTGTAGTGCCGCTTTTGGACACCACGTTAACCAGGGTCCTGGCCGGATCAATACCGGAGAGGAACTGGGCGGCGTCATCAGGATCAACATTCGAGATGAAATGAACCCGGCGATTGGGCAGGCTGTAAGCAGCCAGGGCATGGTAGACGGCGCGCGGCCCCAGGTCTGAGCCACCGATCCCGATATTGATCAGATCGGTAAACGGTTCCCCTGCCTGGTTGGTAAGGACGCCACTCTCAAGCTCGGTAAGAAATTGATCGAGTTTAGCCAGTTCCTGTCTGGCCTGCTCAGTGGCGGCCGGTTGCCGGGGGGCTGCGGCAAAAATATCGCGGGTAGCGGTATGGAGTACCTGGCGGTTTTCACATGCAAACCCTTCGATACGGTTCATGATCGCACCACCTTTCATCATCAAAAACTGTTCAACCGCGCCGCTCTCATCCGCCAGACTCTGCAGGGCGTCAAGCACCGCCTGATCGACCCGTTCGGTGGCATAGAGGATTTCAAAACCGGCGGCCCGGCAGACCTGGGCCGCGAGCCGTTCTGTAGTTAAGGCGTCGGGAGAGGAGAGATCAAACGGTTGCCTCGCCATCTCCATAAGTTTTGAATAACCTGGTAAAAGATTAAGGTTGCGCCTGCTTGGGTTCATAGTGCCTCCGATATTGAAAAAATCAGGTGTTTTCATTATAAAAAAGTTCCATTCCTGGACAAATCATGCTATACATTTGATTATTTTCAAATAAATTACAAGCTGAAGTCAACGATTTCCAAACATGGTCGATTCGTTCCATGCTGAAACATCAATATCAAGCGCGCCAAATTTTCAGTCTTTCGCTTTTTTCAGACATCTTTTTTATTGCCGGTAACCATTTGTTTTTAGGAATTTATCCGGAGAAAACAGTTAAAAAGGGATATCTGATATGACCATGGTCGCTGCTGAACGGGAACTCTTTGACGCCTGTCGGATTATTTTTGGTCTTGATGATGTCTCCCGGGAGTTTTTAGAATATATCCAGCCCTCCGGCATCAAAAGCGCTTATCGACAGAAAGCCCGCGAGACCCATCCAGATCTGGTAGCCACTCAGGGGGATCTGGTCCAGCGC
The DNA here is from genome assembly GCA_001799225.1 of Deltaproteobacteria bacterium RIFOXYD12_FULL_50_9. Taxonomy (GTDB): domain Bacteria; phylum Desulfobacterota; class Desulfobulbia; order Desulfobulbales; family CALZHT01; genus XYD12-FULL-50-9. Next base: position 19,667 of record MGTA01000022.1, read on the forward strand.
CGGCACGCTCAACTCTTCACTAACGTCCAGAACGCCTACGAAAAACTGAATCATTATCTCGAAGCGCGGGAAAAAGGTTTCCGGTTTCAATCCCTGCCGCCCCGACCTGCCGCAACCTCGACTTACCATTACCGGACCGCACCGCCGGTAAAAACGACCGACCGACGCTATACAAGCGCCCAAAATATCTTTATCGACCAGACCAACCTTTATTCCGGCGTTATCCCCAGTCATCGGTTGCTCTTTGGCCATTATCTCTATTATGCCGGCCTGATCAACTGGCGGACCATTATCCAGGCCCTGGTCTGGCAGCGCGGTAACCGTCCCCGCCTTGGTGAACTCGGCAACCGTTTCGGCTGGCTGAAGAACGACGATATCTCCACCATTTTGCGACACCGGACTCTGCTGCACCCGTTTGGCGAGTCGGCAGTGGAGCTTGGCTACCTTTCGGAGATGCAACTCAAGTCCTTGCTCTTTCAGCAAAAACGGCTCCAGAAAAGATTTGGCGATTTTTTTACGGAAAACGCTCTCTTCTCTGCCGCCAGAATGGAACTGCTGGCCAATAGCCACACCCACCACAATATCAGGGCCGCCGGCAACATCCGTTTTGGGTGCCGGTTTTGATGTACAATAATCTGATTTATCTGCTGGTCGTCATTCTTATCCTCTCGACTACCAGCACCCCGGATGCTCCCCAGTTTCCTCTAGCACTTGCCCTGGCGGCATTTATTGTCAAAGCCGGCGCCTATCTCCTCCTGGTACGGCGGAGCCATGCCAACAACAGCATCCGCCACTCTGCCGATTACTTCTCCGCCGAACAGAAATTTTCCATTCTGGCCATCGCCTTTCTGGCTGTCGATATCTACCTTCTTGACCTTAAATATTTTGCCGCCCAGATTCCCTTTGCCAAGTCCCTGCCGGTCATTACCGATTTCTGTGGGCTGCTTATCTTCTTTGGCTACCTCTGCCTGATGTGGGCCGCAGAACGAAACAGTTATGAAACCGTTTTCGGCGGTAGGCCGCCAGGCCGTTTTACCTTTCTGCTCGACAATCTTAAAACCAATCTCAGCATCATCCTGCCCTGGCTTATTCTCTCTCTGCTTTCTGATCTACTCAAACTTGCGCCAATCCCGGCCCTCCAGCATTTCCTCGCTTCTACCTGGGGAGAACCGCTGATCGTCCTCGCCTTTTTTCTATTGCTCTCTGTCTTTTTTCCGGCTCTGGTTGTCCGGCTTTGGAACTGTAAGCCCCTGCCGGCAGGCGAAACCCGAACCAGGATTGAAGAGTTCTGCCGCAGCGAGCGGTTGACCTATGCCGAAATCATGCTCTGGCCCATGTTCGAGGGCCGCATGCTCACTGCCGGCATCATGGGAATCGTCGGCAGGTTCCGCTATCTCCTCATTACGCCATCTCTGCTGAAAGCCATGGAGCCCGACGAAATCAATGCGGTCATGGCTCATGAGATCGGCCATGCCAAGCGCTATCATCTGCAGCTCTATATCCTGCTTTTTCTGGGCTTTGGAATCCTGGCCCAGACCAGCTCATACCCGATCCTCTATCTGGTCTTAAATTCCGAAACCTTCTACAGCCTCCTTGAGCATGTCAGTAAAAGCGGGCGCAGTTCAATCATGGCTTTTCTGGCCTCAGCGCCCATGTTTATCATTATGATCATCTACTTCCGTTTCATTTTCGGGTTTTTTATGCGCAACTTCGAACGCCAGGCCGACCTTTACGCCTTTGAGACCCTGGGCACCGGCAGTACACTCATCGCAGTATTCGAAAAGATCTCCTGGCTGAGCGGCAATATCCGCGACCAGCCGAGCTGGCACCACTTCAGTATCAGTCAACGGGTGGAGTTCCTTGAACAATGCGCTGCTAAGCCAAGCCGGATCAAGGGGCATCACCGCAAGGTGTACAGTGCTCTATCTCTGTTTTTGTTGGTGCTGGCATTAGGCTTTTATCTGCAGTGGAAACTGCCAGATAATCTCATTGAAGGGGCTACCAGGGAGAGGTTGGCCGAGTCCATTGTCCAACAGAAAATCCGGGAGGAGCCCAATAACCCGGCCTGGCACCATTTGATGGGCTATCTGCAGCAAGGCCGCAAACTTTATGGGGAAGCGGTCCATGCTTATAAAAGAGCGCTTGAGATCAAACCATATCAGCCGGAAGTCCAGAACAACCTGGCCTGGTTGCTGCTGACTGCCGATGATCCGGCGATTATCGATCCTGTTGCGGCTCTGGAGCTGGCGAAAAGCGCCTCGACCCTGATGCCGCATGGCTTTATTCTGGATACCCTGGCTGAGGCCTACTGGGCCAACGATTTTCCACAACTTGCCGTCAAGACCGAGATGTATGCCGCGAACCGTGATCCGGCCAACAAGGCATATTACGACAAACAGATAAAGAAGTTCAGCGAACAGAAATGGCGACCGCCAGGCCGGCAAGAGTGAACCTGCAGGCATGTTTCTGGTTGAAATATCAGCCGCATTGCGGTATGAATCGAAGTAACTACAGACGGGCGATTAACTCAGCGGTTAGAGTGCCATCCTCACACGGTGGAAGTCACTGGTTCAAATCCAGTATCGCCCACCAATCATTTATCTAGAGACGTCCAAATATGAAAAACCCGCATGGTTAAAAGCCATGCGGGTTTTTTTGAGATATCGGAAAAGAGTGGTTTGCGTCTTGAAAAGTGCGGGTGTGGTCGCTTAAAAAATGCAAAATAGATCCCCAGTTTTATTCGACGCTATCAAGTTGGATGACGTGTGGAAAATATGCAGATATCCTTAATCTTTTACCGTCTTGCCATATCTTGCTGGGTAGGTGGGGCAACTCTATTCACCTTCATCCTGACGCCAGCTATCTTCAAATCTTTCAATAGGGACATGGCCGGCGGGATTGTCGGGGCACTTTTCCCAGGGTATTTTAAATGGGGCTTGGCCTGTGGAGTGATTGGCCTTATAGCGCTATTTTTTTCAGTAGACAAGCATAGGACCATCACTGCAATCATCATCGTTGCTATGCTAGCCATTACCTCGGTTCAGGCATTTGTGATTGAACCAAAGGCTGCCGCACTGAAAAAAGAGATCCCCTCATTTGAAACAACACCCACAGATCATCCGCTGCGCGTCAAGTTCAGAAAATTGCATGGAGTATCGGCGGTCGGTAATCTTGTGATCATCGGAGGAGGAATCGCGCTGGTTATTCTGATGTAAGATGCGGATGCTCCATAAAACGATCTGATTTGAATATCTTAAGAGACGACAAGAACTGAATTGATTACCAAGACACTGATCCAGGCAATAAGAGAGCAATATGCTCTCAACTGGTACGGCATCCATGGAATCCGGCATTGGGGACGGGTCTATTCGAACGGATTACGTTTGGCCGAAGGAACAGGGGCTAAGATAAGTGTTGTAAAATTGTTCGCCATTTTTCACGATTCCAGGCGGCTGAATGATGGCTCGGACACCGCTCATGGCCAGCGTGGGGCCAAGCTGGCAGAAGATTTTAGAGGAAAATATTTTGACCTGTCCGATGGTGATTTCGAGCTATTACTTGCCGCCTGTAATCAGCACACCATCGCCAAGACCCATGAAGACATCACTGTACAGACCTGTTTTGATGCCGACCGTCTCGACCTGGCCCGTGTCGGCAAGATGCCTGATCCCAAATATCTCTGCACAGATATTGCCAAAACACCGGAGATAATCGCCTGGGCTAACGAAAGAAGCCTCAGTGACTATTCACCAGATATTGTGACCTTGTGGAATCAATGACAAGCAGGTTTGTGTCTTGAAAAGCGTGGGTTTGGTCGTTTGAAAAATGAAAAATAAATCTGTCCCCATTTTTCCTGATGAGGTTAATCAGGGCGAGGTTGCCTCTTTAGGAAATAATATGTGTTTGAAAATTGGTTAAAAACGGAGAAAGCACGTCGTGGAAAAGAAAAGAGGTGACGATTAGTCTAAAATTCCTGTATAAAATTAGGATCATCTCTATAGAGTCAAGGTTGCAAGGTTGTAATAGATATAACCAACTCCAGTGGAATAGAAAAACGAATGGCAAACAAAGAAGCCACAGCCCGCATCAAAATCAATAAGCTGCTCGAAGCTGCTGGCTGGCGTTTCTTTGCTGAAGGGGATTCTCCTGCAAACATCCGCCTTGAACCAAGTGTCACCATAAAATCAACCGATCTTGAATCACTTGGCGAAAATTTCGAGAAGGCTGGCAAGGGCTTTATTGATTTCCTGCTACTCGACGCCAAAGGATTCCCGCTCATCGTCTTGGAAGCCAAGTCAGAGGATAAGAACCCGCTGGTCGGCAAAGAGCAGGCGCGAAAATACGCCAGGTCTCAAAACTGTCGTTTCGTAATCCTTTCGAACGGCAACTTGCATTATTTCTGGGATCTGGAACGAGGCAACCCCTATATTATAACTTCTTTTCCTACCCCCTCTTCAGTGATCGGCTACCAGAAGGTTACACCCAACCCACAGAGGCTTATCGAGGAACAGATAGGTGAAGACTACATCGTCCTGACACAACGCCCAAACTATCAAACCGAGGCTGCTTGGAAGAACGAAGCCGAACGTCCCGGCTACCTTTTTACAAGCAAGCTGCGTTTTTTGCGGCCCTATCAGCAAAAAGCCGTCCAAGCTCTGCAACGGGCAGTCAAGGACGGTAAAGACCGTTTCTTGTTCGAGATGGCTACTGGGACCGGTAAGACCCTTGTTTCAGCCGCTGTTGTCAAACTATTCTTACGCTCAGGCAATGCCAGCCGTGTACTATTCCTTGTGGACCGTCTCGAACTGGAGGATCAGGCAAAAAAAGCCTTTGCTGCACTCTTGTCCGCTGATTTTCAGACAGTGGTCTACAAAGAAAACCGCGACGACTGGCAAAGGGCAGAAATAGTGGTAACAACGGTACAATCGTTGCTCTTCAACAACAAGTACCAACGCCTTTTCTCGCCAACTGATTTCGACTTGGTCATTTCCGACGAAGCTCACCGATCCATCGGCGGCAACGCCCGTGCCGTCTTCGACTACTTCATTGGCTACAAACTCGGCCTCACCGCAACGCCCCGTGACTATCTCAAACGGTTCGACAAGACCAGCCCTACCACCCGTGACCCGCGTGAAGCAGAACGCCGACTATTACTGGACACTTACCGCACCTTCGGCTGTGAAAACAGTTTGCCAACTTACCGCTACTCTCTGCTCGACGGCGTAAAAGAAGGCTATCTGATCAACCCTACTGTAGTTGATGCCCGCACAGAGATCACCACAGAGTTGCTCTCCGAAGAAGGTTTCGTTGTCTCGTTCATAGACAATACCGGTGAAGATCAGCAGGAAACCTTCAAACAGCGCGAGTTTGAGAAACGCTTCTTTGCTCCTGCTACCAACCAGCTTTTCTGTAAGACTTTTCTGGAAAATGCCCTGCGTGATCCGATCAGCGGAGAGATCGGCAAGTCCATCATCTTCTCTGTCAGTCAGAATCACGCCGCCAAGCTGACTCAGATTCTCAACCAGATGGCTGACATCATGTTCCCCGGCAAATACCAGTCCGATTTTGCTGTCCAGGTCACATCGTTGATCCCGGACGCCCAGCAGTTTACCATCAACTTCAGTAACAATAATCTGCTTGGTTCGGCCAACTTTCTACCTGCTTACAAGACCAGCAAAGCACGTGTCTGTGTGACCGTAGGCATGATGACCACCGGATACGATTGCACCGACATTCTCAATCTCGGTCTGTTTCGGCCAATTTTCTCACCAACCGACTTCATCCAGATCAAAGGGCGAGGTACCCGCAAGCATAACTTTCTAGAACAACTCTTTGACGACAACATCAAGGATGGTGTCTTGCAACCGCAGAAGTCCTCCTACAAACTTTTCGACTTCTTTGCCAACTGTGAGTACTTCGAGGAAAAGTTCAACTACGATGAGGTGCTGAAACTCCCAAAACCACAGGGTAAGATCTATGAGGAAGGCGGAGAAACTGAACCAGGTGGTACCTATGAGCATCTTGGCATTGACATAATTTCGATGGTCAAAGAAGAGATTATTGGCTTCGAAGGGATGAAGATCGACCGAATGTTCTTCGAGCGGTTTGAAGACACTGTAAGGGAAAATGATTTCATCGCCAAGAGTGTCGAAACCGGCCAGTGGGATAGGGTCATCAATTATGTCAACCGTGAGGTTTTTGACAAGCCTGATGAGTACTATAGCCTCGACAAGTTGCGTAAAGCAGCCGCTGTTGACCGTCGCCTGACCCTGCGCGAGATCCTCGAGAAAATCTTCGGCCTCATTCCGCGTTTCAAGTCCAAAGACGAACTGCTGGAAGAGGAGTTTGCCAAATTCGTAGCTGACACTAAACCTGAAGAAGCTGAGGCTATCCCGGCCATCAAGACCTACTTCAAGGCTTATGTCACCAGTGATCAGGTTCGCCACATCATAGAGAGCCGTCATTTTACTGATCTGGCCACCAACCCGGTCTTCTCCACCCGTGACTTCCGCGCCGTACCGGAGAGGTACCGCACCCTGATTCCAGAATACGTCAAGGACTACGTTTCGCTGAATCAGTTCGCCGCATAAGGATAAAATATGAGCAAAGCAAAGAAATTAACCATTGATGTTCTGGGAACGACCATCACCGTCCTTTCGCAGAGGGATGAGGACTACATTTCCTTAACCGATATGCTTAAAGAGAAAGACGGCGATTTTTTTATATCTGACTGGTTGCGGAACCGTAATACCGTCGAGTTTCTCGGAATATGGAAGCGCGTCCATAATCCCACCTTTAATTATGGCGAATTCGCCATAATTAGAAGCCAAGCCGGTCTGAACCGTTATCCCTTTACTACTGCATTGGAGAGCACATCATCATGACCGCTAGTGAACCGCTGATCGCCAAGCACGGTGGCTACCGAAAGCTCAAGAGCTTTCAGGTAGCCCAGCTGGTCTACGACATCACGGTGCGTTTTTGCGCCCGCTACATCGACAAACGGAGTCGTACTTGTGATCAAATGGTGCAGGCGGCGCGGTCGGGAGTACAGAACATCGCCGAAGGGAGTCAGGCCTCGGGCACCTCAAAAAAAACTGAAATCAAGCTCACCAACGTGGCGCGAGCCAGTTTGGAAGAGTTACGGCTTGACTACGAGGATTTTCTGCGTCAGCGGGGTCTGTCAATCTGGGAGCATGGCGACCACCGCCGACAGCAACTAATCGACCGCAGGTGCGCCAGTGTCGATGATGTGGCGCAGTGGGTGCGGGAAGAACATGAACGTGGACTGTGTGGACAGAGTAGACCACGTGGGCACAAACAAACCGATCCGGCAATCTACCCAGAACTTACCGCTAACGTCGCATTGGTATTGCTGGCGGTTGCCAGCAGTCTGCTTGACCGGCAACTCACCGCCCAGGCTACAGCTTTTGAAACCGAGGGTGGCTTCACCGAACGCCTTTACCGAGTACGCACTCAAAAACGGTCATCACGCCCCTCGTCCACCCGGTCCACCAAGTCCACTCCGTCTACCAGCGATTAAGGAATCCATGCTCGACA
>MGTA01000022.1:27356-36557 GCA_001799225.1 Deltaproteobacteria bacterium RIFOXYD12_FULL_50_9
GATATCTTCAAAAACGCCTATCTACCTTACCGTGACCCGGAAACCCTACGCTCCTTCCTCAAAATAATCGACGAGTTCAACTATGACCACAGTGAACGTCTCGGTGACGCTTTCGAGTATCTGCTCTCGGTGCTCGGTTCACAGGGAGATGCTGGTCAGTTCCGCACCCCACGACACATCATTGACTTTATGGTTGCAGTACTCGATCCGAAGAAGACAGAGACCATACTCGACCCAGCTTGCGGTACTGCCGGATTTCTAATTTCTGCCTATAAGCACATTCTGAGAACAAATACAGACGACAAGGGAAACAGCCTTCTGACGCCTGATGACAAAGGCCGTCTGGCAAAAAACTTCAAGGGTTACGACATCTCACCCGATATGGTGCGACTGTCCCTGGTAAACCTGTACCTGCACGGTTTTACCGATCCGCACATCTACGAATACGACTCTCTGACCAGCCAAGACCGCTGGAACGAGTACGCGGACATCATCCTCGCCAATCCGCCTTTCATGTCGCCAAAGGGCGGGATTAAGCCGCACAACCGTTTTTCAGTACAGTCAAAACGCAGTGAAGTACTGTTCGTTGACTACATGGCCGAACACCTCACGCCCACTGGCCGTGCCGGGATCATTGTCCCTGAGGGAATCATCTTCCAGAGCCAGACCGCTTATAAACAACTACGTAAAATGTTGGTAGAGGAATACCTCGTCGCTGTAGTCTCGCTGCCAGCAGGTGTATTCAATCCTTATTCCGGTGTTAAAACTTCAATCCTGATCCTCGACAAGCTTCTTGCAAAGCAAAGTGACACTATTGCCTTTTTCAAGATAGAAAACGACGGGTTTGGCCTCGGTGCTCAACGCCGGGCCAATACAGGCGAAGAATTGACACAGGTAAAAGCAGAATTGGCCGAACACATCCAAGCCCTCCGTAACCGACAGCCTCTTGCCAACCTTCAACCCATAATCGGGCTGATAGTGCCAAAAGAAAAAATTTCCTTGAATGGAGATTACAATCTCAGCGGGGAGCGGTATAGGGAGAATGGATGCCGTATTCACTCCTTCCCACTTGTGGCACTAGGCGAAACCGGTATATTTCGCATTGAGAGTGGTGGAACTCCAAAATCTGATGTTGAAGAATATTGGGGCGGAAAAGTCGCTTGGGCAACCCTTGTTGATTTACCGGCTTCTGACTTCATCTCAGAAATTCGAACTACAAAACGAACCATCACAGAGCTTGGACTTGCGGAATCATCGGCAAAGATTATTCCAGAAAACTCGGTCATTGTTTCCACTCGTGCCACCATTGGACGTATTGGCATTAATCGTATCCCGATAGCTACCAATCAAGGTTTTAAAAACGTTGTGATTGAAGATTTAGGGCGTGTCGTCCCTGAATTTGTTGCATTGTTACTTACAAAGCTTGTGCCCACTATGAAGGCATGGGCCACTGGTGGGACCTTTAAAGAACTTTCAAAATCAAAATTCAGCGAACTTCAAATTCCTCTGCCGTCGCTAGAAATACAGAAGGAGATCGTGGCGGAAATTGAGGACTATCAAAAAGTCATCAATGGTGCTCGTGCCGTTCTCGATCACTACCGTCCTCACATCCCCATTCATCCAGACTGGCCTATGGTAGCGGTCGGAGATGTTGTTAATTTTGTTAGCGGACTCACAGTCTCAATACCTGAAGTCGAATCAGAGGGCGGAACACCCATCATAGCTATCAATAATGTTACTGAGGATGGAACCCTCACGTTAGAAGGGTTGCGTTGGATTACCCCACCGACGAAGACATTGAACTACCTGCAAAAGGGAGACCTGTTGTTCAACTGGCGTAACGGTAGCAAACACTTGGTTGGAAAGACGGCCTTGTTCGAATTGGATGGCCAATATTTGTTTGCCTCTTTCCTCCTCGGTATCCGCGCATATCCTGACCGGGTGTACAGCCGTTACCTTTGGCACACGCTGAACATCTACCGGCGAGAAGGTCGCTACATGCAATTCATGCGGCAGAATGTGAATGGACTCTTTAATCGTGAAGAACTCAAGATGGTAAAAATTCCACTTCCTCCTCTCGCTACACAGCAAACCATTATCGCCGAGATCGAAGCTGAACAGACACTGGTCAACGCCAACCGAGAACTGATCACCCGTTTCGAAAAAAAAATCCAGACAACACTTACCCGCATCTGGGGAGAAGACTAAACTCCTATTTCAGGAACATGAACCATGAAAGGCCAACGTGGAAACCCTGGTTTTAAAGGGCGATTGGTTGATAAAAGTGTTGAGGCTTACATACTTGCCTTAGAAACAATTAACAGGCTTTCTATCCAATACCGGGTCGAAACATTCTGTTACCTGCTGTGTAACGCATGGGAATTGCTGCTTAAGGCTAAAATACTTGAAGATGAGGGAAAACAAAGCAGCATCTACTACAAAAAACAACGTGGAAAACCTAAAAGGTCCCTGTCGTTACGTGACTGCTTGAATCGGGTCATGCCAAGCCAGGAGGCTCCGGAAAGGCGTAACATCGAATGCATCGCAGAACTACGAGATGAGGCTGTGCACCTAGTATTTAGCCAGATTCCACGAGATGTGCTATGTCTCTTTCAGGCAGGTGTGATCAACTACCACAAACGTCTAAATAAATGGTTCGGGATGTCTATTTCGGAACGAATCCCGGTTGGAATGATGAGTATCGTATATGATATACCTCCTGAGCAATGCGACTTGGCCAACAAACGACTAAGGCGAGAACTGGGACGAGACGCGGCCACCTTTCTTTCTAGATACTGCACACAGCTCAAATATGAATTCGACAATCTTCAACGGCCAGCAGAATTCTCGATAGGAATTGAATATCGACTTGTACTTACAAAAAAACAAGATGAGGCTGATATCTTACTCTCAACGGGTCCGACAAATAGCGGCGCAACTCAGATAATCGAAGTACCCAAAGATCCAAGCAAATCGCACCCATTTCGCCAAACGGAAGTCATAGAAAAGGTTAAATCATCGATCAATACTTTAGAAATAAATCAACACGACATTCAGTGTGTCAACAAGGTTCACGGGATCAAACAACGGTCAGAATACTTTTACCAAGGTAAAGTCAAAGGCTCTCCTGCTCAGTATAGTATGGCATTTGTAGACTGGCTTATTTTGCAATTTCAACGAGATCAGCAATTCTTTCAAAAAGCTAGGATGAAGGCCAAACAGAAAACTACTAAGCAATAAATTTCGCACACAACGAAAAAAGCCCTTTCGCACCGCATTTTTTCAGCTTGGACCGAAGGAGGACCGAAGACTACAAAAGGGGTTACAGCAGATAAGCTGTAACCCCTTGATTTTACGTTGTGCGCCCGGAGGGATTCGAACCCCCGGCCTGTGGATTCGAAGGCCCTATACCAGTATATAGTAGTCGACCAGAAAACAGATTTGATCATTTGCAGATATTTTGATAGGGGCCGCTTTTTTGGGGGGAGGTGTTTTTTTGTTGTCCTAGAGTTAATAAAAAAAGGCAGAGCCATTGCTGACCCTGCACTTGGTGTTACGGTACTACCGGGGGAACTATTTCTCTTTTCTTCGAAGTCTCAAGCCTGCCAGACCAGCTATGCCGGTGCCGATGAGAAGCATGGTGGCTGGCTCTGGGACGGGATTTGGATTGGGATTCGTGGGTGGCAGCTCATTCACAACATTGATAATCGCATTGTCTATATCACTAGCTCCCAATATGTCTGTCACCATTAAATTCACCCAATAGACTGTTCCAAAAACTACATTAGTCGGACAATTAAAAGGCATAGTCATACCGGAACTCTCATAGGTCCCGTCATTATTTAGGTCCCAAAGGTAAGAAGCGATGCTCCTGTCATTGGGGTCATAGGAAAATGATCCATTTAGGAGCACAGTGGAGCCGGGAGTTATATAGTAAGGACCACCAGCTTCAGCAATAGGGGTAGCCTGAGCCAACCCCGCTATACCAAACATCAGCACACCAACAGCTAATCCAACTAATAATCTCTTTTCCATTGCCCCTCCCCTGTTTTTTTAGTGATCTGCACTTTCAGGCAATATTTACGCAAGGTTAATGCCAAGCAAATAGATAATATTAAACTGCTAACAATATCAACTAATTGAAGTAGTTACAATATTGATTGCTATACAATATTTATTCCGTGTTCTTGGAAAAACGGAATATTTTCCGGAAAATAAGACTGGATATAATTCGTTACAGGTGTTTTGTGAGGGATGTAGTTTTCAATTTATGTCCGAATGGTGTTTTTGTGTTAGGGCGCTTTCTGATAAGTAGTGTCACGAAAAATTTAGTAATAACAATAATATAGCCAATATGTTTGGAAGAGGTAACGCAAACAATAACATCCTGCCTCACCATGAAACCCGCTTCCTGCAAAGGAACGCGGGTTTTTTTGTCCAAGATGATCTGTGCCGTATAACGATAATTATAATTGACAATAATGCTGTATAATGTATATAATAAGATCCATTATGGTCAAGAGAACAGTCGTTATCTATCCAGCATCGGCAAAAGAGATGGTTGCTCTGGGGCTGCGTCTCAAGGATGCGCGGCTGCGCCGTCGTTTTTCCATGGAGACGGTTTGTGCCCGCGCTGACATTTCGCGTCCGACCCTTTACAAGGTCGAGAAGGGCGATCCATCGGTGGCTGTCGGGCAATACGTCCAGGTGCTGCGGGTCCTGGGACTGGTTGAAGATCTGTCCTTGATAGCCAAGGAAGATGTTCTGGGGCGTCGCCTGCAGGACGAATCTCTCCCGCATAGAAAGAGAGCCCCACGGAAAAAAGTACCAACGGGAGATAGTGATGGCTAAAGCAAAGGGAGAACAGATATGGGTCTGGCTTGACGATCCAGCGTTTGGCTCCCTTCATCACATAGGAACATTGTCCCGCGGGGAACGGGGAAGCATACGCTTTGCATACGAGCCAACCTGGCTCAAACACGCCCAGGCCTTCCCATTGGATCCGGAACTTGATCTGGCAACCGGGGAGTTCTTCCCAGGTGATTCAAATTTTGGGGTTTTTATGGATTCATGTCCCGACCGCTGGGGAAAAGTCCTGATGAAGCGCCGGGAAGTCGTAGAGGCCAGAGAGGCAGGACGTAAGCCGAGAACTCTGGGACATTGGGATTTCCTGTTGGGGGTTCAGGATTGTACACGCATGGGAGCTTTGCGTTTCAGCCGGCCTGGCGAACATCTCTTCCTGGCCAACGAGGCGTTATCCGCTCCACCAGTCGCCAGAATTGCTGAATTACAGGCGGTAGCCTTTGAGCTGACCAAGAAAAAACAAGATGATCTTGGCAAGATCAAAGAGTGGTTGAAGGTCTTGGTCGCTCCAGGTTCGTCACTTGGCGGAGCCCGCCCCAAGGCCAACCTGGTTGATGAGAATGGCAATCTCTGGATTGCCAAATTTCCTTCCGCCGATGATGACTACGACGTGGCCCTCTGGGAAAAACTGCTGCAGGAGCTGGCGCAGCAATGCGGCATAATGGTGCCCGACTCCCGACTCATGCAGATAGGCAACGGTTTTCATACCTTCCTGGTGAAAAGGTTCGATCGGCAAGGTGATCGTCGACATTTTTTCGCCTCGGCCATGTCAGTGCTCGGTCATCTTGACACAGAAGACGCCAGCTATCTGGAGTTGGCGGAATTTATCGCTACCTATGGTGAAGCCAATCATATCGCCAGTGACCTCGAAGAGCTTTTCACCAGAGTTGTATTTAATGTCGCCACCGCCAACCGTGACGATCACCTCCGGAATCATGGTTTCAGCAGGTCTCCAGCAGGCTGGCGCCTGTCTCCGGCTTTTGACATGAACCCCTCGTTTAAGAAAGACGAACACGTCCTCTCTCTGGATCTCTATCACCGCCAGCCCGAGCTGGAAATTGTGCTCTCGACTGCTGAGTATTATCGCCTGCACACCGATCGCGCCAAAAAGATCGTCAGTGAGGTCTGCGGGGTTGTGGGCGAATGGCAAGACCGTGCGAAAAAACTTGGATTGACCGCGCAGGAATGCGCAGAGGCTGAGCATCTATTTTGCGCACTGATCTAAGCGTGTTCAGAACCAAAAAATTCTAAAGAGAGCTGGCCCCACACCTTTGAACAGCAGCCTTCCATTTTTTTATGGGGATTATCTATTGATCTTACGCTGCCCGTTTAACTGTCTGCCGCGTGGTGATCTTTGCCCAGATCTTTTAGAGAGATCAAATATAATGATTACTTAACAACTGAGATCACTTCCTTCTGATCTCCTGAGATGCGCGGATGTTGATCGCGGCCATATTGCCGCCGGGCATCGTAGGTCACCTCGCTCTCCAGAAACGTCTTCATTTCCGACAGCTCGACCTTGCCATCCCCGTCCCCAAAGCCCTTGCCATCTGCCTTGCCAGTGACCCCTTCCAGGAAATGCCGGGTAAACAGGCCGTACTTTGCCTTGTCATCCCATGATGCTACCTCAGAGGAGTCGGAGGCCGTAAAGATAGTAGCAGAGGCCAATTTTTTGGGATCAACCACCCGTAACGAGATTGAAGAGGCGTTTTTAACAATCACCCCTTCGGATGAGCTGCCGGAAAAACAGGCATCGAGGACAATAGTAACCTTTCTTGCGTTGATTTTATTCAGGTTGTCATAAAATGTTTCCAATTTGTAGCCGGTCAGTTCAACTTTCATGGGATCGGCATCGACCGGCAAAAGAAAACTGCTGCCATCATGCAGACTTGGCGCGCCATGCCCGGAATAATAGACAAATACATCGGACTTGCCCGGCCTGATCCAATCGAAAAGCCGACCTTTGTAATCATCCTTGGTGCCGAAAGTGGCAACCAGATCAGCCTGCGTCGCATCCAGGATCAATAAGACGTTGCCTTCACGGTATCCCAGGGATTCGATGACAAACCTGTTCATTGCCTCGGCATCATTATGGGCAAACTTGACATCCGGAACATTTTTTTCACTCTCTTCATAGTCCTTATTGCCGATGATAACCGCAACTGCATCACGGTTCTCGTCCCGGGCTTTGGGAAAGACAAATTCGACTGTCGGTTTGAACTCCTCATCTGCCTTTGGGGCAGGCTTTTCCAGAGCGGCTTTGGCCTCCTTGACCGGCTGCTTGTCAGCCGGCGGTTTCACCTCCGGAGATCTGCCGGCAACTGCTGATTGCGCTAAAAGTTTTCTGTAGGCACCATCTGCGACTTTGCGTAAGCGGCGATCAGGTTCGAACTGGGCCTTTTTCTGCAGGGCTGCCAGAAATTGTCCGTTAGTGTATCCAGCCCGCGCAAGATCGACAATTGCCTCTTTTCGCACTCTGATATTGGAATCGGAAATGGCGGCGATAGCCAGGCCGACAACAGAAAGGTTCTCCGGATCAATTTTTGCCAGCGCCACTAACGCCTCGCTGCGGACATTGGGGTGGGGATCATTGCCGGCCATTTCAAGGAGACGAGACACAGCGGAATTTGCCTTCGGGCCGGTACTCCCCAAAGATCTCACCGCCTTGAGGCGAATATTGGCATTTGTATTGTCGAGATCTCGAAGAAGGCTGTCTCCGGTGGAAATCGATTGGCCGGTATTTGTCGATCGCCCGCCATCAACAGCCGTCCGTGAGGATCTGGCCCGGCAGGCTGTCAGACCGAAAACAAAACAAATCAAGCCAACAAGGAGCAGAGATATGCCGATTTTTCGGAAGCCAGTACCTGTTTCGCTGCTCATAGTCGTTACCTCACTACTACCGAATTCACACATGTATTCTCAGGCTATCCACCACCCGAGGAGAAAAGAAACCGAACTGGCGCGAAAGGCATTACTCCTCTCCCGCCAGTTCAATATTCTATCACGGTATATGCAATTAAAGCCAATTTATTCAGCTACGCCTTGCTCCTGCATCTGTTTCCAGAAATCAGCGGCCTTTTGCGCCTGATTTTTAGCAACTTCATCGGCGGCATCCTTTGCTCGTTTTTCAGCACCATCTTGCATATCTTTGGCGCTCTTTTTATAGGATTCATCAACCGCTGCCATCGGCACCTGAGAGAAGACAAAGGCCTGATAGCCAACCCCTGTTGCGGTCTGCCATTTTTCCATATACCAGGATTTCATTTTAACCTGGGTAGCGAGATTAATAGCCAGCTGTTTCTCAAAGGCGCGTGAACCGGCCGTCGGATCAATTACATTGCTCTCAAGGCCAAAACTGACCGTAGCTTTTTCAAATTTGTTTTTGACAAGGGTGCCCATGTACTTTACGACGCTGTCCATGGCATTACGCCGGGCATCTTCCCTGGCGCCCTGTTCAGTCGCAAATCGGTTGGAGAGACCTACAAACGTCATAATGCCGTTGACGGTCTCCGGTTCTTCCATGGTCCAGGCCGGCCTTTCGCTCGCTGAACTCCACAGGAGTTTCTCGGTTTTTGCCGCATCGGGAATATCAACCGGTTTTGGGGGGGTGGTAGTGGATGAACAGCCCACCAGGGCTGCCAGGCAAAGAATACCAAGCAATGTAATCACTCTTCTCATCTGTTAATCCTCCTTTATCGTGTTTTATCCGCACGTTCTAGCAGGGTAAGACCCCTGTGTCTGCCCAAGGGCGCCCCTACTGTTGTTTTTAGGCTATAGACCGGTTAGCCTCCCTCATCCTTCATTTCGCCCTGGTAGTAATAATAGTACTGGCCTCTCCGTACTGATTTTTCGGATTCATCCCATGATTCCTCAGCCTGGTCAGCAGGGAATCCATGGTCTCCTGTAATACTATCAGACCGTCATTAAGCTCGTTACCCTGCAGCTTCGGAAAGGGGTTGTTACAGGCAAAAGCCCAGAGTCGTTCCAGGCCGAAAGGTGCCTGTACGACAAATTCGAACGGACCTCCCGGCGCCGGGACCTCTAAGAGCGTACCTGCCTTATAAAAGCCCTTGCCCGAATACTTGTTGGGAATTATCTGGATGAGATTATGCTCGGCATCTTCATAAACCAAAAGAAGGTAGGCATCGCTGTTGATGTTGACGAAATACGAGATTTTTTCGCCTTCCTTGTAAGTCTGGCCGTCGCCAAGATGCGAGAAGACCTCAAGCTTGATGGCATTGGCAGTCTGGACCTGGCGCGCAGGGTATTGCATGGTTTTCGGCTTGAGATCAATACCATTCGGGATCGACTCTTTGGCGATAGTTACCGTTGTCGCTC
>MGTA01000022.1:36666-37182 GCA_001799225.1 Deltaproteobacteria bacterium RIFOXYD12_FULL_50_9
ACTCAGGCCTATCCCCCTGGTTTTTACCGCCTCGGAGATAACTGCAGCGTCGCGTTTCCGTGGTTCGAGGACCACGAGCCCCGGCACGGTCGTAATCTGCTGCCGGATGATTTGCAGTAACTCGCTGGCAAAATCGCTGCCTTGTTGAGTATCCTCAAAGGTAGCCGAGCCCATAATGACTTTTTGCATGGGCAGGGGAGCCAGGATGGGGCCGTCGAACAACTTTCTGACCCCATGACAGACAACGCCATTGAAGGAAACATCAGGTTCGGCAAGCGTAATATGGGTCTCTACCCGCGAAATAGCCCCGATTACGGCCTTGTCCAGCAGACTCAAGCTGCCTGACTCAGTTTCAATACCGACTCTATATCGGCCGGGAGAGAGGCCGTTGCTATGAAAATCAGCCCGGCCGCCAAGATCGGTCACTGCCTGGGAAAGCACGGCGCCGGCAGGACTCATAAGCGTCAGAGTAATGCCCTTGATCGGCGTGGCCGAGGGACCGAACCTGGACCATGC
>MGTA01000022.1:37204-41034 GCA_001799225.1 Deltaproteobacteria bacterium RIFOXYD12_FULL_50_9
AAGATAGATTGCCGAACGGATATTGCCGATCTCGCCAATTAACTCTTTTTGCATGCGAATTAACTCATTAACCCGGGCAACATGGCACTCATCGGCAGCGGAAAACCTGTCAATCTCGGAGTGGAGCTGGCTCCACTCCTGCTGGATGATTTCAAGGGCTTGGACAATATTCCCTGCGGTTGCCTCACTTTTTGCCCGGACTAATGATTCCGTGCTGCGTTTCAACACAGACTGCAAGGCGAGCTCGGCCCTGTTCTCTTTGTCCGCCTGTAACTTTAACCGGGACTCTTCCTGCTTTCGCTTCCAGGCCTGGACGCGCTCAAATTCATCAATCGGTATAGTTACCAGAACCCAGCACTTATAAACATCGCCGCGGAACTCTCCCCGGCGGAAAGCTTTATACTGCTCCGAGTACCATTGTTTTGCTTTTATTCTGCTTACTTGCGAGTCTGTGGCCTGCTTGGCAACACTCTTTTGCGCTACCACAGAATCGAGGATCTCGCTGGATTTGCCGTACATAGTCTTAATAACTTCATCAACAACCGCAACATCAACGCCGGTAAATTTGGCATATGCTTCCCTGGCATTACGCATTGCTTCCTCGCGGGCGTCGCGTTCAGAGGCATGCATTTGTGATAGACCGACAATAAAGTGCAGTTGCTCGGCATCATCCGGGGTGTTATCAATCCAGTCAGGCCGTTGAGGTTGACTGGCGGATGTTTTTTCATATTCAGTGGGAATCTGGTTTTCAACGGGTGGAATTCCGGAGCGCGAGTCCTTGGTAAGAGGCGGGCTGGGCGCGGTTGCACAGCCCGCAACGACCAGCATGGTTATAAAGAATAATAATTTATGCGTTTTAAGCGCCCGAATGGCGTTGCTGCTGAAATTGTGCCGGATCATTTAAAGCATTGCCTCCATCAAAATATATTGTCAATGCATAATATCCTGGTATATCAAAAATAGGAAGTCGAGAATTGAAATTTTCTCTTGACAGATTGGTTGATCCCTTCAATCTATAGGGGCATCGCGCAAGAGGAGTGCATAGCCATCTAATAGTTAACTGACCAGTTATTGCACAGCGAGTCAATGGAGAAAGCCAAATGCAAAAAAGGATAATCAAAACAGCTCTTATCTTGCTTTTTGTCTCTCTCATTCTGCAGTCGGCTCAGCCTCAAAAACTGCCGGCAGCCGGCAGAGAGATAGCTGCACAGAGTTTCAGCGACCCGGATCTTCGAGATTTTTTGGAGGATCAGAAAAAAGAGTTTGCCGAATTTAACGATAATATTGCCAGGGAACTTCAGGATTTCAAGGATGACGCTGATCGGGAATTCAGCAAATTTTTAAAAGACGCCTGGGAAGAGTTCGGGCTTGCCGAACCGGTTCAGGTAATCAACAAGCCAAAACCGACCACTCCCCCTGTTTTCACTGCGGCGCCAACCAAGGGAACCAAGCCCAAGGAACCACTGAAAATCGTCATCAACCAACCGGTTCCTCCACCTCCCACCGCACCAGAGGTTAAGCCTCCGGTAAAATCAATTCCAGAACCAAAACAGGCAGTTGTCCTGCCGCAACCGACACCGGCCCCGCCGATTGCCCCATCCGTAGTTGTCGAGCCCGTGCCGCCGCCGGCTATGCAGCAGGCGGTCCCGGTTCCAGAACCAAAAATTGCTCAGGCGCCGCAACTTGCTGAGCAACCGGCTGCTCCGGTGGTGGCCAAGCCTCCTGCTCCGGCCAGATCGGAAACGCCTGTGGCGGCCAGCCCGTTGCCTCCCCCCCAGTCCACGCCGCTGCCGCCCAAGGCGGCTGAACATGGTGATGCGGTTGCCAAGTTCGCCTTTTTCGGCCGGGAACTCGCCTTGCGTTATGATTCGAAGATGAGCGCTAAGGCTAGCCGACCTTTCGCCAATAAAACGATCAGTGCGTACTGGGAGAAGATGGCCTTGAGCGATTTTGATATCCTGGTCAAACAGGTCAAGGCTATTCGTGACCAGGGGTCGATCAATGACTGGGGCTACCTGCTGCTGCTTGACATGCTCGCCCAACAGGTGATTAGCGAGCCGGCTGTTGCCGACCGTAATATCTTCATCTGGTTCATGCTCGCCAAATCGGGCTACGACGTCAAGGTCGGATTTCATGAAAATGAGCTGGCCATCCTGCTGCCGGTCACCGGCAAGCTCTTCGGTCGCAACTTTCTAACCATGGACGGCAAACGTTTTTATGTGCTGTCGGCTTCCCATCATGAGCAGGAGATGGATAAGATTTTCACCTTCCGGGCCAACTATCCAGGCTCGGAAAAACTTATGGATTTCACGGTGCCGGTCTATCCGGACCTGCCAGGCAAAATCATCGAGAGAAAACTTCTTTTCACGTACGGCGGCAAGGCCCATACCGTTCATGTCCAGATCCATGCCAATAGCATCCCCTATTTTGAGGACTACCCGCAAACCGACGTGCCGGTTTATACCAATGCCCCGCTGCCCGCGTGGCTGGGAAGTACCCTGCTCAAGGAGTTGCGGCCGCTGCTGGCCGGCCAATCAGAGGCTGAGGCCTTGAACCTCCTGCTCCGGTTTACCCAGACCGCCTTCCAATATCAAACCGACCAGGAGCAGTTTAAGCGCGAAAAATTCTTTTTTCCTGAGGAGACTATCTTTTATCCCTATTCCGACTGTGAGGACCGCAGCATCCTCTTCTCCTATCTGGTCAGGAATCTGCTCGGTCTGGAGGTGATCATGCTCCACTATCCCAATCATATCGCCACGGCCGTGCTGCTTAAGGAAAAACCGGTCGGCGATCAGGTGATCTTGAACGGCAAGCACTACACGATCTGCGATCCGACCTACATAAACGCCGACATCGGCCTGGCCATGCCGCAGTTTAAAAACGTGACGCCGGAAGTAATATTTTTGTAATAACTAATCACCGCACACAGCGGACATGGTATTTGAATCCAGGATCTGCTTTAGGGCCGTCTCCCCTTGCTCCGCCAAAGTCTGTACCCAGAAACCACAAAGCTGTATAATTATCAGCGCGAGAGGTGGAAGTCGCAAAGAGAGAGCCGTTCTGCACATTGGGGAAATAGGTCGAATCAAGCGTAGGATAACATTTGGTTTTGTCCTCTATCGAAGCCAGTTCCTTGATGTTCGGTAAGCGCCATTGGCCGGCCATGCCATTATTTACTCCCAATAACTTGCTGAAATCTACGAGCGTCAGCAGTTCGAAATCAGTAGGCAGCCGCCAGCCGGTGGAATTTCCGCCGAGGTTCATAGTGCTACAATAGGTCGCGGCGTCACTCCAAGTTCGTTGCGTCGCGTCATCCTGTTTCTGCCAGAGAAGGCCGGTTACGAGGTCAGTGATCGTGCCAACGCTGTTGTCTCGGTACGCCGGTGTATTCCAGTTGAAGGAGCCATCCTGGCCCTGACCAGGGCAGGCGATAGTCGTTCCTGAGGCGTTCGAGCAAACAATCTGGCCGGTATCTGGTATGGTACGGCGCTGCACGGTCGTGCCGCTCACCTGTAAAGATTCCAAGCTCTCGCCGCCGCCATTCACTGCGGTCACCACATAATAATAGGTCGTACCGTCCGCCAGGCCATTGTTCTGATACCAATACTCTGTCCACCCCTGATAATTGGGGATATTATCCGGAATTTTTGAGCCGTTAAGTTTTGTTACGCCGTCGGTCAAAGAGACATATACGTTATATGAAGTCGCGCCGTAGACGTTGTTCCAGGTTAGTGAAACGTTAGAGACACCCCGCACTGCCGTAACTCCGGTCGGGGCAGCGGGTGGGCCGGGCGCCATGAAGCCCTGGTCAGATTGTCCGCTTTCATCCA
>MGTA01000022.1:41065-41159 GCA_001799225.1 Deltaproteobacteria bacterium RIFOXYD12_FULL_50_9
ATAGGTTACACCATTTGTCAGACCAGGATGGGTATACGGGGAGGTCACATTAGAGATCTATAGTGGACCCCGAAAATAGGACAGTATGTTAAGG
>MGTA01000023.1:0-773 GCA_001799225.1 Deltaproteobacteria bacterium RIFOXYD12_FULL_50_9
CTTTCAGTCTTTATCTTCGGGATTCAGACTCTTATCATCACGGCGGTAAGCGTCATCAGTTGCGTGGCAGTCGAAGCGCTCAGCCAGAAAAGCCTGGGTCGCAAGATTACCATCAACGACGGCAGCGCCGTAATCACCGGCATGCTGCTCGCCTTTGTCATCCCGCCCGGCGTACCATTTCTGCTGCCGATTCTCGGTGCGGTCATGGCTATCTATCTCGGCAAGCATCTGCTCGGCGGCATCGGTTACAACATCTTCAATCCGGCCCTGCTGGCCCGGGCCTTTCTGCTGGCCACCTTCCCGGTCGCTATGACCTCGGCCTGGCTGCCGCCCCTTCACGACCTGGCGATCTTCTCCTATCTCGGCACGCCGATTGACGCGATTACCACGGCTACACCGCTTGCGGTCCTCAAAAGCCAGGGGATGGCCGCCTTCACTCAACAATTTGGCAGCGCACCCAACATCTACACGACATTCTTTCTTGGCTGGCGACCCGGCTGTATCGGCGAGACCTCCGGCCTGCTGATCGTCCTGGGAGGAGTATTCCTGCTCTTCAGGGGCTATATCACCTGGCATATCCCGGTCTCTATACTTGCTACCATCGCCCTGCTCACCTGGTGTTTTGGCGGCCCCGGCTATTTCTGTGGCGATCCGCTTCTGGCAATCCTTTCCGGCGGGGCTCTGCTTGGCGCCTTTTTCATGGCCAACGACTATGTCACCTGTCCGATCAATAAGACCTCGCAACTGATTTACGGAGTAAGCATAGGAGTGTT
>MGTA01000023.1:802-2517 GCA_001799225.1 Deltaproteobacteria bacterium RIFOXYD12_FULL_50_9
TGCCCCACCGCTGGGAGGGACAAAATGAAAGACATCAGCACCATTATCCTGCGTTTGACCATCGCCTGCCTGCTGGCCGGCATCGTTATGGGCGGCACCTTTGTCTTGACCAACAAAGCGAAAAAACAGAACGCTCTGCACCATGAGCAGAAGGTCATGCTCAGCCTGCTCGGCTATTCCGCTAAAAATCCGGCGCCGTCGACCCTGGCGATGCACGAGATCTATCGCTATCTGATCACCGAAAATTCAACCCAGACCATGGGTTACCTCTTGCCGGTTGCCGGCGGCGGTCATGGCGACTTCTCCTTTATCCGCATTGATCTTGACGGCAAATTTCTCGGCCGGACCCCCATAACCATCGATCCGGAAAAGGTGAGTGAGGAAGGAGATCGCACATCTACCATTCAGTCTACCATCGGCGCCGGCAAAGCCCTGCGCTACGCTGATCAAACCATCGTGGTCACCAACGACAAGAAAAGAGTTGCTTATCTGCTGCCCGGGAAATTCCCGGGATTTAAAACCTTTATCAGCGTCATCCTGGCCCTTGATCAGGAGTTCACTATCCGTGGTCTAGAGATCATGGAGCACGAGGAGGACCCTGGCCTGGGTGGCGAAATCGTCCAGGATTTTTTCAAGAACCAGTTTAAAGGCAAGCCGATTACGACCGTAAAAAAACTCAACGTCGTCAAGACCCCATTGCCGGATGAGTATCTCAAGGCCTTGAAAGCGGAAAAACGCGGCGCAATCAGTGCTGATGAAGTCGCGAAAATCGAGGCGCAGTATAAGGACAAAGATATTTATGCCCTTACCGGTGCGACGATTTCCAGTCGTTCAGTCACCAATGGCGTCAAGGCGATTGTCCAGAAATTCGCCTATCGCCTGGGGATCCTCGACCGGGTGCTGTCTGAACAGCAGATCGCCGTACCTTTCTGATGAAGCTTTGGCAGTAAAGCAGATACACTTTGCGGAGAACGGATTGTGGCAACTGACAAATCAAACATACAACTGGTGATCAACGGGATTCTGAACGAAAACCCGATCTTCCGGCTCGTCCTCTCCATGTGTCCGGCCGTCGGCATCAGCACTACGGTGATGAACGGCTTCATGCTGGGAATCGCCGTGCTCTTTGTTCAGGTCTTCTCAAGCTGCACTATTGCGCTATTCAAGAACAAGATCCATCCCCGTATCCGCATCCCTACCTATACCCTGACCATCGCCACCTGGGTAACGGTAGTCGATATGGTGCTGGCCGCCTATCTGCCTGAGGCCTATGCCAAGATGGGTATTTTCATCAAGCTGATTGTCGCTTTTGCCATTATCACCATGCGACTTGAGATGTTTGCCAGCAAAGAGACGGTAAAAGCCTCGTTCTGGGACGGCATCGGCATGGGTCTGGGCTTCATGTTCGGCATGATGGCCTTGGGCTTGGTCCGTGAGCTGCTCGGAATGGGTACGGTGCTGGGCTATAACGTCTTAGGCTTTAAACCGCTACTATTTTTTGTCCTGCCACTTGCCGGATTTTTCTGCGTCGGCCTGATGATGGCCTTTTTCAACTATATCGAAATTGTCTATAAAAGAGGCAAAAGGGCCTGAGCTATGAATACCTCTAATTGCTTGAGACGCCTGCTGATTTTAATCCTGCTCTGTCTTTGCCTGCCGGCCTTGGCCCAGGCCGAAGGGATTATCGCTAAAAAAACCTTTGGCGCCGCCAACGA
>MGTA01000023.1:2556-2771 GCA_001799225.1 Deltaproteobacteria bacterium RIFOXYD12_FULL_50_9
CGTTACAAATCCGGCCAACTACCGGGTCTATGAAGAACAGGATCCCGACATACGACTTAACCTTAAAGAGGTCCGGCTGGCCGCCGACCAGAAAACCGCCACCCTGATCTTTCAGGAACCGCTTAACCCCCGTTTGCCCCATATTGTCGCCCTCAACTCTTCGACACCGTCCGGCACGACCGGAGCAACCTTCAGAGTAAGCAAGTCATACCTGG
>MGTA01000023.1:2886-3855 GCA_001799225.1 Deltaproteobacteria bacterium RIFOXYD12_FULL_50_9
AGATACGGCTAAGGGCATGGGCCTGACCTTCACCATTGTCATGGTGGTGAGCGCCATCATGAGCTGGTTCTTCTATCAATATATATTAAAACCCTTTCACCTCAACTTCCTGCAGATTGTTATCTTTATCGGGCTGGTTTCGCTTACGGTCCAAGCGGTTGATACGGTGCTGCGCAAGGTCAACCCGGCCCTCTTTAATGCCTTCGGCGTTTACCTCGTGCTGGTGATCGCCAACTGCGTCATCATTGCCGTGCCGCTCATCCTGGCTGACAATGAATATAACTTCCTCGAATCCCTGATGTTGGCCTTTGGGGCCGGCAGCGGCTTTCTGCTCGCCTTGTACATGATGAGTTCGGTGCGGGAACGGATGGAACTTGCCAATATCCCGCCGACCTTTAAGGGTGTGCCCATTGCATTTATCGTGGCCGGACAATTTGCCTTAGCTTTTCTCGGTTTTTCCGGGCTTAACATTTTTTAGTACCTGAGAAATAATTTTATGCGCGTTTTTTGCAGATAATTATTTCGTAAAGGTACTCATACCATACATAGGAATTAGGAATGGATATGGATCCAGCATTAATCAAACTTGCCTTAGGCGGCATCGCCCTTCTCGGTTGCATCGGCCTGTTTTTCGGAATTGGCCTGGCGCTCGCCGCCCATAAATTTGCCGTCGAAGTCAATCCTTTAGTCCATGAAGTGCTCGAATCGCTGGCCGGCGCCCAGTGTGGCGGCTGTGGCTATGCAGGATGCGAAGGGTATGCCATCGCCGTGGTCACCAACCCTGAGGTGCCGCCCAACCTCTGCTTCCCGGGTAAGGAGAAGGTTGCTGAACGGGTAGCCACTCTGACCGGCAAAAAAATGGCAGCGGTCGAGGATGTGATCGCCACGGTCCGTTGCTCACGGATCGAAGGGAAGGTCAGCCATAAACACGAGTACATCGGCTTTGCCTCCTGCACTGCCGCCAATCTT
>MGTA01000023.1:3918-5341 GCA_001799225.1 Deltaproteobacteria bacterium RIFOXYD12_FULL_50_9
ACAGTCAAGGCCAGGGTCTATGTACCGTGCAGCACCAAGGACCTCGGCAAAAATGTCACCAAAGTCTGCGAGGTCGGCTGTATCTCATGTAAGATGTGTGTAAAGAAGTGTCCAGCCGAAGCGGTGACCTACGAAGGAGGTCTGATCAAGGTAGACCATCCGAAATGTATTGCCTATGGTCCGGAGTGCAAAGAAGTGTGTGTCGAGAAGTGCCCGCGCAATATTATGAGAAAATATGATGGACGAAATGTCATCGCCAGGCAATCTGAAGGCCTGCGGATGGCCTCGTAAAATTCGTTTCATCCTGATCAACAGCTAAGAGGTAGATATGAAAAAGACAATTGCCCCTTCATGTGATAACAAGCGCCGCGCCTTTTTGAAGCTTTGCGGCATTCTAAGCCTGGGCTCGGCAACTACCGCCCTTTTGCCCGTTGAACATGCCGAGGCGCTTCTCTTTGGCAAGGATGAGTATAAGATTTCAAAAACCAGGCTGGCAATGGGCTCATTTCTGGCGATAACCGCTATCCATTCATCCCAGGATGAGGCGGAAAATGCCATTGGGTTAGCCTTTGAAGAGGTTGACCGTCTCAGCAAACTGCTAAGCCGGCACGACGCAAGCACCCCGCTCAGCTATCTAAACAACAACGGCAAACTACCGCAGGGTGAAAAAGAGGTCGCAGAGGTGGTGGCACGCTCTCTCTATTATCACCGTTTGACTGGAGGCGCCTTTGATATAACGGTCAAACCACTACTTGACCTCTATCAGTCGCGCTTCAGCTCCGGCCAGAAGCCCACTGACTCGGACATCCTTGCCCTTCTGCCGCAAATCGGCTCAACGAATCTTCGTTTTACAGACAATGCCATCTCCTTTAGCCGCGCAGGCATGGGGATCACCCTTGACGGCATCGCGCCCGGCTATATCGTTGATCGGATTTCTGAACTGCTTAGCAAAAAAGGGATTGTCAACCATCTGATCAATGCCAGCGGCGATATCAGGGTCAGCGGAGTCGCCGCCAAAGGCAAACCCTGGACCGTGGCTATTCAGGACCCGGCCAAGAACCAGGCCTATCCGGAAGTGATCTGGATGAGCAGTGGTGCGATCAGCACCTCGGGCGACTACGAAGTTTATTACGACCAGGAAAAGATGTTCCACCACATTGTCGACGGCCGCACCGGCCACTCGCCGGTATGGTCCACCAGTGTAACGATCAAGGCCCCGACCGTGATGGATAGCGATGCCTTGTCAACCAGCTTATTTGTCATGGATCCGCAAGACGGTATCCGCATGTTGAGCAGCCAGTCCGGCTGTGAATGTTTTATTATTGGCCGGAACGGCCAGACCAGACAATCGGACGGCTGGTCGACAAAGAGCTGACTTCTCAAGCCGGATCTCTCTACTGTACCGCTGTTTTCCCATCATCAT
>MGTA01000024.1:0-1067 GCA_001799225.1 Deltaproteobacteria bacterium RIFOXYD12_FULL_50_9
CTCCTTGACCGCCACCGTCACCTCTCTCCCCATTGTTTCGATCAACAGTCCGTCAAACACCAGTTCGCCGCAGTTGTCTGCCAGA
This sequence comes from Deltaproteobacteria bacterium RIFOXYD12_FULL_50_9, assembly GCA_001799225.1. Taxonomy (GTDB): domain Bacteria; phylum Desulfobacterota; class Desulfobulbia; order Desulfobulbales; family CALZHT01; genus XYD12-FULL-50-9. The sequence goes on from MGTA01000024.1 coordinate 86, forward strand.
TAGAGCACGGTTTCGGCCTTTGCCAGGTCGGCGATGAGATTGGCTGAGTCGTCAATGGCCGGCAGACCGTTGAGGCAGCCGGCCAGGCTGCGGTCGATATCAAACTTCTCTAAGGCGCCGTAGTCCATGATGTTGCCGGCAATGGCGAAACGGAGCGCCGTGGCAATCGGGTCAACAGAATTTTTAATGATGGCTGCCGCCTGGGGCCGTAATCTCAGAGCCTGTCCGGTCGAGGCTGTTTTAAGAGCGGCAAAGGGGTCTGAGTTCTCCGCCAGCCTGGCGATCAGCTCATAGATCGGCACGGCGTTTTCCGGGGGGCTTAACTGCATATCAAGGTCGGCGAGCAGCATTTCCGCCGCGTTGCTGATCCGGTTTTGCAGCTCTGCGGTATGGGCGACAAGGCGGGCCGCCTGGCTGATCTGCCGGGAGAAGCAGGGGAGGCATGCCGGTTGGGTCAGCATCAGCTTCTCCTGGATAGACTGTCTCGACTTTTAAGCAGATAGTCGGCCTTGACGTTGCCGAGGGCTGCAAAGATGTTGGCCTTGACCTTTGGATCCTTCTCATACCAGGAGCCCAGCAGGTTCCGCAGCTCTTCCCGTTTAGAATGGCCGGCGAGCGGGCAGGGGTTGGCGACGGGATGGACGCCAATCTCCTCGCCCATTTGGCGGATCTGCTTTTTTTCGAGAAAGGCGAGGGGCCTGATAATGGCAAGCCTGCCGCCGAAGAGGTCCTGCCGGGGTACCATGGTGCTGAGATTGCCGCCGTACAGCAGATTGATGAAAAATGTTTCGATGATGTCTTCCTGATGGTGGCCAAAGGCGAGCTTGTTGGCGTTATTGAGGCGGGCCAGTTCAAAGAGGCGGTTGCGGCGCTGCCGGGCACAGTGAAAGCAGCCGCTTTTGCCGTCTTCGGCCAGCAGCGCCTGTTTGCCGATATCGGTCTCTTCTATCCGATGTTCAACCGGCAGACATCGGAGTTCGTT
>MGTA01000024.1:1097-9273 GCA_001799225.1 Deltaproteobacteria bacterium RIFOXYD12_FULL_50_9
CCCCATATCGAGATGGATGGCCAGAAGTTCGTAGGAGATTGGCGCTTTTTTTCGCCACTCGGCGAGCAGCCAGGTAAGGACGAGGCTGTCGACGCCACCAGAGACCGCAATCAGTACCCGGTCGCCGTCCTCCAGCATATTGTAGGTGTGCATGGCCCGGCCGATCAGGCGATTGGTTTTTTTATCCGGAATCATTAAGGTGTTATTGGTCCGCGAGCTCAGGGCACTCCTTGAATTTTTTCAGGATTCCTTCCTTGAGCAGATCTTGGGCCGTTATCCATTTGAAGCCCCGACTGGCCGCGATATGGATGTTAAAAAGGTTGTCGGAGAGAGGGTGCTGGGTTTCGTCAAAGGAGCCATCGCAGAGCGTAACGCCGGATTCGACCCCGAGCAGTCTGAAATTAAAGGAGACCGAGGCTGGTTGAGCGCTGGCATAGCTGCCTCCTTCACGTTCAACAAACCGGTTAATGGTGCAGAGCAGTACGGCGTCCGCCTTGTTCTTCCCGGCAATGGTTCTAGCCAGGATCTCCGGGTCGCCGGTGAGATCAGCGGCCAGACCCTCGTGTTGCGCTTCGTCAAGGATGGTGACTGACGGCCTCTCTTTAAAGTATTCAGCCAGGAGCAGAGTAAATGTGGCGGCGCCCTCTTTGAGTCGATTGACAGCAGTTTGAGGAGCCGGCTTGCTGTTGTCCGCAGGCGCTATAATAATCGGCAGCACCACGATTTTTTGCACACGTGGAGCCGGATCTTCTTTATCAGACTGGCGGTGGATTGCACAGGCGGAGGCCAGCAAGAAAAGCATCATGAGCAGAAGAAAGTTGCGGCATTTGTTTCCGGAGTCGGCGGTCATGATGTTTTTCCCTTTGCCTGAAATTGTTGACTTATTGCCCTTATAACGAGCCTTTTGATGAAAGCGGGCCCTTGGCCCGTGGTTCAATGGTGGTGGCCTGATCCAGGGCTTTGGCCAGGGCCTTGAATATTGCTTCAAGGATATGGTGGGTATTGTCGCCATGCATCATCTCGACATGCAGGGTCAGGCCGGCGTGCAGGACAAGAGCCCGCAGGAACTCACGGGTCAGGGCCGTGTCGAAGTCGCCGACTTTCTGGTCCGGCAAGTTGACGCCATAGTGCAGAAAAGGGCGGTTCGAAAAATCCAGAGTGACGCGGACAAGGGTTTCGTCCATGGGCACCGAGCTGAAACCATAGCGGCGGATGGCATGAAACTCTCCCAGGGCTGTCTTGATAGCTTGTCCGAGGCAGATCCCCAGATCCTCAACCGTATGATGGTCATCGACCTCAGTATCACCGAACGCCTTGATCGTCAAATTAAAAAAACCATGGACCGCGAACAGGGTCAGCATGTGGTCCATGAACGGGACTCCGGTCTCGATGGTATTATTACCCGTACCGTCGAGAAGAATAGTGAGCTTGATATCGGTTTCTTTGGTCTTGCGCTGGATTTCGCCTTGTCGTGGTCTAGTTTTGGCCATGCTTTGCTCCTATAATATAGCTGAATTCCGGTTCCTGAATTCTGGATCCTTGAGAAGTTATAGTTCTCTTATACCTGTCGTCGTGATTTGGAGGCAACACTTTTTGCTGATTTCGTCAAGAGAGAGTGTTTTTTATTGACATCGTCCGGCCGGGTTGAGTATATTCGCCCCGTTCATGTTTAGGAGCCGTTAAGAAATAACTTGGCCCTTTATAACTATTTCGTTACGGCTCCTTATGCCGCTCCGATCAATTAAATGGTTATGTTATTTTTTTACAGCGGCTTAATGCTCAAAACAGGCGGGAATAACTCAGCGGTAGAGTGCAACCTTGCCAAGGTTGAAGTCGCGAGTTCGAATCTCGTTTCCCGCTCCAGAGTACATAAAGGTTCGGATATGTTTCGAACCTTTTTTCATTCATATTGCCAAGTCGCCTCCTAATCTGTTATGTTTAAGCAGATTCGTGAAGAAGAGATCATAAAAATGCGATGCGGTTCTTACATTACGTAGAGGATAGTACAATGAAAACCTATTTGGCCCCGGTCAAAGAAATTGAACGAAAATGGTATGTTGTTGACGCGCAGGGCAAGGTGCTCGGGCGTTTGGCATCTGAAATTGCCATGCGATTGCGCGGCAAACATAAACCGACTTTTTCCACCTTCATTGATAACGGCGATTTCATTGTCGTGGTCAATGCTGACAAAATTCGGTTGACCGGCAAAAAATGGGATGAAAAGATGTACTACAATCATTCCGGATATATGGGCGGTCTGAAAGAGATGACTGCTGCGGAACTGTTTGCCAGAAAGCCTGAAGATCTGATCAAAAAGGCAGTGCAGGGGATGTTGCCGAAGAACACCTTGGGTCGGGCTCAGCTTAATAAATTAAAAATTTACATCGGCGCTGAGCATCCACATGCAGCTCAGATGCCGGAAGTGCTTGAATTTTAGTCCCTTATTTAGAATGATGGAGTGAAGAATGATTGACAATAAGTACTACGCCACAGGAAAGAGGAAGTCGGCTGTTGCCAGGGTATGGCTCAGAGCCGGTTCCGGTAATTTTAAGATCAATCAAGGATCTCTTGAAGAGTATTTTGGTGGTGGTGATAATTTCCGCGCCAAGGTCGAGACGCCACTGCGGCTTACCGATACCCTGGCAAGGTTTGATGTGGTAGCGACCTTGAAGGGCGGTGGTAAAACTGCCCAGAGCGAGGCGCTTCGGCACGGTATTTCGCGAGCACTTCTGATTGTGGATACCGAGATGCGGGTGACTCTGAAACGGGCCGGCCTGCTGACCCGTGATTCCCGGATCAAGGAAAGAAAGAAATACGGTAAGAGATCTGCCCGGGCGAGCTTCCAGTTCTCCAAACGTTAATCGTTGTCCAGGTCAGAGTTCCAGTTGTCATCTCCGGTTCTTTAAGTTTAAGTTCAGGGGGAAAGCGATAGCAAATCGTTTTCCCCCTTTTTCAGTTTAAACAGCATATGCAATTATCCGATTGGTGAAAACCATGATACGAGTAGGAATTATTGGAGCTTCAGGATACACTGGTGCTGAGTTGGCCAGAATCCTCTGCAATCATCCGGAGGTGCGACTGACGGTCGCCACCTCGCGACAGTATGCCGGCAAGCCTCTTGCCACTGTTTTTCCCAGTCTACTGAGCAGAGTAGCGGTGGTGTGTGAGGACTCTCCTCCCGAAGCCCTGGTGGACCGGGCAGATCTTTTTTTTACTGCGGTGCCGCACCAGACAGCCATGAATGTCGTGCCGGCATTGCTGGCCGCCGGTCGCAAGGTTGTCGACTTGAGCGCTGACTTCAGGATCCACGATGCGGCGGTATACGAACAGTGGTATCAGAAGCATACTGCCTCCGAGTATCTGGCCGAGGCCGTCTATGGGCTGCCTGAATTGCACCGGCAGGCCATCAGCAAGGCAAGGCTGGTTGCCAATCCCGGCTGCTATCCCACGAGTATCATTCTTGGGCTTGCCCCATTGTTATCGTCCGGCGTTATTGATCCGGAAACCATTATTGCCGATTCCAAGTCCGGGGTGTCCGGCGCCGGTAGAAGTGCGGCGGTCGGCTCCCTGTTCTGTGAGGTGGCTGATGGGTTTAGGGCTTACAAGGTTGGTGAGCACCGGCATACCCCGGAGATTGAGCAGGAGATCAGCGCTTTGAGCGGTCGGTCCGTGGTTATCTCCTTCACGCCCCACCTTGTTCCTATGTCGCGGGGCATTTTGAGTACTGTTTATGCCAAGGTGGTCGGAGAGCTCGACGAGCAGAAGGTCCGAGGCCTTTACGAGGATTTTTATCGCGAGCCCTCCTTTGTCCGACTTATGCCGCCTAATGGTTATCCGGCCACCCAGTTTGTCCGGGGCAGCAATTATTGCGATATCGGCTTTAAGCTCGATCGACGAACAGGACGGATTGTCGTTCTGACTGCCATTGATAACCTGGTAAAGGGCGCGGCTGGACAGGCGGTCCAGAATATGAACCTGATGTGTGGTTTTGCGGAAGACGCCGGTTTAGGCATTGTCCCGCTTTTCCCGTAATTTTTAGTTGTATAGAGGCCGGCTTCCGGTGCCTGCCCACAAATCAGACGTTATCACGGATTTGACTGGCGTGCGAAATATCAAGCTTGTACTGGCGTACGATGGGACCGCCTATGCCGGTTGGCAGCGGCAACTGGTATCGCCCACCATCCAGCAGACGATTGAAGATAAGATTGCAGTGATGACCGGCACGTCGGTTGTTCTGCATGGCGCTGGTCGGACTGATGCCGGTGTGCACGCCCTGGCCATGGTAGCCAATTTTTACACTGAGGCGGATGTTCCGGAGTTGGGTTTCCAGCGGGGTTTAAACAGCCTGCTGCCTCAGGATATCCGGGTCCTGTCGGCGACAGAGGTTGCGCATGAGTTCCATGCCAGATATCGAGCCGTTGGCAAGTCATATCGCTATGCCCTGACCATTGCCGATACGCTGCTGCCGACGGAACGTCTATATAGCGCCCATATATTCGGCCCTTTTGATACCGGAGCCGTTCAAGAGTGCCTGGAGTCTCTGGTCGGCGTCCATGATTTCAGCAGTTTTGAAACGGCCGGTTCGCGGGATCTCCTGGATGCCGGACGCCGGGGTGCGGTTCGCGAGATCTCTGCGGCCGTTATGCGCCAGGTTCCCGGAGATTCCTGCCGATACCATATTGAGATAGCCGGGGACGGTTTTCTCCGTCATATGGTGCGAAATATTGTCGGCACCTTGATTGAGGTTGGTCGCGGCAAACGGTCGGTTGCAGGTTTTATGGCGGTGCTTGCTGCCCGCGATCGGGCGGCTGCCGGGAAAACTGCTCCGGCTCGGGGCCTTTTCCTGCAGGAAGTTTTTTATAAATAGAAACGGAAATCTAGAGAGGAAGAACTAATGGAGTCGCATTTTATTGCAGTATCTGATCGAGTAAAGCTGATCAAACCGTCGCCTACCCTGGCGGTTAATGCTAAGGCCAAGGCCATGAAGGCCGGCGGTGCCGATGTATTGAACTTCAGCGTCGGCGAACCTGATTCCGACACGCCGCTCCATGTCTGTCTGGCCGGCACTCAGGCGATTGACGCCGGTTTTACCAGATACACGGCAGTGCCCGGCATCTTGGAGCTCAGGGAGGCCATCGTCGCTCGCATGGCGGCAGACAAGGGCTGGCAGTATGACCCGGAGCAGATCCAGGTCTCCTGTGGCGGCAAGCACGGCCTCTACAACATGGCGCAGGCCCTGTTCAACCCCGGGGATGAGGTACTGATTCCTGCCCCATACTGGGTCTCCTACCCGCCCATTGTCCAACTGACCGGTGCTATACCGGTCCTGGTGCCGCTTCTTGAAAAGGATGATTTTGATCTTGATCCCGGAGTACTGAAAAAATACGTGACATCCCGGACCAGGGCCATCATCCTGAACAGCCCGTCCAATCCGACCGGTTCGATTTTCTCTCAATCGACCCTTGAGGTCATCGCTAAAATGGCTCTGGAGCGCGGTTGGGTCATTATTTCCGATGATATATATAATACTATTGTTTATGAAGGCGGTTCGCTGCCCCATATCCTTGATATTGATCCGCGGCTCAAGGAGCAAACCATCGTACTGAACGGCGTTTCCAAATCCTTTGCCATGACCGGATGGCGGATCGGTTATTCAGCCGGGCCTAAGCACATAATCGCCGCCATGAACAAGATTCAAGGCCAGAGCACCTCAAATCCTTCTTCAATATCCCAGAAAGCCGCCCTGGCTGCGGTCAGTGGTCCCCAGGATTTCTCGGTCGAGATGACCAAGGCTTTTCTGCCCAGGCGTGACTATATTGTGAAGGAACTCCTTGCTATTCCGGGAATCACCTGTGTTGTACCTAAAGGCGCTTTTTATGTGTTTCCGAATTTTTCAGCCTATTATGGCCGGGAGGTTAAGGGCCGTCGTATCGGTGGTTCTGTAGATATGTCCGATTATCTGCTGGAAGAGGCGTTGCTGGCCGTGGTGCCGGGTGCTGCCTTTGGTGCTGACCCATTTATTCGTTTTTCTTTCGCAACTGCCATGCCGGTGATCGAAGAGGGGATGAAACGTTTGCAGCAGGCCTTGGCACGGTTGGTCTGATCATTTGTTTTGTAGGGGCATCCCTTGCGGGTGCCCTTTTGTTTCTAGGATATATGGTAGTGCTGGGGGAGCTTGACGGCTCCCCCTTTTTTTTGAGGCGCAGAAATTTAAATTTCCTCCGGTTCGCTGAGCGCCCAGGTCCATTGGTCAAGCGGTCGATCCTTGGAGAGTGGTTTCTGGCCGTTTGATGCGTAACACATATAGACCCATGTATAGTTTTTCTGGAAAATTTTTATAAGTCCCAGGGTCGGATGTTTGTACCATCCCTCTTGGAAAGAGCCGTCCATTACGCAGATACTCCTGATGTGGTATTGCCCGTTGGGGCGTTGAAACAGTCATCCGGTGTTGGTTTAAGCAATGTTTTTGTAATGCCTAAAAGAGTTGAGCTTCTCCGACACAAGTTTACTATATGAACAATAGAAGGGGGTTATCTGGCTGTCAAGCGTTTTTGTTGTCTGATTTGGTTTCAACCCCGCCATTGGGGTTGTTCTGACAAGATTTTTGGGTGAGCGGGTCTGTCGCCGAACAGCTTGTACAGGCTGTCGAAGAACAGGCGCAGCCGCTCTTTTTGCCGGTAACCGTCCGGTAGATTGCCCGAATCACAGAGGCGGCCGCCAGAACGATGATCAGCCAGAGAATAATGTTTTCCCACATGGTAGTATTCAACCGCAATTGGAAATTGTTATCGAACCAGTCAACTGGTTCGAAGTGACCAGTGACAACTATATAATAGGCTGATTTAGACCCTGTTCGCAAGCACTCATTAATTGGATGATATGAATTCATTATTGCTTTGACTTTCTCAATGATTTCTGGTTGTTTTAGCAAACCTTAAAAAGGATTATTAATCCGACAAGTGTCAATTCATAGCGTTTTTATAAGTCAGGCGATTTCGTTCTTGAGCAAAGAGTGAATAAACCTTTCCGGACGACTTCCTCAACCGTGTAAGGATTGCCCCTATGTACCATGATTTTTTCGGGCTTAATGACGCGCCATTTAAAATCACCCCGAATCTCAACCTGTTCTATTCAGGTGGGCAACGCGGTGCCATTTTGGAAGCCCTGCTCTATGCGGTGACCAGCGGCGAAGGTATCATTAAAGTCACGGGAGAGGTGGGCAGCGGGAAAACCATGCTCTGCCGGATGCTGGAAGAGCGGCTTCCTGAAAACGTTGAAACCATTTTCCTCGCCAATCCCAGTATAGCACGCGATCAAATTCAGTATGCCATCGGTGACGAACTTGGTCTTAACCTGCACGATCTGCGGCCGGCCCAGGTGTTGCGCGCTCTGCAGGAACACCTGATTAAGAAATATGGCCAGGGAAAGCATGTGGTTTTGTTTATCGATGAGGCCCAGTCAATGCCGGTCGAGACATTTGAAGAAATCCGCCTGTTGTCAAATCTTGAGACCGGCGACCGCAAGCTCCTACAGGTAGTGTTGTTCGGCCAGCCTGAACTTGATGTCAATCTGAAAAGCCAAAAGATCCGCCAGTTGCGAGAACGAATTACCCATAGTTTCTATCTAGGTTCCTTTGACCGCAAGCATGTTCAGGAGTATCTGTCGTTTCGTTTGCGGGCGGTTGGCTACCGTGGACCGGAGCTTTTCTCTCCGCTGACGGTGCGGCTTATAACCTGGGCGTCCAAAGGACTGCTGAGGCGAATCAACATCCTGGCTGATAAATCAATGCTTGCCGCTTTTGCCGAGAACACCCACACCATTAAGTCGACGCATATTAAGGCCGCCATCCGGGACAGTGAACTTTATTCTTTTTTTCCGAAATGGCGGATTGCAATGGCTATAGTTGTACTGCTGCTGGCCAGCGTATCATTCTATTATTTTTTCCAGCCGGCTCGGTCATCCTTGACTGGAAGCGGCAGTATGAAAGTAAATTCCATGATCAGCGTAACGGATCGCCGTACGCCTACGAATAATGATCCGGTACCAGCCGCTGCGACTCCAACTGTGCTCAGCGATTCGGCGGAGAAGCCCAAACCCTCTCTCACGACTGCCTTAATAAGCCCGGTACCGCCTGTCGTTTTGCAGATCGCGAGGCCGGACCAATTGCGTCCAGCAG
>MGTA01000024.1:9293-10391 GCA_001799225.1 Deltaproteobacteria bacterium RIFOXYD12_FULL_50_9
TTCCCGCAGCCGGCCATTAAATCCCCTGCCGATTTTGTTGTAGGTGCTCCTTTTTCGTCAGACCACCCGCCGGAATCCTCATCCAGTAATTCCGTACCGGATACTGTACAGAATCCCGGAATGGAAGAACCCGGCTCGGAGAAGAATAACTCTGCGTTCTCTCCTCTACAGGAAGGTCGTGATAGCGGAAACGTTGCCATGGATAAGAACCAGTTAACAAATCTAGAGTAATGCACGTCTATATTTTTTGGTTGCACGCTTGGTAAATTGAACTATAACGTCATGATATGAAAATAATTATTTTCTTTTTTCAAGTGTTACTCATGGTCTTTGCGGCGGGATGTGGAATTCTGCCTATTGAGCCCTCCACCGGCCATATCAAGGAGCAGCCGGCTCAAAAATCTGATAATATTCCTGAGGCTGTCCGGCAGGCTGTTGTCCTGCCTCCCCCCAGCCCGGTTCCCAAGGCGGAAAAATACAGCGCTGTGGTCAACAATGTCCCGGTGCAGGAGCTGCTTTTTGCCTTGGCTCGTGACGCGAAAGTCAATGTCGATATCCATCCGGGCATCAAGGGCACTGTAACCCTGAACGCCATTGATCAAACCTTGCCCCAGCTTCTTACCCGTATTGCCAGGCAGGTTGATATGCGTTATGAACTGGATGGCACCAATCTGGTGGTCCTGCCGGATACCCCATATCTCAAGATCTACAAAATAGATTATGTTAATATTACCCGGGACAGCTCGATCAGCGTCAACATCGCCACCCAAATCGCTACTACTGGCACGGGTTCGGTCGGTGGAGGCGGTAGTGGAGGTGGGGACAACAATTCAGTAACTAAAATCACCAGTGCTTCCAATAATCAGTTCTGGCCGACACTGATCACCAATATTAAGGATATCCTACGGGAAACCGATAAAATTATCCCGGAAACCAGCGCCGAGAGCGAGTCGGCCATTGTCGGTACTCAACAATCATCTGGAGTCTCAGCCGTTCTTTCCGCTTTACTGCCTTCACCTTCAGGCTCTAAAGCAGCTTCTTCGGCTTCCGCTTCGGTTTCGCCTGCCGCACCAGCATCTCAGCATGCCGTCGGGGTCA
>MGTA01000025.1:0-5951 GCA_001799225.1 Deltaproteobacteria bacterium RIFOXYD12_FULL_50_9
AAGGTTCAACGAATTTGAATTCTCACTACTCCTTTTTACCTGATTATGAGAAAATTGAACTGATTTTTATCAGCTAATTTGAGAGGCTACAACTGACCCTATTTGATTAAGCGAAGATGCGATACCTGCTCTGTCGCCTATCTCCTCTCCCAGCTTCATACTTTCTTGGTAATGCTGCTTCAACGCGCCTGTCAGGTCACCTTGGGCTTGGAGAACCGACCCTATGTTGTTGAGCGAAATGGCCACCCCCGGCCTGTCGTCAATACCTTTTCTAATTTCCAATCCTTCACCCAGCCACTTTTTCGCTGCCTGTAAGTCACCAAAGGTCTTAAGCGCCAACCCTATGTCATTGGCGCTACGCGCTTGTTCCTTTTTATAGTCATATTTTTTACAAAGAGTATAGGCATCTTCAAAATACTTTAGTGCCTCCCTAACTTCCCCTTTTCGATAAAGTATCTCACCAAACTTTATGTACGCCTCTGCTGTTATCTTGTCGTCAGCGTTCTGGAAGGAGAAGGCTCTCTCGAAATGCTGGGATGCCTCACTCCATTTACCCCGCAATGTGGCAATATCCCCAAGAAAAACTTGGTACTCAGGCCTGTCAAATCCCCATATTAGCGCCTTTTTAATCATTTCCCCCAGGGAGTTTGTATGCCCTGCGCGGATGAACTGCTCCCCGGTAGCGGATATGAAATCGGCCGTCCTCTCCCGCTTTTTACTGCTATCTAAATGATAGAAAATCTCTTCTTCAAGGAACGGATCAAATCGATCCGTCCTTCTTGTCTCAAAATATGACGCCGCTTTTTCATGGACTGCTTCTTTATCGGAAAGTCGCTGATAGCAAAATTCCCGGATTAGGGGGTGAGTTCTATAAGAACCGTGCACCACCGAAACCATCTTCTTTTCGATAAGTTTGTATAGAATGGTGCTGTCATCTCCCTTATCAAACAGCGCAGAGAGACCATCTTTGTTGATCTCAGACCTGAATATCGAGAAGCGTAACAAAAACTCTTTTTCCTGTTCAGTGCTTTGCGGGTGGTCAAAGATCTCGTCAAGCAACCTGGCGGTCAATTCTTTGCTCTTATCCGCCGCCCGAACTATGGTTTTGATAATATTCTCTGAAGACTCTCCGTAGCTTAGAAGCTGTACCGCCAATTCTATTGCAAGCGGATGTCCGTCGAGGGAAGCACAGATTGCCTGTAAATCGCCTTGACTCACCTCGACACTCTTATAATATGCCCCCTTAAATTTTTGGGCATAGGACAGGGCTTCGTCCCCCAAACCATTCAGTTCAATCGGCACAAATTTAACGCCGAAACTGGGATGATGCCGGGAAACAACGATTATCTTTGCCTTTTTCAACCGTCTTTCTGCGAACTTGAGTAACTCCTCCAAGGAGTTGCCGGTAACGGTTTGAAAATTATCAAGAACGAGCGTCTTCTCGTCTCTTTCAATAAGCTCAACAAACCCGCTATATTTAGCCAGTTCGGTTTTGTTTTCCCCTTTCAGGACCTCCGGATACCCGGAAAGCCCGATTAACGAATCAGCCTTTGAGTCATGGAGACACTCGAACCAGACAACCTTTTCCTTCGGCAAAAACTCCTCAATGCATTTCAAAACAAACTCTGTCTTCCCAACGCCGCCAAGTCCTTCAATTGAAAACAAATTTGCCGTTACGAGCAAGTCTTGAAACTCGGTTTTCTTCTGCTCCATGCCCGTAAAAAGCTTTGTCGGTTCCGGGATCGGGATACCGGCTATTGGCGCCTCCAAGACGAGAGAGGATATTGGAGAGATTTTTCCCATTACTCTCTTGAGTTCTATGAGAACTTCGGCAGGCAGGGGTCTTTTCACCAAGTCGTCTTTGTGTACTGAAAATTCAATCTCGCCATGAAGGTTCAATACCTCTTCCGTGCCTGTCCGCAAATATTGGTTAACCCTTTTTATCTGTTCAACCAGTTTGGTCTCAATCAGCTCTTTAACCAGCGATCTGTACTCTGCTGAATTCGAGGGGAATCTGAGCGTAATTTTGACCATATTCTCGGTTATGCCAACAAAGTCGACATAATGATGCTTATACCAATGGACTTGTGAATACACCGACAGGTTAAACTTCGCAGTTTCCTTAAAATTGACCCTCTTGCCCTGTAGGTCGAGTTCATCGGCGATTAATAGAAGTGCGGCAAGCAATTCTCCTCTGAAAGGCCGTCCTTTGGGGGTGTAACGCTTTTCCTGCAATTGTTTTATGACTTCGTCAAAAAACTCGGTCGAATGGCTCTTACAGACCAAGGCAATGGGGGCAATATATTCGTCGTCTATATCGGGCAGGTGAAAATCGTCCCTGTCGAGACTAAGCTTCACCTTTTTAAGAATTATGTTACTACTCAATTCCGCGTGCTTTTTTCTTACCTCGTTGTACTCCTTTTCTGTCAGTTTCTCGATTGAGATGCCCTCCAGTTTCAGAAACTGCATTCCTATGTCATGAAGGTAGGCTGAGGCAAGAAGCACAAACAATTCATGTTCGTTAAGGAAGTCATTCTTGTTTTGGAGTGGTTTGAGGAGTTGATCCAAAAGGAAAATTATTTCATCCGAATGGTCCAGATCGTGTTTGGTAAACCAAGGCAACAGGGTGCTTTTTCCCCATACACCCTCGCAGAACTTCTCCACAGCCAGCAAATCACTGAAAAGGCGGCCGTCCAGCGACTGCAATTTTGTTACTATTCCTAATTCTGCTATATTGCTTTTCATATACAACCTACCTTGATCTGTAGGGGGCGAACCTTGTGTTCGCCATTTTTACCCCCAACAAGACAAAAAGGGCGAATACAAGATTCGCCCCTACGATTGGGGCCGACGATATTCTATTCAATCCAGTTTGTTTGAGACAGCACTATTCTCCAACGTCATCACATTTACCGGGTTTTCGCGGTCACAATCCCATTTCATCGGATTTTCAACGATATATTGCCGGGCCTTGTGCAATTCGCTTTCGTTACGAATGATCCGTTCATAATAATTCCGCTGCCATAAACGGCCCGGAAATGGTTGCCAGCCGAGAGCCTTTACACCCCGAATATAGGCGTTGGTGGTAAGAGATTTAAAGGCCTGGACAATGCGCCCTACAGTATTTTCACCCGTCCCGCTCCTGTAGGGGCGAACCTCGTGTTCGCCCTTATTATCCTGTTCGCCCTCTTGGTCCACGCCATGACAGATTGGGCGAACACAAGGTTCGCCCCTACGACCATTAAAATTGGGGCCGATATTCTGCGTTGGCATTCCTAGCTCGGGGCCAGTTTTACCCCTTTGATAACAAATTACAACGATCCCATGAAAATGATTCGGCATGACCACAAATTCGTCTATACACAGCTGCGGGTATCGATCAGATAGCCCTTGCCAGACGGCTTCCACCATCCGACCCGCCTCATTCATCTGCATTTCGCTATCTACGATTTCGCCAAACACGCCTTCCCTTCCTTGGCTGCAAATTGTTACAAAATAGGCACCCACTTCTGCATAATCGTAACCCTTAATGCGAATCGACCGGCGATGGTGGAGATCAGGATCAAATCTCATACGTTTTCCCTAGGGCTACCCCTAACCCGATTTGCTATTCTTCATGCAACGCCGCGCTCCTGACAAATCTAAATCTACTTTTTTTGCTTACAAAGCATGGAGCGACTTGTCAACAAAAAGTTGCAGCCCGGAATAAAGCGCGCCAACCACCGAAATAACGCCGGGAAGCAAGGGGCAACAGATACGAAAAAAGGTATGGCGCCTACCGGCGCCATACCTTTTCAAAAGCGGAGATATTTACAACCCATCCTCAATTATAGCGGATCGAAGGCACGATCTTATTGATCAGCCAGAACAGGACGAACGGGGTTCCGGCAACGGTCAAGGCGCCCAGCACTCCCTCCTTGTAGGTCTCCAGGCTGTGCGGGATCACCGGGATGTGATAGTGCATGAAACCGGCGAAGGAGAGCGAGAAGGCCTGGCCGCCGATAACGACGTTCCAGCGCATCATGAAGACCCCAAAGAGGATCAGGGCCAGTGCAAAAGCGGTCCGCCGGATGGTCAAACGCGGCAGGAGGAGCAGTACAAAGGGCAGCAGATTGCCGCACAGGTACTGGAGGATGAAGATCTTGACAAAATCTTCCTCATACATGACCGTGCGCAGGATATCCCATGATTTCATGGCGGTGTAGCCCCGGAAGATCAGATCGAGGAGTTCGAGCGAGATGGCGGCCACCAGAAAGCCGATCAGATAGCGGGAGGCCTTCTTAACCACCTCCATCTCAACGCTGCGGATGAGCTGGACCGACTCATCCCCCCGGCCGCGCGCCAGGACGGTCGAAAACTTCTTCCACTCCATGATCGCGATATAGGTGAGCATGCAGAGTGCAATACCCGACACCACCGCCGACATGATAAAAATTACCGGCATGAGCGGCGACATCCACAAGGCATTTGCCTTAACCGAGCCGAAGATAAAGCCGGCATAGCCGTGCAAGAAACAGGCGACCGGGATGCCGATAGCGGCCAATAACCTGACGGCCCTTTTGTCTTTATTAACTGCCTCATCACTCAAATCGTGGGCGCCCAGGCTAAAGAGCTGGTAGAGGTAGAATTTCAATCTGCTCAGGCCATCGTTTTTAGCCCGTAGCTCATTGATCTGCTCAACGAAAAATTGGCGGTAAACAAACCAGATCTCGCTTACCACAATCATCGCATAGGTTGAAAAGACAATGCCGAAGGCGGCAATGGCTGAGGTGAAATGCGGGGTGAACAGAACATTAAAGCCCCTGAGCGGCTGCTGAAGATGAAACATCAGCGGCATCATAGCAGTCGGCAGGAGAGCCAGGGAAAAGACCAGGGAAAAGCGGGCCATGTCTTTCAAATCTTTTTGATCAAAAACATGATACAAGGACGACAAGACAAAAGCGCCGGCCACCAGACCGGTCATGTACGGATACATAACGATCTGCACACTCCAGTAGATGAATTCATTAGGATAGACAAACAGCTGTTTGACCGTCCATTCAGCTCCGTGAACAACCATCTCTTCAGTACCCATTTTTCTACCTCACGTTAGTATCAAGGCCAATATAAAAGACCTGTGGTTTTGTGCCGTATTCATCCTTTAGAACCCCGACCCGCTGCGTTTTAATGATCTGGGCGACCGGATCGTCGGGATTCTTGAGATTGCCGAGCTGCCGGGCCCCGAACGGACAGGCCTGGACACAGGCCGGCTTCAGGCCCTTGCTGATCCGGTGGTAGCAAAAGGTACATTTCTCGGCGACCTTATGGATCGGATGGAAAAAGCGGACGCCATAGGGGCAGGCCATGATGCAGTAGCCGCAGCCGATACACCATTTGCGGTCAACCAGGGTGACGCCGTCCTTGGTCTGGTAAGTGGCGCCCACCGGGCATACCTGGACACAGGCCGGGTTTTCACACTGATTGCAGAGCTTAGGGACAAAAAAGGCCTTGTTGATATCCTGATCGCGAATCTCCTCGCCCTGAATTTTTTTGTCGACAAAGCCGTCCCGGCCGCCGTTTGGGGTATCGATATGCGACCTGCCGTCCTTAGTGACCACATACCGCTCAACCCAGGTCCGGGTTACCGGCACATCATAGGGAACCTCGTTTTCCTTTTTACAGGCCTTGACGCACAGACCACAGCCCACGCATTTGGTGGTGTCGACCAAAAACACCCAGCGCACCGCCTGGTCGCCGATGGCGGCCTGGAGCTGGGCCGGGCTTAAGAAACGGAAGAGGTCGAGCGAAACCGTGGCGCCGATCGAACCGATAATTACTTTTTTGAGCAAATCTCGTCGGGTCTGGCTCATATCACATGGCCTCCAGGTTTGGTTTGTGAGGATTGTGGCAGGCGCTGCACTCTTGGCCCGGATTATGGGTGACCGGATCTATGCCTGGAATTCTACCGCGCG
>MGTA01000025.1:5957-9959 GCA_001799225.1 Deltaproteobacteria bacterium RIFOXYD12_FULL_50_9
TGGGATAAGGGAGAGAGGCATGGCAGCGGAGGCACAGATCCCTGCTGCGATCAATGACCAGTTTGGCCGGATCCTCCGGGTGGTTCATGGCCGGACCATGACAATTTTCACACTCAAGCCGGCTATGCTTGGCGGAGGCATTGTCAGTGCATTTATCTTCATGGCACTCCTTGCAGATCTCCTTGCCTTTATATTTAACGCCGACGTCCTGCCAATCGGCAATGCTCCCTTGTCGATGAAAGCCATAAGTAAAATTCTTGCCGTGTACGCCGAAATCGGCAGGCACCATTAAATGCCTGACGATCAAGACCAGAGCTACCGCCCCGATGGCGACCCATAGAGGTCGCAAAACATGGTTTTTCATAGGCACCATTCCCAATTAAGTTAATAAAGAACTCCAAAAAAAAGAAGCGGCAGTACCCGCTCCCTATTAAACTCTTCACAATAGCTCCGCAACCCTAACTATATGGCCATCACACACCAGATATATCGTATTGCTCAGTATTTATGAAATAACAAGCGAGCTCCAACAAGTAATTAAAATAACAATATATTGAATATAATAAAAAATATTCCACAAGCAAGAGATTACATATTTATATGCCATACTACAATGTAGTAGTTTTTTGTTGCCAACTTATACCACACAGTGGTATGTGTAAACAATAAAATTGTTCTCCTGAAAAATATTTTACAACCGATTAGGACGTTTTAAGTCGTTTAATCGTCATAATTAAGGAATTTTCAGCTAATAGGAGAAATGGAGCAATGATTCCGCAGGATCTGCCTGAAAAGGAACAAATCCGTCACGCTAATGAACAGATTGACCTTTTATCCGGCCGAATTGCCGCACTCGCGGATCGGGTCTCGTCTCTTGAGCAGCGCCGGTCACAAGTCAGAGAAGAGGCCGGGGCTGCAAAAAATCTCTCGGTCTATGCTGATCTGCCGGCCGACAATATCTGGTCTTCGATGGATAAATCATCCATGCTCGCCCGGGTGGCGACCATCTGTTTTATCCTGGTAGTGGCGCTTTTCCTGCGGACCCTTACCGATCACGAGCTGATCGGCCGTCAGACCGGCTCCTATCTGGGCATCGGCTATGCCGCCCTGCTGATCGCCGCCGGCTGGTGGACACAAACCCGACAAAACAAACTGGCCCCGGTCTTTCCGATCTGCGGCGCCTTGCTCATGTACTCCGTTGTCTTGGAGACCCATGCCCGGTTTGCCACCTTTACCTCCGGGGCCGCCTTCTTTACTCTTTTTGCCACCATGCTGGCCATGGTGCTGCTCAACCGAAAATTCGGCAGCGCCGCCTTTCATCTGACCGGGCTCATCGGCGCGGCGATCGTGGCCATTGCCATGGGTTTCCCAAACCCGTATTTCTGGCGAACTGCGATCTTCCTAATCCTTCTGGTAAGCATATCACTGATTTTCAACAGCCAGTCAGGCGGCAGAAGGGCGCAGGCCACCATCTTTCTGCTCACTCTGTTATTCTGGGTCTACTGGACCATCAGCCTTTACTTTCCGCTTATTAAACACCTTGATCTGCCTCAGAATGCCGGGATTACCTGGTTTTTCCCCGCCTCCTTGCTGCTCTTTGTAATCAATTTCGCTTTCATGGCCCACAAAGCTTTTTTCAAGCCGCAAAAATACGGCATAATCGATATCCTTACCCCAACCGGCAACGTGCTGTTGACTTACGGTCTAAGCTGGGCGGTCGCCGTATCTCTGGACAGCCCGACCCGATGGTTGGGAATCGTCGGGGTCACCATGGCCATTATCCACTTCGGCCTGGTTGCCGTAATTGTTAAATTCAGCCGAGAGGGTGGCCCCGGCATCTGTTCCTTCACCTTTGCCGGCGCCACGCTTTTAGTTCTATCTTCCCCGGTCGCCGCCGGCAATATCCTCGTCGCCCTGCCCTTCTGGAGCGCCATTGCCCTGGGCGCAGCCCTGGCTTCCAACGCCTGCGAAATCGGCGGCATTCGCCTCACTTCCTACCTGCTGCAAATCGTCGCCTGTCTCATCGCCATCACCTCCGGCGCCTTCTCTGTTATCTCCCCATCTCCCTGGGCCGGCATTGCAGTGGCCGCCTCTCTTAGCTTATTCAGCGCCTTCCAGTACTGGTGGAGCCGCCGGCATCCGCTCTCCTGCAGCACCGGATTTTTCCATCTGGTCGATCCATCTGATATCAGCGCCTTGTCACTGCTGTTTGTCGCTCTCATTAACGGGTACTGCCTGCTACATCTCATCGCCTATCAGATCCTGCTCGGCAGCGTCGGCGGCGATGTTAATGCCCTGCTCGGCGTGCAGTCTATCCTCATCAACTTCGGTGCTATCGCCCTTATGACAGTCGGCATGTCCGGCCGTCATAAGGAGTTGTTGTTCACAGCCCTCGCGGTCGCGGTGATCGGCGCCTTCAAAGTCTTTGCCTATGATCTTTTCAAAGCCACCGGACTTCCATTGGTTATGAGCGTCCTCTCCTTCGGCGCAGTGGCCGCGGTCGGCTCCATGGTCACCACCCGCTGGTCGCAAATGCAACAAAGGATGTAAATGCCTCGAATATTCACTTTCACCCTTACCATCTTTTTTATCCTGATTGGCCTTAAAAATGCTACCGCTTTTTCCTTTAGGGAATTTAACGAGCGCGAGCCGGTTCCGAATGCGACCGTTTTTCGGCTGGATGATTCAGCCCCCATCTCCTTCAGCCGGCTTAAGGGCAAGGCCTTCATCGCAATCTTCTGGGGAGCAGATCTTCCGGAAAAGATTGAACGCTCCGTGCAAACCTTGCGGACAATTGAACAATCCGCTGCTTTTTTCAAAGATCGGGATATTACTCTGCTTTCCGTCAATATCCAGGAGGACGGCCCTGAGGCAATCAATCGAGTCGTTGGCGGAGCCAAGAGCCGGATCCCGGTTTATATAGATAAAAACGGCCTGGCATACGGGGCTCTGGGCGTCTACGTAATCCCCTCTCTCCTTCTGGTGGACAAACACGGCATAGTGACCGCGGGGTTTGGGTACAGCCATGATGCAGTCGATCGCCTCAAAGGCGCCGTGGAAATCATGCTCGGCGAAAAAACAGAAGAACAGGTGGCAACCGACCTGCGACCGGTAATGGAGGAGAAATCAGAGGAAGAGAAAGCAGCCGGGCTGCACATGAGCTATGGTTTTGTCATGCTTAAGCGCGGCCATCCGGAGGAGGCGGCCAGGGAGTTCGAAAAAGCCTTGGAACGGCAACCTGATCTTGCCCGGGCCCATATCGAACTCGGCTGCATTTTGCTCGACATCGGGGAGCCGGACCGGGCCCGGCAGTCAATCGACAAGGGCCTGGCTATTGACCCTGACAATATCCCGGGCCTGATTTGCCGGGCCAAACAATTATTAGATGATGACATGATTGACGAGGCTGTTATGGAGTTTAAACAAATGGCCGAAGATCATCCTGATAGCGCCAAGTTGCGTTATCATCTTGGTCGCGCCTATGATACAAAAAAAGAGACCGCCTTAGCCATGGCCGGATATCGGGAGGCTTATCTCCTGCTCCTTGCCAAGACTAACCATTAATGACAGAATCTGCTTTTCAGCTCTGTTTGACTGCGAACCACCTTTTTTCCATACCCTTTATCCTTGATGGTTGACAACCCGGCATTTTAACGCTATTTTTGGCGTTCTTAAATGTTTTAAGCAAGGGTACGCCGCCCAACAACACCATACCGACAATAGTCTCGGTGGCCGGCTCCAAAACACCATAGTAACCGTTGAATCAAACTATAATAAGGAGAATTACAAATGGTCAAAATTTTACCGATCGCCGAAAGCATCAATATCATGGGCAAACGCAGCGGCACAGCCATGAAGGAACGGAACGCCGGTCCAGTTCAGGAGATGGCCAAAGAAGAGGCCGCGGCCGGCGCCGCCTATCTTGACTTGAACATCGGTCCGGCCCGTAAAGACGGCACCGAACTGCTGCCCTGGGTTGTCGAAACCGTTCAGGCCGTTGTA
>MGTA01000025.1:10023-10282 GCA_001799225.1 Deltaproteobacteria bacterium RIFOXYD12_FULL_50_9
AGAACAAGAAGGTTGATCTATACCTTAAAGACGGCAAAGTTCTTGAATCATATACTTATCGAAAGACAATCTACTTTGATACTACCGAAGAGGGCTGTATGAGTCCTGTCTATTTTGCGCTTCTTGATAGCGACGGACATATTACTTTCATTGCTGGCAGTTCCGTTACAACAATTAGGTGCAAAGACAAGGCCTAACAAGTCGCTGAACCGGACCGCAAGCACGTGGCGCAAGGAAGGTGGTCGGCAAGTACGAATAC
>MGTA01000026.1 GCA_001799225.1 Deltaproteobacteria bacterium RIFOXYD12_FULL_50_9
ATTCGGTGGCAAAGTGGCGCATCAGGTATTCATAGGCATCACCCAGGAGATCATCACCCTCGGCCCGGTTGCGCCCGAAATCCAGGCCCTCAAAAATGGCCACCAACTTGGTCAGCCGGTCTACCATGGCCTGCGCCTTGCCGAGTTTCTCCTCGTCATTAAAGTCGGCGACGTTGATCGCGCCTTTAAGGCTATCGTTGGCATCGGCGAGCTTCTCGATGATTTTCATGATGCGCTCGCCGATCTCCTTGTCGCCCTTGGCCGCTACCATATCGGCAAAACTGCCGCCGGCCGGCACGTCAATCAGGGCGTTGGGGTCTCCAGCGTATTTATCCGAGACGTATTTGACGAACAAGAGTACAAGGACATAATCCTTGTACTGGCTGGCATCCATACCGCCGCGCAGCTCATCGCAGGATTTCCAGAGTGAGGAGTAGAGTTCGGATTTCTTGAGGGCCATTAATTGCTCTTATGCTTTTTGGGCTCAAAATAGGGGTATAGAAGATTCAATATTTTTTTAAAAACCTTCCTCTTCTCATGTATCAACAACTGTTTTCTTTTGCAAGGAGATTGGATAATTGTCGTGGGAGAATATCAAGAGGGTAATCGGTCGGCATTGCAAATTTTTGACATCATCGGATGATACAAAAAAAGAAACGGCTCGAAGCCATTGAGGAATCGAGCCGTTTAACGAACGGCACTGGCTAGCGCCGGATTATGTCTTATGATACAGCCTGTCGAGTTGACAATATAATCATTTGAAATTAAAGGAATTATCGCAAAATTTCAATACTTGATGGTGATCCCGGCCTCGACCCAGCGCTCGGGGTTCTTTTTCTCCGGGTTAAAGTAGACGGTGTTATTAAACAGGTTGTGAACCGAGCCAAAGAGCGTCAGGTTTGGGGTGGCAAACAATTTGGGCATGACGCCAATCGTCCAGTCCCAGAGCATGCCGCTGCAATCATGATCCGCAAACCCTTGCCACTCCACTCTATCCTGCCAGAGATAGTGGCCGGCCAGCCTGGTTCTGAGCAGATCGGCATAGCGATAGGAGAAGGCCAGATTAATGGCGGTGATATCGTCGTTGGTTCCGTCAATATCCAGGGGAGGATTTCGGCCGCTCAACCGGTTGCGTTCGTGGATATAGGTTCCGTTCAGGCCGGCTGAAAATCCGTAAAGTTCCAGAGTCTCGATCTCGGCCTCTATCCCGTCCCGCTGAATCGGCATAGTGTTAGTCGAGGTATTATAATCAATGGTCTTCTTGATGCCATGGTGAAACAGGGTCGTTTTGAACCGCACCGCTGCCATGATGGTTGTTTCAACCCCGCCCTGGATTGATTTGATCATCTCCGGCTTGATCTGGGGATTGAAAAAAGGCAAGAAATGCAGGAGCGGCATCTGGGCAAACCCGGAGCCGGCATTGAACCGCAGCAGGGTCGTCTCATCAAGCCTATAGACTGCCGCCAGGCTCGGGCTGGTTTGTTCGCCGATCAGCGAGCTGTGGTCATAGCGGAGGCCCGGAGTCACGGTCAAAGGTCCCCAGGTGATGCTGTCGTTGAGAAAGACAGCTCTTTTCTCCTGATAGATCGGGTACATGACATCCCAAGAGCTGCGCATCTCCATTTCGTCGCGCTCCAGCTCAGCGCCCAGCACGATGCTTTGGCCCGGCCAGCGGCTTATAGCAAGAGTGGCTTCCCCCCCTCTGGTCTCATCAGCATATTCAAAAGCCCATAGATAAGCGCCGGTACTGAGCATATTATCCTGGCGCCACCAGTCCATCTTGGCGCTCTGCAGGGCCAGATGCAGAGCGACCCCGGTCATCGGGCTGGTTTCGAGGCTCAAACTGCCCCAGGAGTGGGCTGCTGTACGATACGCCGTTGTATCAGAACTTACCGAATTACCTTCAAGGTATTCAGGATTGCTGCTGCCCAGT
The DNA here is from genome assembly GCA_001799225.1 of Deltaproteobacteria bacterium RIFOXYD12_FULL_50_9. Taxonomy (GTDB): domain Bacteria; phylum Desulfobacterota; class Desulfobulbia; order Desulfobulbales; family CALZHT01; genus XYD12-FULL-50-9. The sequence continues at coordinate 1,934 of MGTA01000026.1, forward strand.
GCCAGGCCAATTTTTGTCGCATCTCCTAGCGCAGTTTCAAGCTTGCCGTAAAGCCGGTTGTTGGCGAACCAGCGGTCATTGCGTAAACCCTGCGAATCCTGGCGACCGGCATAGAGATAATAGGAGAGGTGGCCGACCCGGGCGGCGATATCCGCGTTATAGTCCTGGGTGTTGGCCTCGCCGCCGGAGGCTGACATTGTCACTCGGGGCGTCACGGTTTTGCCGGTATCCTTGGTGATAATATTGATGACCCCGCCTAGCGATGAGCCCCAGACCGAGGAGGCCGGCCCTTTGATCACCTCGATGCGTTTGATGATCTGCAGCGGGATGCCATTGGTTTCGGCCCGGGCCTGAGAGGGCGGGTTGAGGCGCACCCCGTCGATCAGCAGCAGAACATGGGGGGCATCGATAAACCCGAGGCCGTGGGTCCGGTATGTCCCAAAATCGCCAAAGTTTCGGTGATTAAAGGTTACAATCATGCCGGGAAGCTGACTCAGCACCTCATCGACGCTGTGGACGCCCATGGCCTCAATCTGCTCGGCCGTGACAATCGAATAGTTCTCCGCTACCCGCGGCAAGGGCTGCGGCACCCGGCTGGTAACCTCGACCAGGTTCTCGTCGCTGAAGTACATCGCGAAGAGATCAAGATCCGCTTGTTGATCATTGCGGGCGACCTTATGCTCTTCTGAGGCCAGAACCTGCCGCTCTGCCCCCAGAAGCAGCAACCCGCTCAACAAACCAACCTTGATAGCCATATTGCTGGATCTGTTCATAAACCCCTGTTTATGGTAGAAACTCCGGTCTTCCTGTCCCGAAAAACATGAATACCTATTTTACTTGATAGCGCGATAATTAGCAATTGCTTATGCAGCCGTAAAAACAATAAGACCGTAACCTGTTAAGATTACAGCCTTAGTTTAAAAATGGGATGCAGTCCATTGAACTAACGGTATAATTATCTATAATTAAACGATTTGTTTTATGTCTAAAAAATAGTAAGCCCCCAAATAAGCCCCCAAAAGAAAAAGAGCTGTGCAAATCAATGCCATTCAAATTACCATTTGTCTCAAGCACCCTACCATGGGTAGGCAGGGAAGGCGACTATATTGTTTTTGATTGAGTCCCCGCTGACCCTGCCTCAAGCAAATTAAATGACCAAATAATCAAATTATCAAAAACAGCCTACTGCTCATTGTCCGCCACGAACAAAAAGTACATACATGTGGATGTGTTGCTTATTGGAGGTACCTATGTTGCCAGCCTTGAAACCCGCGAACCACACGTAGTCCGGGTGTCCCTCCCTTATAGTGGACGACCAGTAGTCATTTGCCTGAATGTTCGTGAACCCCAACCCATTAAAATATTCTGATGGGCTGCTTCTACCACGCTTCGTAAAATACTCCAGTTCCTCCTTAGTCGGCAATCGCCAATCGCTGTAACCGCCATACTGCAAGTTGCTTGCCCAATTCATTGCATTATCCCAATTCATCTGTTTCCCTGCAATGTTTCCATCACTCGTCCACATCAAATTGGTACTAACATCCAAAACATAATCCTTGTAGAAAACTAAATCATCTTTAGTGAAATTCGCCTCATCATTCCCCAGAAGTAAGGCTTTTATTGCATTTATATCTCCTTCTCTAATATTCTCTATCCCCTCAATTAATGCATACTTGGTCGTCAGGCTCTTCCATGCTGACGAAATCATGTCCTTGCCATAGGGAGAATTAGCGATCTTCCCAAAAGCGGCTATATCTTTCTTGATCTCAGTTTTGCGTTTCGTCGCTGCCTCTTTTTTGAGTCGAACTATTTCGGCATTTCTTTGCTGCCTAAGTTCTTCGAGTTTTTGCGCATCAGCCTCTTTTTTCTCAACCATGGCTAGCATATTTTCGAGGCTGTCGTCTGGTCCGACTGCTCCTGAACCAAGTTTCCCCTTCATGACAGTGATCTGTGCATCCAACAACGCTAGTTCTCCTTCTAGCTTTTCAATTTCTGCTTGCTCCATCTCCTTCTGCTTCGCGGTTTCAATCTCAAGTTTCTTCAGACGTTCTAACTCCGCTTGTCGTTCCTTCGACCCTTCAGCAAGGCCATCGAGCCGGGAAGTATCTGTCGCACCAGAGAAGTAGAAGTCGCCCTCAAGGGACGATGATTCCCACGGCACCTGTTTGTCCCCTGTCTGTTGTTTGACCGAAGTGCGGACCATCTTAAATGAATCCTCTATTTTTAGGCCGGGCTTCTTAATCGCCTTGACAACCTCCTGGGTATAAAGCCCGTTTTCGCCAGTCCCGTCACTTGCTATTGAACCGGGAGCTGTAGCATAAGCGATCAAGGTTCCGCTCGGCGCGTTCATAGAAGCGAGTCCCAGATTTACGGCCCTGAAGCTACGAGAAAAAGGATTGTTCCGGCATGCGTCGAGGATCACGATATTCATGGTATTCTTCGCCATGTCCATCTTGGCGAGTACCGCCCCTGCATCTACCGCCTTAATTTCCACCTCTGGTTCGCCCTGGATGTCTGCATCAACAGGGATAAGATAGTTCCTGCCATTCACCTGCATACCGTGGCCAGCATAAAAGAACAGCCCGACCCCGCCTTGCTTGATGACTTTTCCGAATGATTCGATCGCTAGTTTCATATCGTTCTGGTTCAGGTTGATACGTTCGTCCACGGCAAACCCAAGCTCCCGCAGTGTCTTTGCCATTGTCTTTGCATCGTTCGCAGGGTTCTTCAAAGGGGATAATAGATAGGTGCTGTTCCCGATTACCAATGCAGTCTTGTGCACCTTTTCGACTGCCACGTATGTGGGCTTCTCCTTCAATGCTATGCTACGATCGTCGGCATAGGCATGAGAGGCCGTTAAAATGAGAAACAATAACATAACCATTTTCATTGCAAAACCCCTATCTATCTCAACATATATAGGCTTGAATGGTTCCCATTTAACATATCATATTGTTCATTTGCCAACGCATTGTGAAATAACCAGTACTTTGCCTATGAATGATTATAAGGGGGGGCATTTTAATTATTTGCTTGCCGCAGGATTTAATTTAAGTGCTATTCTAATTGGCTTCCCTTTTCTAATAATACTAAAAACAACATCCTGACCAGCTTTTTGTTGAAGAACCCGTGTCAAATCTTCCGGTTTAATCACTTTTTCTTCGTCAACCTCTGTTATCACATCGCCAATAATTATATTACTATTAAATGCTGGAGAGTCGTTAATCACAAGATAAACATATGCACCGCTGTTTGTTTCTGCTTCGTACTTTGACTTGTCAGGCATGTTATCGTAATATACCCCTAAAGTTGGGGGTTTGGCTTTTACCCAATAACTAGCCCATTTTCTGTAAGTATTCACATTATAACGGATTTCTCTTTGAACGTATTGAGTGAAAGAAGTTGTTGAAGAACCGATATAATTCCCAAGTTGCCCTTGATAGGTTGTGTTAGCGTAAGAAACTTGCGGTGTGCTATATGGAATTATTACTTGAGAAGATGAAACTAATTGAGAGTTAAAAAGTGCGCGTTCCGCTCCTATTTTTCCACAATGAATTTTTGCAACCGCAACTGAATAATGTTTTCTGTCATTGAACATAGTGTCTCCAACCAACAAATAGCCATTTTCTGCAAGTTGTTTTGAAGAATATGCCATGTCTGATACTTCTTCAGCTATGCAGGCATTAAAAGACACAGGATTTTCAAGGATGTTTTCAATCTGTGATAAGTTGATATAGCCCTGATATTTTTTGTCAAAGAGAGCTACCTTTCTTTCAAGAGAGCTACAACCAGTCACAAAAATAGTCAACAAACCAGTCAAAAGGCAAAAGATTACATTAAATACATGCAATTTTTTTCTCATTTTCACCCCTTAAGAAAGTTGTGAGATTATGGTAAAATTGATATTTCTAGTTGTTATCTGTTTGACTCAGGAATGTAAAGAAAAATTATTCTAGTCATTCTATTTGACATGCTTACCTGGCCACATATAATAGTCACAGGAGGTATTTTTATGCTCAACATCAAGGGTAAATGTGTACGCTGTTTTTTTTTATTGTAATTTGAAGCCACCACCTAGGTTATGGAATCCGCCCTAAAGAAATGGTCCATTTTTATCATGCCTGATCAGACCTAACTGCTTGCCCATAATCACAATTGCCAGATGGTCTGCAAAGTCGGCCTCTTTTCTTAACCTGTCAAAAGTGTCTTGGTGCATGTTTTTCGGTTTGAACAAGATTGGTACAGAAAGGTCGCGGCTTACTCCTAAACGTTCCCTAATTTTTCTGGCTTTTCTCATAAGACGGTCTGGCCAGTCTTCTTGCTGGCTGCCATAGGTCAGGTCATGACAATGGCGGCAGAAGAAATACTTTCCGACCCCATAAAGTATTGCAACCCGTAGCCAGCAATGAGGGCAAATAAACCATTTCCGGTGTCCGCCATAGTTGCAAGGAGTCTGGTAAAATGTGATTGTCTGTTCAACAGGTTCCCATTCTCCGCCATTTTTTTTGTGCTTGTAGTTTAATCCCATCCGGTCTTGTTCCATCCTGAAGCCGATGATGCCGGTCTGTTCACCTCGCCAGGACCAGGATAACGTACCACTAATGCCAGGCCGTAGATACCCCCGCTTTTTTAGCCATCTAACATCAATCGAGTGTTGACCTTCCGTTATTGCTTTTGAATTGTACCTTGACCGACGCCCCGATCCAAAACCGCCCATAGTTCGCCTCGTTATTTTTTTATCGAAATCATTAAGCAAATATACGTTTTACTTACACCTGAAATGTCTGAATCTCTAGTCCCTTATGGGATTGCGGTTGATTTGTGTTTTGTAAACATTTTCACCTGTGTTAACCGCCGCAATACATTCAATGATAGAAACTGTAGGCATTGCACAATAACCCGTAACTTACTGCCATTCTATTCATGGTGAAGGCAAGTATTGCCGGCAGTCGTTTCGTTTAACCTTGCTTAGAAAATTCCATCATAGGCCGGTTATTTTAGGTTATTTAAACCGTATATTTTGCAGAGTCGTGTGTTCGGAATGGGAACAATGCACATAGCTTGGAAGTGCATCTTCTGACATCGTGGTTATTGAATCCCATACACTTTTTGCAATATTCGATAATCGCCCGCCTTGCAGTCAGGGTAATAATCCGGGTGCCGCCTTTCGGATTGTATGCCTGATTGCCATTTTAATAATCTCTCAAGTAGGGCCAAAGTTTACCACCCGTGATTTTTAGTTCAATTTCAAGTACAAATGATCAAGGCCTGGCTTCGCCGTATATATGGCTTATCATGTTAACGCATATGTTTTCGTTACCCATACCCTAAAACTGTATTTTTTGTTAACTGCATGATAATTCGTCATAAACCATATTTTTAATGGGTACGTTTTCATTACCCTAAGAGGCCATTTATTGAGCCGTATGAGTAACGTTTTCGTGCGTGTGTATGGGTAACGTTTCCGTACGCGACATTTGGTTTTGTGGCTTTCGATATCCTAGAGTGCGGGAATCTTTTTTTCTCGTTTTAAAGACATCACCGGGTTTCCATTGCCGCCAGTCATTTTCAAGGGCATAGATTGACTTGTCTTGTTTGTATGCCCCGCCTTGCCTCACAATACTGATAAAGCCTTTTTCCAGCAGGTCATTAAATGCCCGAATTATTCGAGGTCTGCTGATGCCGTCTTTAGGTAAGCCACGGAATTCTTGCCCTTGATTGTATATGTTCTCAAGTTCTGCATAGGTCATGGTGATTGAGTCAGAGTTTGTGCAAACCTTGTCTGTTTTTCTGATGTCTCGCTTGCTGAGAAATAGAATTAGCAATTGAGGGGCAAACCCACTAAGTGCGTGATATGCCCGCGACATAATCACCTCTCGTAAGATGAAGGTTCCGGGCTTCATTTTTCCGGTTTTTTTGCCCACTTTTGTTTTCCTAACTTTGATTATTCATTTTTTTATGCAGTAATTTCCTTTAACTTTTCGTCATTATTATGAATTAATAACCAAAGACGGTCTCACTGTTGAGGCAAAAGCTTCTATTCTTTTTTTGCATAACTGATATATGTCTTTATAGTCAAGTCCAGCAGTCATGCCTTCCTTGAGGGCATTGCAGGCGATAAACTCAGCAGTTTGCAAATAAGATAGAAGTTGCATATTATCAAGCATGTCCCGGAAGTGATTTCCGGATGTCTGTTTGACAAGGGAAAGAGCTTTATTGGTGGCTTTGGTTATGTTTGCGTAATAGTGTTTGGCATTACTGGAGCCCTGCGCCGTGGCGTACTCGACAAAATCCTTGATGGTGTCGGTGGCTTCGATCCTGATTACTTTGCCCGACCTTCTCAGTTCCTGAAAGGCCAGGTTCGACTGATTGAGCAAGACGTGCTCCATAGCGTTGAAGGCAGTAATATATTTTTCCCTCCACCCCGCCGCTTTTTTTCCGGTGAACCCCATAGCAAGAAACGAAAATCCGTCACGGGTAATTTCATACATTGGTTGTTTTTTTCCCCGATCATCGATGTAATTTCGCTCCGCAAAATTGAGGAGCGAAAAGTCATGGGAACAATCAAGGTTTCGTATTGTCCGCAACACAAGATCATGTCTTTTGCCAAATTTCTCAGCAACATCAAGAGAGGTGGTAATGATCGCGCCTTTTTTGATCTGGACAAATGGGCTTGTTTCTTTTACGTCTTTCCGGGTATCTAAATGGCATTGCGCTTTTTCTTGGGGATTATTAATTGTCATGGCTCACCCCCTTGCCGCTTTACGGGATTGTAACCATTCCTCGACCTCCTGAGAATCCCATCCAGGGGTATTGCTGCCGGGAATTTCCGGGCAGCAATGAAGGCGTAGATGGTTGCTCGTTTTAAGCCGGTTCGTTCAAGAACTCCGCTCAGTCTTAAAATTTGAATGTACGTTTTGTTTTCAACCATGAAAATGTTTCCTTCAGTCCATAGGACTATTGAGGGAAACACCTGAGGGGGTGAACAAGGAAGGATAACAGACTGTATCAAAAAAGATTTTTTGCGTTTGCAAAATTGTTACCTAAGCGATTAGGTAAACACTTGCACTTTACAAATTGTCTGCTATTATCTTGATAACCTCTCAGTTGTTTCCCTGTGAGTGATTTGAAAGGCCGATACCTCGATCCGCCAAGAATGAGGGTATTTGGCCTTTCCTTTTTTTGACCATGACACAAAGCCATGATCGCCTAAATATTTATTCTTTAAAGCAACCAAAGAAATCAAGATAAGTTTAGCCCTAACGGGCTCGTATGAGATACGCTTGGTATCTTAATCGATGATTTTTTAATAAACAATCTTTTACACTAAAAAACATCAATAATTTTTTCTAATTATTTTAATTAGTTAAAAAACAGTAGAACAAATCACGCTCTATGTTCGCAAAGAAATCCTATTAAATCTTTATACGTCCAACTAGCCGATAGTTTCTTTCATAATACTAGAGATTATTTAAAAATCAATAAATAAGCGTCAAAAAAATGACGCTTATTTATTGCTATGATTTCAGTGAGTTGTCTTACAATTCAATCAATTTTGCCATCCGCAAAGAAATGATCGTCGCCTGTTCCACTGTCAGCATCCGGTAGATTTTCTCCATTGCCCCAAGCTTTTCTGGCAAGTAGTATAGATGTTTCACCCATTCGCGGCCTTGATTGGGATAATTTTTGCCCCGGCCTTGATCGCGCTCAGATAATCGGCCCAGCCCTGCATCATCTTCTTACGTTCCGGCATGAACTCCGCATAGTTGTAGGCCGCACGCACGCTGTTCCGCTCGCCATGTGAAAGTTGCCGTTCAATGGCGTCACGATTCCAGCCTTGTTCATTCAATAATGTGCTTGCCATACTCCTAAAACCGTGCCCGCTCATCTCATCCTTTTTGTAACCCATACGCCGCAAGGCGGACAAAACAGCGTTGTCGCTCATCGGTCTTGAATTTGTTCGAGGGCTTGGAAAAACATACCTGCCATGCCCGGTTAAAGGTTTGATCTCTTGCAGCACAGTTAATGCCTGCCGGGATAATGGGACGATGTGTAGTACACCGGCCTTCATTTTCTCCGCCGGGATTCTCCATTCTGCCGCCTCTAGGTTGATCTCCACCCACTCCGCTTGCCGTAGCTCGCCAGGGCGGACAAAGACTAAGGGGGCCAGTTGTAGGGCGCAACGGGTGACAATGCTACCCTTGTATTCATCAATGGAGCGCAGTAGGCCAGCAATTTCCTTCGGGTCGGTGATAGTGGCCATGTGCTTTTCGGACGCCGGGGGGATAGCTCCGCGAAGGTCGCCGGACGGGTCGCGTTCAGCCCTGCCGGTGGCTACGGCATATCGAAAGACCTGTCCGCAGTTTTGTTGTGTCCG
>MGTA01000027.1:0-2754 GCA_001799225.1 Deltaproteobacteria bacterium RIFOXYD12_FULL_50_9
ATTTTGAGACGCGGCAGAAGGTGTTTGCCGGCAAGGGCATGGTGGTGAGCATGTCGCGGCGGATTGCCGCCGAGCTGTATGAGGCAATCATCAAGCTGAAACCTGAGTGGCACTCTGAAGATTTAACCAAAGGCGCCATCAAGGTGGTGATGACCGCCGCCTCCAGTGATGGCCCATTGTTGGCCAAACACCATACCACTAAGGAACAACGCAAGCAGTTGGCCGTGCGGATGAAGGATGATGACGATCCGCTCAAGCTGGTGATTGTTCGCGATATGTGGCTGACCGGTTTTGACGCGCCGAGTATGCACACCCTCTATATTGATAAGCCGATGAAAGGCCACAACCTGATGCAGGCGATTGCCCGGGTGAACCGGGTCTATAAGGACAAACCCGGTGGCTTGGTGGTTGACTATCAAGGAGAGCGTCAAAGCAAAGATGAAAGTTATTGTAAAGCGTACCCTACGCCAATTTGGCTACCCGCCCGACATGCAGTTGCTGGCCACTGAAACTGTGTTGAAGCAAGCCGAGATGATTGCCAATGAGCTGGCGACTGGCTAGTCAGTAGTAATGTTTACCGCGATCTTGATCAGGTGTTGCAAAATCATTGGAAATCCTCTCGGAAACAAGGTATATCAATATTCCTTTGCCTTGGTAACTATTGAGAAATTTTCAGGTAAGTAATTCCATATTATGAAAAGAGTAACCAATGCCGTTTAATTCCATTCAAGATGCCGGTCCGCACTATGACGTAGTGGTGATCGGTTCCGGACTCGGCGGACTCACCGCTGCAAACCGACTGGCCAAGGCCGGCCATCGGGTTCTGCTCCTTGAGCACCATCACCAAATTGGCGGGCTGGCCACCTGGTTTAAACGGAAGGGGCATATCTTCGATGTCTCCTTGCACGGTTTTCCTTACGGCATGGTGAAGACCTGCCGGAAGTACTGGAATCGTGCCATTATGGATTCCATTGTCCAGCTTAAGAAGATAGTCTTCGATAATCCGCAGTTTTCACTGATCACCACCTTTGACCGCGAGGATTTTACCAATATTCTGGTCAACCATTTCGGGATCAGTCGCGAGAGGGTCGAGGACTTTTTTCGTACCGTTTCGGCAATGAATTTCTACGACGACCGGACCATGACTACCCGGGAACTGTTCGAGCAGTTTTTTCCGGGAAGAAGCGATGTCCACCGCCTGCTCATGGAGCCGATCACCTACGCCAACGGCTCGAACCTTGATGATCCGGCCATAACCTACGGCATTGTCTTTTCGAACTTCATGAACAAGGGGGTTTTTACCTTTAAAGGCGGCACCGACAAACTCATCGGCATGATGGTTGCCGAGATCGAGGCGAACGGGGTGACTGTCTGCACAAACTCCCGGGTCGAACGGATCGTGATTGACAAAGGCAGGGTGCGCGGGGTAGAGGCTGCCGGTCGTTTTATCGAGGCACCCTGTGTGGTGTCGAATGCCGGGATCACCAACACGATTGAGGAGTTGGCCGGATCTGACGCCTTCCCGTCAGAGTTTTTTGCCAGCCTCAAACAGGTCAAGGTCAATAATTCTAGTTGTCAGGTCTATATGGGTATCCGCGAGGGTGAGGTGATCGAGGATGTCGGTGATCTGCTCTTCACATCACGCGCCGAATGCTTTGATGCCGAGGAACTCCTCGACATGCACACCCGGAGCCGGACATTCTCGCTTTACTATCCCAAGACCAGGCCGGAGCATCCAAATTATACGGTGGTCGCCTCCATGAACGGCAGATACGACGACTGGGTCGGGCTTAATGATGACGAGTATCGTCTGGCCAAGGATAGTATGATCAGTCGCTGCCTTTATGACCTTGAACGCTATCTGCCGGGGATCCGAGCCAAATGCGATTGGCTGGAGGCGGCAACCCCCAAAACCTTTCATCGCTATACCCTGCATACCAAAGGCACCTCATTCGGCACCAAGTTTGAGGGCCTTGATATCTCGCGGTCCATTTTTAAGGTGGTGCAGGGGCTTTTTCATGTCGGGTCGGTGGGCATCATTATGTCCGGCTGGCTTGGCGCCATTAATTACGGCGTTATCGTTGCCAACGATGCCGATGCCTTTTTGCGGAGCGATCGATGAGTGAATTTATTGGACAGAAAGCGATTGTCACCGGGGCGACCCGCGGGATCGGCAAGGCCATCACCCTTGCCTTGCTGGAACAGGGTGCGACCGTTATCGGGGTCTATGGCGCCAATGAAAAAGCGGCTCAGGCATTCAGGGAAGAGGCGGTGGAGTACGCTGATCGACTCTGGCTCCTGCAGTGTGATGTGGCGGATTATGATCAGGTGGTCGGTCTGTATGCCAAGATTGAAGAGCGCTTTGATATGGTAGATATCCTGGTAAGTAATGCCGGGATCAGACGTGATGGTGTGCTCGCCATGCTCTCTCCCGCCGATTGGAACCGGGTGATTGATGTTAATCTGAACGGCACGTTCAACATGGCAAAACACGCGGTTTTGCTTATGCTCAAGCAGAAATATGGTCGAATTGTCTTTATGACCTCGCCGATGGCCCGTCAGGGTTTTGCCGGGGTCGGTAATTACGCCGCCTCCAAAGCCGGGCAGATTGGGCTGATGGGGGCGCTCGCCAAAGAGACCGCCCGCCGGAATATTACGGTAAACTGCGTCTCGCCCGGCTTTATCGAGACGGAACTGCTGGGTGACATCCCGGCGGAACAGCTGAAGGAGTATAAGAGCATGATTCCGGCCCGT
>MGTA01000027.1:2770-3426 GCA_001799225.1 Deltaproteobacteria bacterium RIFOXYD12_FULL_50_9
TGGAGGTGACTGGTGGACTCTAAGCAGGCGATCTATCAGCGGATTCCGCACCGAGAGCCTTTTTTATGGGTGGACAGGATCATCTCCCTGACGCCGGAAGCTATTATAACGGAAAAAGATATCCCGACCGATCTTGCCTTGTTTCAAGGCCATTATCCCGGTAACCCGATTATGCCTGGTGTCCTGCTCTGCGAGGCGGTGTTTCAAAGCGGTTCGCTGTTGATTGCCGAGATCCTGGGCGCAGGGCTTGCCGGTACGGAGAAAGCGCCGGTGCTCACCCGCATCCAGGGCGCCAAATTCAAGCGGCCGGTCCGACCAGGTGAGACCATCGTCATCCAGGTGAAACTGACTGAACGGGTCGGGCCTGTCTGGTTTATGAGCGGTAAAGTATTGGTGCATGATAAGGTGGCGGTCAAGGTGGAGTTCGGCTGCGCAATGGCTGGCGACTGATGAGATGTCCAGCCTACTGTCTACAGCCTAAACAGCCTGAGTTTTATTAATAGCATATGGAAAGTTCATGAGTTTCTTGAATATTGCAGCTAAACGTTATGTTGTGTTCGGTCTCGCCAACCGGAAATCCGTAGCCGCAGCCATTGCCGACGTCCTGCTGGCTGCCGGTGCTGAGGTTATCCTGGTCGTCCGGACCCCGGAGAGGC
>MGTA01000027.1:3467-4132 GCA_001799225.1 Deltaproteobacteria bacterium RIFOXYD12_FULL_50_9
GCCTTTGCCCGATATTCGGAAGGGGTAAAACCATTTCACGAGACCTGCAAGCAGGATTTTCTCCAGGCCTTTGATATCTCCTGTTTTTCGTTTATCGCCATTGCCAACCACTTCAAAGCTCTCCTTAACGAAGACGCTGCAGTCGTGACCATCTCGATCTCTACTACCCGCATGGCCGCCGAAAACTACGGCTATATGGCCCCGATCAAGGCGGCGCTCGAGTCCTCGATCTGTTTTCTGGCCAAGAGCTTTTCGCGGTTCTCTAGGGTCCGGTTCAACGCCGTGTGCGCCGGCTTGCTGAAAACCTCGGCCTCGGCCGGTATTCCCGGCTATGTCGACAGCTATCTCTATGCCGAACAGCTCACCCTGCGCAAACAAGCCCTGGCTACCCGCGAGGTTGCCGATACCGCTGCCTTTTTGTTGTCGCCACGCTCCTCCGGAATAACCGCCCAATGTCTTGTGGTTGACGCCGGCATGGCAATCAACTATTTTGATGCCGACGTTGTTGGCAAAGTCATGGGTTGAGATGCTTTATCAAAATGTTTATCTGCAGGCCTTCGGCTACGAACTGCCGCCGCGGCGGGTGACTTCAGCCGAGCTTGAAGAACGGCTGGACAGGATTTACCAGCGCCTGAAACTGCCCAAAGGCCGGCTCGAGATGATGA
>MGTA01000027.1:4149-15668 GCA_001799225.1 Deltaproteobacteria bacterium RIFOXYD12_FULL_50_9
TCTCTGGACGCCGGGAACCAGACCAAGCGCTGCGGCTGCTCTGGCCGGTAGCAAGGCCATGGCTGCCTCCGGAGTGGCCGCTGAAGATATTGATTGCCTCATCTTCTGCTCCGTCTCCCGTGACATGATGGAGCCGGCAACCGCCTCGTTTGTCCACAATCTATTGGGTCTGCCGGAACGCTGTCTGGTTTTTGATCTGTCGAACGCCTGCCTGGGTTTTTTAAACGGTATGGTGATGCTGGCCAACATGATCGAACTTGGCCAGATCAGAACAGGCCTGGTGGTGGCCGGCGAGACTGCCGAAAACCTGCTGGAATCAACGATTATCGGCTTGCTTGCCGATCAAAAACTGACCAGAAAGAGTTTCAAACCCTCCTTTGCTTCTCTCACTATCGGCTCGGCTGCTGTGGCTCTGGTCATGAGTAGTGAGGGCAGCGGTTCCAGTCATCGCCTGGTGGGCGGCATGCCGCGGGCCAACACCACCCATAGCAATCTCTGTCAGGGCGGCCCACAGGCAGGGGCCGGGACCTTGATGGCCACTGATTCCGAGGAGTTGCTGCAGCGCGGGGTTGAGACCGCCTCGCTGGCCTGGCGGGATTTCCTGGTTGAACTTGACTGGCAGTCGGAGAGTATTGCCAGGTTTTTCTGCCATCAGGTCGGCAGCGCCCACAGCAGGCTGCTCTTTAATACCCTTGGCCTTGATCCGGAAAAGAATGTCGAAACTCTGGCAGTGCTCGGCAATGTCGGCTCGGTTTCGGCACCGATCACCCTGGCCATGGGGGTTGAGCAGCAGCTGCTGACCGCCGGCGACCGGGCTGCGGTGCTCGGCATCGGCAGCGGAATTAATTGTCTGATGCTTGGGATCCTCTGGTGAGCGATTACCCCTCTCCGTTTATTCCGCACGCAATCGAACTGGACGGCCATCGTCTCTCATACATCGACGAGGGCAAGGGCAGAACCATTGTCATGCTGCACGGCAATCCGACCTGGTCTTTCATGTACCGTCGAATGATCGCCAGGCTGGCGCCCGGTTACCGGGTGATTGCGCCCGATCACATGGGCTGCGGCCTCTCCGACAAACCGCAAGCCTATCCGTACGTTCTCGAAACCCATATCCAAAATCTCGAACGGCTGCTCGCCACTCTCAATATCCAAAAGCTGACACTCATGGTCCATGACTGGGGCGGCGCAATCGGTATGGGCTATGCTACCCGGCATCCGGAGCAGATTGAATCCCTGATTATTTTTAACACTGCTGCCTTCCGTTCCCGGAGAATGCCGTGGCGGATCCGGCTGTGTGGACTTCCCTTGCTCGGTCCGCTGCTGGTCCAAGGTCTAAATGGTTTTGCCAGGGCGGCGCTCAGCATGGCTGTGACCCGACCACTCTCTCCTGAGATCAAACGCGGCTTGCTGGCGCCCTACGACTCATGGCAAAATCGGGTCGCAATTCTTCAGTTCGTCCGGGACATTCCCATGTCTTCCCGGCATCCCTCCTGGCAGACCCTGGTTGATATCGAGGCAGGTCTTGCAGAACTGCGGGATAAACCGGTGTTGCTCGTCTGGGGCGGTAAGGATTTTTGTTTTAATCGTGGCTTTTATGATCGGTGGCTGGAGATTTTTCCCAATGCCAAGGCTACCTATCTGGATGAGGTCGGGCACTATCTGCTGGAGGATGCCTTTGAGCAGGTGACCCCGCTGGTCGAGCAGTTCTTGCAAGATCATCCGGATAATCCGTAAATCATACCAGTCCCGGCCTTTGAACCTTTACTTCCAGCCTTGGCAAAGCAGGGCTAATAACTTTTCATTAAAACAGTGTCACAGATCAGGCAAAACCCATGACGAGTTTCATGCCCTGTTGGACTTCGGCAAGCCTTTGCTCTGAGAGAGAGCCAATTTGTTCCTTAAGACTGCTCTTATCCACGGATTTAATCTGGGTGACATTTACCACGCATCTTTTAGGCATATTCGCTTCGCCCTTCTGCAAAACGACATTACCCGGAAGATCCCCGAACTTGAGCGTGGAGGTGATAGCAAGAACAATGACGGTATTAAGTTTACTGTCGTTTAAGGTATTATTTTGGACAACCAGCCCTGGACGACGGCCCATAGGCTCCGAGCCCTTGCCTGGAGAGAAATCAACCCAATAGATAGACCCGTTGATAATTACCATTCCTGGCCCTCGCTGCTGTCGGCTCCTTGCAAAAAACGTAATGTCTCAAGTTGTTCTTTTTGGATTGATTCATCCGCAAAGACTCGATCGTAGGCCTCCTTGAGTTCAATGGTTTTTTCTTCCTTGACCTTTTCTTCCAGGAGAGAAGAGATATATTTACTCCTCGATATTCTGTGTTTTTTACTCAAGACGTCGATTGTACTCACCAAGTTTGATGGCATACTTATTGCCACTTTAATGGTATTCATAATTTATCCTCCATATTTGGTATTCTTTTCACAGGATAATATATTGGAATATCACTGTCAATCCCTGGAGGGGGCTTAGGCTTCGAACAGGTGGCTCCGCTGGTCGAGCAGTTTTTGCAGAAACATTCGGGCAAACTGTAATTGCCGCCCCCCTGCATTCGCCAAATTTTTTCATTGGATGTGTCCATGGTTATGCTGTTGACAGCATGGCCCTCGGAATGTATAAAAATGGGGTTGAAATAAACAGATACAGCACAAGATATTTTGAGATCATAATCGCGGGTTGTGCAAATAGTAAGTGGAAAAGCCAAAACATCAGGGGGGATGAAATGAGATTGTTACTTCATATGGCACTGTCGTTGATTCTGTTGTTTGCAGCTTCATTGTCCTTTGCCGATGAGAATAGCAAAGTTGTTGATGTTGAGCAGGTTTCTGTGGTAGCTGAACAGACCCCGGTGGTAACTGAACCGGACCCGGTGGTTGCTGTGGCCCCATGCAAAGAGTGTCCGCCCTGCGAAGAACCGAAACCTTGCCCACCGTGCAAAGAGTGCCCGGCATGTCAAGAGTGTCTACCGTGTAAAGAGTGTCCGCCCAGCGAAGCGCCGAAACCCTGTCCGCCATGCGAAGAGCTGAAACCTTGCCCGCCATGCGAAGAGCTGAAACCTTGCCCGCCCTGCGAAGAGCTGAAACCTTGCCCGCCCTGCGAAGAGCTGAAACCTTGCCCGCCCTGCGAAAAGTGCATACCTCCAATTGTCCTGGAATCGACTTCGATACTCCTCTCCGAAGGCAAGGCCGAGTCATCGGCAAAGCATTTGCAGTATTTAAAGAGCACCGTTGAGACGATAATAGCGGAAAAACAAGATGATGAACATCTGATGGCCGGGATCTTGAGCGATATCGACGATTATTTGCTGGTGTACCGCGATGTGCCCGGCGCCGAAGAGGCTCTGGCCTTGAAGGCGGTGCTGTACGGCAGGGATAAGAACTTCATAGGGCAGATGATCTGTCTGTCTAAACTGATATATAGCTATCCGAAATCATCTTTTAGAGACAAGGCCGCAATCGGGTTGCGCGGCCTGGCAATGGGCAAGTTGAAGAAGGAGATGGCCGACAAGCTCGTGATGATTGAGGGGCCGAAATCCGGAACTTGGGGGGACAGGTATTTTGAGGTGATATCATACTGGAATGCCTTTTCGGTAAAAGAGATAAATCCCTTCCGTCTGGTCGAGATTGACGAATTCCTTATGCGTTACCCCAATCATGACAAGGCTGACGATATAATTATGATGAAAGCCGGAATTTTCATTAAAGATGATAAAATCGAATCCGCAGCCTATAACCTTGCAAGGCTTGCCGAGCTTTACCCGGCCAGCGAGTTGCGGGCGCAGGCGCTGTTCAAGCTTGCCAATATTTATGAAAACGATTTGAAGGTGGCCGAGAAGGCGGTAAAGGCTTATGATGCCATCTGCAAGGAGCACCCGGACAGCCCTGAGGTGCTGAAATCGTATCAGAATGCCGCGCTGCTCTACGATAAGAAGTTGAAGGATTCTGACAAGGCTGTGGCGTCGCTTGAGATGATTGTCACGAAATACCCGGCAGACAACGCAGCGAAAGATGCTTTAAAGTACATGGCCGATATCTACAGCGCCAAGGACAAGTATGATGATGTGATCAAGTCATACCAGAGGCTTGCTGACCTGTTTAAGGGTGACGATGCCGTGGCCGCACTGGTCAAGGCAGCTGACATCGCCAAGAAAAGTAAGAATGACCCGGTATTACAGATCGAGATACAGGAACGTATCCGTCGGGAGTACCCGGTCACCGAGGCGGCTGTTGAGGCGTTGTTTGATATTGCCGACACTTACGAAAAGACGATTAAAGACAGTGCCAAGGCCATCGAGACCTTCAAAATTATCATAAACGAGTATCCGGGGCATAAGCTTGCCAATGATGCTCAAAAGAGAAAGGACAAGCTCACGGGCGTCAAATAAAGCCGATTATTATTTTACATTAGATATTATGCTGGATTGCTCAAACATTGTGCCGTCAAACAGCTCTCCGGACACGGTTATTGTTGAAATTATCCCCGGAGTAAGGAGAGCAAACAACTCCTGCTTGTTGAACTTCACCATCAGATCCGGCACCTTGTTGCGATTGTAATCACTTATCTCTACCGATCCTGAGTGGGCCAGTGGTGATTCGATCTCTGTTCCGTTGACCCGATTCAAGACTATTGTACTGCTGTTGATCTCTTCAATTGAGAAGCCTGTCGGTAACTCGATAGATACTGAGATCCAACGTCCCTGGCCCTTTGCATCCATCTTCGCGTCAGAAATGATGCCCATCTGTGAAGTCACGCTGCTTATCTCAATATTGACACCGGCCGTGCTTTGCAGGCCGGCGAAGTCGGTTACGAGAACCTGAAATGTCAGAATGGTTGATTCCCCGCTGCCGGTGAAAGGTGCGACAAAGGTCGGCTGGTAGGCAGACGGGTCAGACAGGGTTGCCGGCAGACCGCTGGTCTGCGTCCAACGTACTTGGGCAATGCCGTCCTCGTTGTCCTGCGAACCGGTAGCATCAAGCGTCACAGTCTGTCCGGATAGAACATTTTGATTAACTCCGGCATTGGCAACTGGTGGATTGTTGATCGAGGTGACATTGACAATGACAGTGTCCTGACTGCGCAGGCCAGTGGCGTCAGTCACGGTCAATCTGAAGGAAAATGCCTGGCCGTTTATGGGGGTTTCCGGAGCAATAAAGGTCGGCTGTGCAAGGGAAGAATCACTCAATATGACCGGAGATCCCTCGGTCTGCTCCCAGAAATAGGTAGCGATACCATCATCGGTATCAAGGGACAAGCCGGCGTCAAGCATTACCGTGTCTCCCTCGGTAACGGTCTGATCAGCACCGGCATCGGCAACTGGCGGATCATCGACCCAGGTGATGTTGACAATGGCAGAATCGGTGGCAATCAGGCCTTCTTGATCCTTGACGGTGAGCAGGAAGGTGAGGGAGGCACTCCCGGACTGGAGATCAAGCGATTCAAAAGATGGTTGAATGGCGTTCGGGTCAGAGAGCAGCACAGTCGGTCCATCGATCTGGGTCCACTCGTAGGAGGCGATAGCGCTGTCCGGATCAAAGGAGTTTACGCCGTTCAACTGGACCGTCTCGCCTTCAAACACTGTTTGATCCGGGCCGGCATCCGCCACCGGCAGGTGGTTCACTGCTTGCATGGTGATGTTGACCATGGCGATATTGGAATCCAGCTGGCCATCGTTTACCTTGAAACCAAAGGTGTCTACTCCGTTGACATTGGCTGTGGGGATGTACTGGAATTCGCCGCTGGTCGAATTGATTTCGACTGTACCAAGAGCAGGGCTGGTGGTGAGGATGAATCGTAAGCTGCTGTTTTCCGGGTCTGCAGCACTCAGCCGGCCCGTAAGAGGTGCGTCGGCCATTGTCGAAAAGCTCATATCCCGGGCAGAGGGCGCATCGTTTACATCGTTGACAACAATGTTTACAGATGCGCTGGCCGTCAGCAAGCCATCCGAAATATCATAAGTGAAACTGTCAGCGCCAAAGTAATCTGGTGCCGGAGTATAACTGATTGAATTACCTATAATTGTTGTTGCGCCGTGGTCGGCACTGCTTACCGCGATAACTTGCAGCGCATCACCATCACCATCAATGTCATTGGCCAGGACAGCTATAACGATCGGAGTGTTTTCGTTGGTGATTGTGTTGTCGGCAGTGGCCACAGGGCGATTGTTGGCTGGTGGCGGCACATAGGTGTAATTGATCGGGATTGACTGGGCCGATTCCTGGCCATTCGTATCAATAGCCGTCATCGTCACCCTGTTCTGTTCGACTGTGAGATTGATCGGACAGGAGAGAGTCCTGGCCACGGGGTCAGTCGTCTCACAGATAAAGACGTTGTTGTTGTACACCCTGAAACCAGCTATCCCTGTAATATCAGAGTCATAACTCCAATCGATCGAAACTGTTTTTTGTTCGAGCGCTATGGCTGAAACTGCAACAACAGATGTACAAACCAGAAGGAAAAAAAGGATACGAATTGCTTTCATGACACGACCTCCTACGGCTGGTCAACCTTGCAGGTCAACCAGCCGCGGAGGTGGTGATCTGCTTGGGAACCCCGCTGCCATATCACTTTCATGACTTAGGTCGGAGGCTTTGCGTCCCGTCCTTTCGAACGGTTTGCCTTTTTCAAGCGTCTCTCATGTCTGTCCGGCGCATTAATGGCCGGTAAAAGAGAGTAACTGATATTTGTTAATGCATTTAACGGGCCAACCCCGACAGGGGGAAGCCTGATGGACTATTTGGATAGCAGAGGTGAATCATAACTCCGGCAGGGGTAATCTGAAGGGCCTCAGTCCCCTCAGTCCCGAAAATACTCCCCTGCAAGCGTCTACAGCGTATGCATGATTGAATATATTTTACGATGGGATTGCCCCGGGCCCAACCTGTTTGGAAAGCAACTGGACACCCAGTTTTAGTAAGGCGAGATTAGCCGGAGCATCTATGGTGTATACTTTTTTCCCCTTATCCAGCATCTGACGAACGAAATTGAAGGAGCTGCCGTCGGGACTGGCGTGGACGATAAAAATTTCATCGGCCAGGGCTGCGACGAACCCGTTACGTTCCCTGGCCAGGGCAGCGGTCATCCGTTGTCGGTTTGCTTCGAAGGGCGACAAGATGAGCAGCCGATTCGCCGCCAGCGGTTTTTGCCATTCCGTCGGCAACCGCATGTTGCCGATGGCCCGGGCCGGGCAGAGCACAATGGGTTGCGGGCCGCGCAGGAGAAGCTTAAAACTTTCCCGTTCCATTGGCGAATGAAAACCGCTGACCACAATCCGCCCCTTATCCCGCAGGTCGCAGATATGGTCAAGGGCGGGCAGGATGACGCTACCGGGGCAGTCTTGTGAACAAAACAGGGCCGTCCAGGGCTTTTTCCTTTCGGCGAGGATGTCCGGATTGCCGATGGTGGCGATCACCGGCGGCACTCCCTCGGGGAAATATATCCCCAAGCTTTCGAGGCAGCTTTCACTCTGTCCGCTTAACACAGATCGTATAGTTAAAAACCTCGGCACGTTTTATTCCCGCGATTAATCTATTGAAATCATTATCATTTGCCATGCGTAGGAGTAACCAAAGCGGCCCATACTCCACTGGACGGCTTTGATTTTTTTGTTAGAATTTTCGACCTCGCCCCCACTTGCCTTTTGATAGCATCGCTTTGCATATCTCTGCTTAATCTTCTCAAAAAAAACATAAGAAGCTAAAGAAATAACGTGTTGAAATATAAATACTTTTTGTTCGGTTGCCAATTGAACTCTTTTGCTTTTTATTGCTTTTTATTGCTCCCTCTGCCTTACCGAGAATCCATTTGGGAAGCCTCCTGGAACCAATATTGTGAATACAATCGCTTTTAGTCGATAGCTCGTAAAGCAGGTTGTGGATCTTGGTTTTCTTTTGTTTTTCCGTGATGATCTCCGGCAGTTTATTCATGAGGACTTCGTCGATAACTTCCCTGGAAACAGGGCCGTGTTCGCTAACAAGTTTTACAATCATATCACGATAATACTGATTTTCAAAACCACCGAATTTTACGTGTTTGGCCTGATCGCCGATTGCGGCCGCGATTTTCGAAGAGATGAAAACGTTCGGATACCTGCCTTCTACCGCTTTCATCGTCTTGAGCCTTTTATGATCGGCAGGGGAGATGCGTATGCCTTTCTGGATTCCATACGGGCTTTGTAGACCGTCTCCAGACTTAAATCCGCAATCGTCGCCTTCTCACAAATTTGCGCAGACCAGTCACGCAGTTTGCGCCGGTTCCAAATTTCACGTTCTTGTTCCGGGTGATTGCCCAAGGTTGTTTTACTTGAACCGACGCGAAGATATGCAGTGCCGAAAAACATTACCGGCCTGTCGTACGCAGGGTTCACCGTAAAAATAACAATGGGACGCCTTTGATAGACGAACCGATGAATTTCAAAACCAATAATATGCATTTCCCTGGCATTGAGGTTGGAGAGGTTAAAAAGAGGAATACTCATATTTCTCATTTACCTTGGTCAGAATTTCTCGGACACTCTGGTAGATACAGCAGGTAACCAGCCGCGCCCAGGGCTCTGAAACTTGCAAGAGCATCTTCCGAAAATCGGCGCAGCCTCCCCCTGCCTGGCTATTCTGATTGTTATTTGAATCATAATGAATTCCAGTTTTCAGTCTGGTTTTTGTGAAAATATTCTGAAATATTCGGAGGGACTGCTGTATTTCCCACTCGCATTAGCATGTGGGAAAAAAGAGCATAGAGATTATTCTCTGATTCATTGATTAATAACCAGTTATGTCCCAATTCTTGGCTTCTAAGTGGCCTCCAATCTGGAGGCAAAGAATCCATTTTGCATAAAACCCCTTTTCCCAATACAACAATCATATCTATCGTCTGCCATCGATTGATATCAAGTTCATCACATATTTCATTTAGCCAATTAGCTGGTGCTTCCATTTTGTTTGGGCCGTCATATGACACAAGATAAGAGGCAACCTTATCGACAGAAAAATAGCCCTTATAAAAACCCATTAGAGTATCTGAACAATGTAACGACTTTATTTTTTTGGTTGATTGGCAAAAATTTTTTACTCCATTTTTTGTCAAATTTGTTTTGATCTCAATTACTGCCATGACCCCTTCGATTAGGAAGGCAAAATCAGCTCGCGAATAGCTTATTATTGGTAAATCTTTACGATAAATAACGGTGTCTATCTGAGGACGATATTTACCTTCTTTGGGTATTGGTGGTGAATTTACATCTATTACTTCACCTTGCCCGATCATTAATGAAGAGGGAAGATGACTCTCTAAAAATTCCTTTATAAACCATTCGCGTGGACCACCTCTTAAATTTGGATGGCCAGCGTTCTTAGCTACTTTACTTTGTGCAAGAAGAACTCCTTCAATTGCATTTAAGTGCGAACTAAGCAATGTGCAAACCTCCATTATTTGAGATTAAAAGTGAACTGTCATTTTTTTGCTATTTTTTGTCTTCGGGGCGGCTTCAGCCATTTCGGTATAGGACCTCGGCAGTCAAACTTGCAATCAAACTTGCCGCTTGACAATGCCGCACCATGGGGTAACATCAAAAATGTTCTCTGCCAGTGGCACGAGAACCTGCAAAGGCTTCCGCTGAGCCCGCCTGGCGAATCAGCGGTTTTTTTGTGCCTTGCCTGATTGAGGTCGACATGTCCCGCGTAAAAAACAAATAATGCAAAAAAACACATAAATGCTTCAACTCAGCAGTTTAGCTTGAAAACGTCTGAATGTATCCAACCGTCCCAGACGGCTCAAGTCCTGCATGTGTTTTACAATCTCGATGGCATGCAGCCGGTCTTCGTAGCGGTTATAACGACTGTGGGACTTGCGGAAAATCTCATTCATCGCAGATTTCGGATCGCGTATTGACTCGGTTTTCTTTTTGCGTGGAACATCCACCTGGCGCGCTGCCGTCGAAAGAAATCGCGCGATTGCCCGTTCATCGGCAATGAGCCAGGCTTCCAGCATCTTGTGAATACAAACAAGGTGCACTCGCTCGTCTGATTCCTCTATACCGGCATTGTTCAGAGATTGAAATATTTCCTGCCGATCGACATGGAGGCAACCACTGCCTTCAAATTCCCCCCAGTCCGGCAGAAGATCCCACACGATTAAAACCTTGTCGCAGCCGGAGGCAAGAAGCTGAGCAGCCCATGCGCCGCACTGTTTTTTCAACAGAGGTTTCTTTTCAAGCGGTACGACATCGGTTTCGATTTCCGGCGCTAGCTGCCGCGCCAGATAGGGAATAACTACTGTTTCAGCCCCATTCGGTCCGCACTCCACAATGAATCCGATTTTCATTGCCGGGGCCTCCTGAAACGACCGGTTGTGTAGAGTTCACCCGGCGTGAATCGTTTTGCCCATTCCTGCACGTCGTGTTCGCCTGCCGGCCGCCAGAAAACAGGGTCACCACCGGTATCACGTTCAACCAGCACGATTGTTGGCAAGGGCAGGAGGTTGAGAACATACGGTGAATGAGTTGTCATAATGACTTGGGTCTGCCCTGACTGGACAGCAATCCGAATTTCTTCCAGAACCAGGTGAATGGTCCGAGGATCAAGACCATTCTCGATTTCTTCAATTATAAGAACGCGGGGCGGGTTAGGATTACGCAGTACAGCGAGAAGCGCCAGCACCCGAACAGTGCCGGTTGAGAGCATCCAGCCCGGAATGCTAAATCTTTTTTCCTTCATACTGACATACATGGTACGTTGAATTTCCTGAGTTTCAACAGGCTGAAAATCTCCGGCATAGTCCAGCACAAAGCGCATGGCATCAATAATCCCATTGAATGCGGACGTATCCTTGTCGCGAATATCCGAAAGATATTGCGCGAGATTGGAGCCGTCCCGATTCAGCAGAAGCGTTCCAGCTGTTGCCATTTTCTTGGGAGCTGGCGTTCCCATATTCGCCGGCATGAGACTCAGGAACTGCCATCCGAGCACAAAATCACGCGCTTCGCCCGGAAGGCCGCTGCGGCCGGGTTCAATCTTTTCCTTGCCGTTGATGAGATCCCCGACCCGATTAATTTCCCGGCAGTCTTTTAGTCTGGCTTGTTCTTCCTGGATGAAAAGCGCATTAAAGCCCGGTTTGGTATTTACAATCATGTGGGCTTTTGCCGTGACCTTTTCAGTTTGCCCGGCCCAGGTAAACTTCATTGGATTTTCAAAGAAGCCCGCTGCCGGCAAGTTGTGGCGCGACTGTTTATTCCATACATGCTCAAAGCCGAACCAGCGGGACATGGCCGCATCAAGGCCATCGGCGATGATGGTTCGATAGGTCTCCAGGCCTTCAATAAGGCTGCTTTTCCCGGAGCCATTATTGCCGATGAAGACTGTAAGTGGCGTGAAAGAAACCGTATGGCTATCCTGGATCGCTTTAAAGTTTTCTATACGAGCACTTTTCAGGAAGGTTTTTACTTTCATTTTATAAGTCCTCTTTCTACGTCACGATAAGCGTTGCGAGCGGCGGTCTTTATTGG
>MGTA01000027.1:15772-16231 GCA_001799225.1 Deltaproteobacteria bacterium RIFOXYD12_FULL_50_9
TTGGTGAGATTCCAGACCGACTTTCTTGGCCAGATCGTCGAATTCCGGGGTGGTACAGACCAGCCGGGCCGCGCGTGTGACGATGGGGACGAAGGCGGTATCCTTCGACCCAAAACGCGGGATTGGCAGTTGGTATAGATAGAAGAAATTAAGGGTAGTGGTCACCTTCTGCCGTAACAT
Organism: Deltaproteobacteria bacterium RIFOXYD12_FULL_50_9; assembly: GCA_001799225.1. Taxonomy (GTDB): domain Bacteria; phylum Desulfobacterota; class Desulfobulbia; order Desulfobulbales; family CALZHT01; genus XYD12-FULL-50-9. The sequence continues at coordinate 15,953 of MGTA01000027.1, forward strand.
CCAGTCGATGACAAAACTGTTCCAAATAGCGCAGAGAAATAACTGAGATGCGCTGTTAATCAATCGTTCTCCTGCCTCATCGAACACCTTGACGGTCGGCAGCTTATTGCCATGGAAGGCAGGCGGAATCATGGCTGAAATCATGGTTCGTGTATCCGTATTCCTGGCAATATCCCGGAAACCCAACCGGTAAGCCTGATAGTCCAATAACTGGCCATCATCGCCATGCCGCCCGAGAATAGCGGCACGCCCCCTCTCCTCATCTACCCAGTATCGGGG
>MGTA01000027.1:16252-16513 GCA_001799225.1 Deltaproteobacteria bacterium RIFOXYD12_FULL_50_9
TTGCCAGATCATCTTTCCTCCGAATAACGGCAGCCGCCTTGGACCTGGCTCGGTCTTGAACAGATGGCTGTCGTTGGTCATATGGAACTCTGCGGTCAGTCCCAAATTCCACGTACTCTCGATCTTCTCCCCCAAGAGTGGAAACTTGAGCATCTTCTCGGCGATCCGGATGTCGGTCTCGTTATTGAACTCCATGACCGAATGGGAATCAGGGGACAGCCGCCGGATCAGTTCAACCGACAGAGGCAGGCCGGTTTCCTG
>MGTA01000027.1:16530-16662 GCA_001799225.1 Deltaproteobacteria bacterium RIFOXYD12_FULL_50_9
GTCAGTACCACAAACTTGAAACTCCGATGCACTCCCTCGAAGATTTCCTTGCGGTTCTCGAAACAGAACAGGCCGGTGACCTTATTCTCATTAAACAGCATGTCACGCAGCCCCTTAGCGCCGAGGTCGGTA
>MGTA01000027.1:16682-26468 GCA_001799225.1 Deltaproteobacteria bacterium RIFOXYD12_FULL_50_9
GATGCCGCAGTCGCCGCCCTCGCGCAGGAGGTTGACGCACTGCTCGGTGAACAGCTTGTAGAGGTTGATGTCGCTGCCGGTTTTCTTGCCGTTAACAATCGCCGACTGATGCTTGAACTGCGGAGTGGCTCGAAACCAGGCGGAGACATGCGGGAAACGGCACAGGTACTCCAGCCAGGCGGCGCGGATTTCCGGATCTCGCAAGAGCTTGGCCTGTTCCTTTTCGAACTCCTTGATGGTCATCTTGTTCTTGCTGACCAGATCGGAGTGCTCCTGAAAGAATTCCTTGGCATTGGGCTTGAGGATCTCCCACGGCGGATTAGTGATGATGGCGTCAAACCCACCGCGCTTATTCAAAATCTCATCGAACTCGAAGCCCCAGTGGAAGGGCTGCAGTGTCTCAATGTCGACAAGGGCGGGGGATCGTTTTTTGACCTTGCCTTCCTTGCCCTTGGCCGTGTCCCAGGTGGCTTCCTCAAATTTGATTTTATGTTCGCCGAATTCCGCGAGCAGAATAGTGTTCAGGGTGGTTGCCGCTTCCCGCTTGTTCCGTTCAATGGCTTCCTTGAGCACAGACAGATCCTCGGCATAGGTGGCCGCATGGCGGTAGGTGTCGATGAGTCGGATCCTCTCTTCCAGCACCTGGCGATAACCCTTGCGGAACAGGTTCCCCTGCCGCCCTTGCTTGGAGTCGAATTCGTGGTCATCTACCCGCAAAAGGCCGATCAACGAATTACCGGCCAGGATGTTAAAGTCGATATTGGGCAGCGGCTCCAGTTGCTCCACGCTCTCTGCCGAGGCAACCAGGGCCAGGAAGAGCCGGAGCTTGGCAATCTCGGTGGCCTCTTCCATGATGTCCACGCCAAAGAGGTTGTCGGTGATGATGGTGCGCTTGATGAAATAGGCCAGGCTCTTGTGCTCGGCCTCCCATTTCTTGAGCTGCTGGATAAGCCCTTTGTCGTTCAGAAACTTGATGCGACCAATGATTGCCGAGTAGATATTGACCAGCGCCTTCATCGCCGCGACCAGGAAGGCGCCGGAGCCGCAGGCCGGATCAAGCAGTTTGAGGTTGGGCAGGATGTCGTTCAACAGTTCGCGACAGAGGCTGGCGTCGAGGTGAAGCAGTAAGTCGGGCAGGTTGGAGAAATGCCGGGCCGGGAGGCCAAGTTCCGGCACTGCCTCCTGATTGGTTCTGGTCAGGATCAAGCGGTGGATGGTACGTTCGCAGAGATAGTCGGTGATCTCCGGCCGTGTATAGTAAGCGCCAAAGGCCTTCTGGTTGATGTATTTCTCGAAAATGTAACCCAGAACATCCGGATTAATCTCGTCGTCCTTGCCGCCGGGGGTGTCGTTCAGGTTCCAAGAAAAGCGGGCAAAAAGGCCGAAAAGGTTAGCAAAGGCCGCGTCCGGAATGCGAATGGCTTCTCCATGTCGTTGTTCCAGTTTGTGAGGGAGGAACAGGCCGCCGTTCAGGTAGCGGATGTCGCCCACCAACTTCTTTGCCGCTGGCGAGCGTTGCTCCTCCGGTTTGGCGAACCCCTCGAAAAACAGAGCTTGCAGGAATTCCCGGTAGAAGCGGTCCTTGTCGCGAGCCTGACTTTCTTTGAGCTTGTCGCTGAGGTAGTCGGCGTTGCCGTTGTCGAGAAAATGCTTGCGCTGCAGGAACCAGACAAACATCAGCCGGTTCATGAGGATGGAGGCGTACCAGCGGCGTTCCTTCTCGTTCGGGATGCCATCAATCAGTTCGACGAAGCAGAGTCGTTGTTCGTCGTATTCCCGGAAGAATTTCTTGGTGACCCGCTCGACATCCAAAGCGGCGCGCAGCCGTTCGGTGAGTTGCGCCAGAGGAAACTGGCCATTTTTATCCAGCTCGTTGATATCGACAATGATGCCGGCGAGTTTGGAAATGAACAGGTCGCCCGGCTGGCCCTTGACATAGAGGTGCTCGCGGGGGAAACGTTTACTGCCCTCGCGTTTGACCCAGAGCCAGAGGCTTTGGGTCGGATGTTCGGTGGCGTCCAAAAAAATCACAATGTTCTCGTGGACGAGCTCGGAAATGTGTTTGTGGATCTTAAGCCGGGATGACTTATCCGGCATCCCGTCAACAACAAAGGCCACGACCCCGGACATTTCGGCAACGACGGTTATGTTCCACTGCTTCCCGGACGCAGTGCAGACAATCGGCTTGGTGGATTTCGGTTGCGACCAGCCAAGCTCTTCGACAAACAGGGCAGCAAAATTGAACTCCTGTAAAAAATGCCGGATGCGGGTGGTATTGAGTTTAGACATTTGCTCTTTCCTGTTATGTCTCTTACAAAAGTCAAAAACTAGATTGCCGCGCTGCGCTCGCAATGACAAATCTACTGTTTAGTTGTCATTGCGAGGAGGCACGACGAAGCAATCGCTTCTTTTTCGGACTTTTGCAAGAGGCTCCAATTATGTCTCGATTAGCCCCATGGAACAGATAATCCTGGGCTCGCGGGCCTCATCCTCTTCGTGGACGATGCAGAGCCGGTCTTCCTCGCGTAGCGCAATCACCAACTCGGCCAGGGCCGGGTCGGATATACCGCTTCGGAGTTGGCGATTCAAGGTGTCGGTGGTCGCCTGCCGCAGAGGGAAACGGTAAATATCCTCAATGCATTTGTGCAAGAGTTCCGGGCCGTACTGAAATTCCATAATTGTGCCTTTGAGCTCTTCGGCAAACCGTTTCAGGCGTTCGTAGGTCCGAAACCGGGCGCCTGACGGCCTGCCGAGCTGGCCGCCGATACTGCGCTCTTCCGAGACAATCAGCTCAACCCCCTTTCTGACAAGTTCATGGTGATCTTCGTGGCGTGGCAGAGCTGGTGTTTTGGCAAGGCATTCCGCCGCCTTCAAGATGGCAAACTGTGATTCGGTGACGCTGTTTCCTGCCTTATCCACCCAGGCCAGGGCATCGTTTCCTTCAGCGGTTCGCATATAGACCAGCACCCCCGGCGGCCGTTCCGGGGTGGCTTTGTGTGTACGGCTTGAATAAACAACCGGGGGCAGTTCGGGGATGATCTTCTGCAGTTGCGGGTCCGCATCAATCGCATTCTTCCAGATCTGATAGGCATAGGAGGCGAGATCAACCTCGGCATCGGTATCGCCGTCGAGGATACCGGCTCTTTCGTTGTAAAGATCGAGGATGGTCCGCCCATCGTTGTCACCCTCGAAAAAGGCCTCGTCCGTGCCGACCACCTCGGCATTTTCCTGAAGCCGTTGCCGGACCCGGCCGCGCAACCTGATAATCCGTTCAACCCCCTCGGCGGGCAGGAAAGAATAGCAAAGAATTTTTTCCGCCTGCTGGCCGATCCGATCAACACGGCCCGCCCTCTGAATCAGCCTGATGATTGCCCAGGGCAGGTCATAATTAATGATCACCGCGCAGTCCTGGAGGTTCTGACCCTCGCTTAAGACATCGGTGGCGATCAGGATGCGGAGTTCCTGATCGGATTTAATGATATCCCGCTTATTGTTGCTTACCGGGCTGAACCGCCAGGTCAGTCTGGTCGGATCATCAGTGTCGCCGGTCACTCCGGTGAGTTTAGTGACTCCTCGGTCAGTAAGTTCCTTTTCCAGATACCTGACGGTGTCGGCAAACTGGGTGAAAACGAGAATTTTATCTTTGAAGTGTTTGCGAAGTAACAATTCGGTTAGCGAATTTAACTTTTCGTCCTTGTCCGACAGCCATTCTCCACAAAGTGCCAGAACTTTTATTAACTCCAGGGTGTCCTTTCGTAAGTCCCCGGCAAGCGCCGCCACAAAGAAGGCGGCTCGCAACCACTTGAAATGTTTCTTTAGTTTCCCGGCATAGAGATTATAGATCTCGGCGGCATATTTCCGGTAATCATCCTCGCTGCTGAGCGCCTGGCTTGTGTCTTTCACCTCGCATCCGGGCGAGTCATCGTCATAATCAAAGAGGGAGCCGCTCAAGATGATAGAATCTGTATCGCTGTCGTTCAGGGTTGTGTCCAGAAATGCCGAATCCTGGGTGCCGATGGGCAGCGGTTGGCTGGTTTCGAGTGCGTGGATAAAGACAAAATTACGCAGGATATGGCGCTCGATGGACTGCAAAAAGGCCTTACCGCTGCTTTCAAGCCGTTTAAACAGATTGGTTCGGCAAAAACCCATCAGCCGTTTGCCGGCCCGCGACAGATCCTGAAGCTGCCGCGCTTCCATCTGGGTTGGCGGCTGGTGCGGTTGAGCCGCGACATAATTGCCGAGCCCGTATCTGGGTAAGGTCAGGCCGTTAATGATATCGACAATGTCGGCGCGGTATAGACGGGCATACTGGTCGGCGGCATCCTGGTCGTCGATGGCAAATTTCACCGTACATGGTTGACGCATCGGGAAGTACGACCTGGAGCCGTCTTCAAAGGTAAGGAATGGCCGGCCGGTTTCAGGGTCTTTATCAGCATAGTTTTCGAGAATAAACGTCCGGGTCCGGCGGACCATGAAAAGCCGCATGAGCTCCCGCCAGTCATCAGTGTTCTCACTTTTTTCAAAGGCGGCAAGTGAACGTACCGGGCATTGATGGCGGCGGAGAAACTCGGTTTCGCCAATTTGCCGCAACAGCTCTTCCGGCCGGATGCCAAGGTCCATCTCTTCCGGCACAAAAAGCCGGAGCTGGTTGGACAGATCCTGGTAGGTTTTGTTATACGGGGTGGCGGTCAGGAGGATGCACTTGCTCTCATTCTCCTGAATATATTCCTGCAGGGCCCGGTACCGTTTCCCTTGCCGGTTGCGCAGGTTATGGCTTTCATCAATGAGAACAAGGCGGTAGCGCCGCAATTCCGGCAGCTTGTTGACTACCTGGCTGATCGGCACGATCTTGGCGTGTAATCGATACTGCTCGCGATAGTCCTCCCACATGGGGACCAGGTTTTTAGGGCAGATGATCAGTGTCTCAAGGCCATAATCGTCCTCAAAGATGCGGGCGAGGGCGGTAGCCATAAGCGTCTTGCCCAAACCGACCACGTCACCGATCATCACGCCGCCGCGCTTGTTCAGATGATGAGCCGCGATCTTGACCGCAGCAGTCTGATAATCGAACAGCTTTTTACCGAAATCGCGGGGAATGGAAAATTCAGAAAGCCCGGCCCGGGCCTCCTGGGCTAGATGGTACGCCATTTTCAGGTAGATGTGATACGGTGGAATATCTTCTTCGCGCGCCCAGCTCTCAGCAATCGCCTTCACCAGCTCATCTGATATATCAAGGCACCAGCGGTCATGCCAACGGTCTTCGAACCAGTGCGCCAGCTTCTTGCAGGCATCGTGATCAAGGACGTCAATGTTGAGTTCGCCTTGCTGGGCAAGACCGGCAAGGGTTAGATTACTGCTGCCCAGGTAACCGGTTATGGGATTGACGGGGTCCGGCCTGAACAGAAGGTAGAGTTTGGCGTGTAACGGATAGCGAAGAAACAGTTTGACCACAACTTTTTGGGCTTTAATCTGCAAGGCAAGTCGACGCAGACCGGTCTCGTCTTCACTCGTGGGTATGCCGGCTGCCAGTTGATCACGAAATTCTTCGGCAAGTCTTTTTTTGAGACGCATGGCGGTCTGGTTATCTATGCCGGCCGGCTGGCCGGTGATGGATAACGCCTGCCGTAATTCATCATGCGGCAGGCGCTGCATGCCGACCAGAAGTCTACAGCAGCTCCCTGCACCGCCGGACCAAGCTTCGATGTGAGCATCAAGTTGCTTCCAGCCGCGCAGGTTGAAATAACCTACGCAAAAATCAGCACTAGAAGAAAGATGCAGGTTTTCCGTAAGGGCGGTAAGGAGTTGCTGCTCAATGTTGTCGAATATGCGAGGCATGGAGTAATCCTGATAATGAATGGATCAAAAAAAAATCATGCAGCCATTCTTACCATTTTCGACATTATCCGCAAGCAATGATTTTCTTTGGATATTTTATATTGTCCTTCAGCAATTAACCAACCTGGTTAAAAAATCAAGAGAGAGTTTTCAGACTGACCAACAATGGAGGGTATTGGCCTCGTTATTGCGAAACTGATATTTCCGATCACTTCCTTAAAATCGCCCCCGGCCTTTCCTTCATAAGATTATTCAAGGTTCCCTTAAGTTAATAATGAATGCAAAAAAGCCGGCATTACTACCGGCTTTTTTGGCAGGTCCACAGTCATGAAATTCGAGATTAATTTATTTTTCTTCCTTGAACAGCATACATTCGGGCGAAATGCGAATTGCCGGTATTGTATGAAGAGACTACCCCAATAATACTCTTACTTTTAGCATAGCGGTTTGAATACCAATCGCTTTTCATTGTTGCTGTTGATTCCTTAAGTTCGGGCAGCAGTTTTTCAATCTGCTCTTCAGCCATGCACGCATCCAGCGGAACAAGATAAGTTCTTGCTCTAGCCCCTTCCCCGGGGCTGAAAGTTCTCAGTGTTATGAAGTATTCCCTGCCTCCGGCAAGTTGCGCCTTGACCGCAGTCCATTCAATTGTCCTGGTAAGGAACAGGTGTTCGCCGGGTTCGGTTTCATAGACAATATACGATCCGTTGGGGACAGCTCCGATATATTGGATATTGTCCCAGATGCCGAACGGCATGAACGATTCGAGGTGACCTCGTGGCCGGATGAAATAGATCTTCGCTTTTCCCGCCGTGCCCTCGGACCCGATGCCATCCACCTCGGACATGGATTTCAGGATACAGGTCGCTTTGAGCCGGTTCTGGGGATGAGAATCTTCAGCGGCAATGTTCTTAAGGGATTTCTTGAATTCCTCGCCTGTATGATTCAAATTCTGTAGAGCCATCATGGCCTGTTTCCGCAGGTTGGGATTTTCATTCCGGAGAAAGGGCTGGACAGCCGAGGTTACGGAATCGTTATCATCTGCAATGACACTCAGGGCATCCAGAACCTTCATCTGGAAATTGCCGTTCTCATCCGATAATGCCCGCAACAGATTCGGAACGGATTGTTTGGCGGCCGGATCGATTTTCGCTAGGGCTTCCGGGATTTGCAATCGGACTTCAATTTCACTGTCGGCGGTCAGGAGTTTCGTCAGGTCGGAAACAGTTCCGGATGCTGCCGGTCCAATTTTGCCTAAAGCCGCAACAGCCATGATTCTGATTTTGCTGTCAGGAGACTGGAGGTAATTTGTCATGGCCACCAGAAGGTCGTTTCCGGCATAGCCGATATTGAGCAGTGCATTCAGGGCATGGGTACGAACCTGAATATCTGGCTCTACATCGGGTGCCAGAAGTCTCATCAGGTCGGGAACAGCCTCGGATGCCGTAGGTCCCAATCTTCCCAATCCATTGATGGCCATGATTTTGAGTCTGTCGTCCGGGGTGTGGAGATAGTTGATTATGGCTTGGATAAAGTCGTCCCCGGTATAGCCGATATCCAGCAGGGCGTTCAGGGCATTGGTGCGAAAATAAGCATACGATTGGAAATAATTCAGTAAGACGGGAATCGCTGGCTCGGCGGCAGGGCCGATATCGCCGATGGCTTTGATGATTTGGCCCTTTAGACTGTCGTTTTTCTGGATTTTGAGTTCATTGAACAGGACATCAAATGATTCCGGACCGATTTTTCCTAGTGAATAAACGATATCACCGTAGAGTTTCTTCTCGGAGTTGAGTCGCTGAGCCAGAGGTTGGATCGCGTCAGCCGCATCAGGTCCGAGATTGCCGAGCGCGATCGCTGCCATTTTTCGGAGATGCAGGATTTTATGATCAAGCACGGGGATGATGACAGGAACAACCTCCTTGCCCATATTGGCCAGTGCGGCGGCAATTACATAATTAAACTTCATACTGTTTCTTCTCGCTGCAGCGTCGATCAGTGCCGGTGCGGTTTTTATCGAGTCCGGGCCCATAGCTCCCAAGGCATTGGCGGCCTCCGTCTGCACAAAAATATTTTTTGAGGTAAGGGCGATAAGCAGTTTCGGGATATTTTCCGGCATTGTCGTTTCTTCAACGGTCTGCATGCCGTAATCCTTGTGCCACTCGTCAGCCTGAATTCTTCGGACAACCCCGGTCGAAGAGCAGGCAGATAACGAAATCGATACAACAGCCGCCATGAGGCCAAGAAATATATGGTATCTGCGATGTTGCATAAACGATCTTTCTTTTACGTTGTGCATAACTGCACCTGTGCAATTATTGAACTTTCTTAATCGGTCCGTCGGCATAATTGCCGATATGAGAAGAAGTTGCAGCACCAGAAAAGACGTTGTTCGAAAAATAAAAGAAGGGCTGGATAATGGTCTCTGTCGATCTATGTGAATTTTCCAGACTGGTGTTTCGCCGGATATTCCTCTTAACTTAAGCGAAATTAGTAACGGTATTTTATTGTTTTGTCAATTTTTTTTGTAGTTATAAGTATTGGGGAGCTGGCTCCATTCCTTGGGCGACAGAGGGCGTCCCACTTGCCTTGTTAATTTTTTTCTGATGTGAAACAAGAGTTAAAGGCCTAACGAGATAAAAATAATATTACCAAACAAATTTATATTGTTGTTTTTTAACTGCTCTGATACTTTTCACTTCGTTCAGATGGATCCAGAATATTACTTGATTAACTTAAGCTGTTTTGAGACACAGGTTTTTCTTGTTTTAAGGCAAGCGTGTAGAGAAAATCATTAAAAACAATAAGATAACGTGCTGGACCGGTGTGTAGCCAGTAGCCAGGCCAAGCAGGCTTGTTCAGGTTATTCCCCCCAATTTAATGGCTGATCTGTGCAATATAATAATATTATTATATATCTGATAAATAGAGACGAATTGCTCACCTGTATAGGGATATTAATACGTGAAAATTCCTAGAACTTTTTTGCTGCTTAACCTGTTTACCTCAGTATTCACAGGCATTTCGTCCGGGTGTTTGTTGCAGACCCTGGCACAGGCAGTCGAATCGGTCTGAGCCAAGGTATAGATAATTACTGAAATCCTTAACAAGGACTGGGCATTTTCAATGAAAGAATATGGGTTTGTAAAATTTGTCCTACGTTCTGTGATTAAAGTACATCTTCTTTTAGTCATTGTATTTTTTGTGTTTGCGCCAACGGTTGTTCTTGCATTGACTGCCAACACGATCGGTGAATTCGGTCAGGTTGTGGTCATGGAGGTAACCGGGGATTACAATGTCGATCTGCCTGATGGATCAAGTAATGCTTTGGCAAGAGCTGAGGTTGCCAGGGAGTTCTACCGGCTGCATCCGGATCGGTATGATTTTCTGATTATTGTCTCAAACTTTGATTTTCAGCTGCCGAATGCCGCTATTGCCTATTATCAGCCAGTGCAAAATGATGTGCAAGGTATCGGCGCAGCGCTGATGGACAACTCGGCAATTTATGGCAGCGGTAAGTTGCAGGGCACCATTGATCTGGGCAATCTTGCGCACCTTGCAGTTGATCCGACCAATCCGCGTTTTGCTGATACCATGGGCACCTTGAGTCACGAACTCCTGCATCGGTGGGCCGCCTTTGTCCGCTATAAAAAGATTGACGGCTTGATCGGTACGGATCTTTTGGGAACGGATGGCACCCATTGGAGCTATCTTCTGGATACCGGATCTTCCCTTGAATATGGCAACAATTGGCGGGATAACGGCGACGGCACCTTCACCGCCGGGATGAATCGCCGATATTTCAGTCCGCTTGACTTGTATCTCATGGGGTTCGTCGGCAAGGATACGGTTAAGCCCATGCTGCTCATTGAGAATCCGGCAATCGACCCGGACCGCCCTCCGGAACAGGGCGTCACGATTAATGGCTTGGCTCGATATGTCTCAATTGAT
>MGTA01000027.1:26479-33404 GCA_001799225.1 Deltaproteobacteria bacterium RIFOXYD12_FULL_50_9
GCGGGTTCCCGGCGTGGCCGGTTCCCAGAAGTCGTTTCGTGTCGCCTGTATTTTCATTACCCGGCCGGATACTTTTTCCGGTAATGAAATTTATGATATTGATAACATCGTTCAAGCCTGGCCTCTATGGTTTTCAGCGCTGACCAACGGTATCGGCAAGATTACCGTTGATTCCGGATTATCCGCTATCCTGCCGGTCAATCCTGGCCCGCAACCCCCGGCAGTTGATCCGCGTACGGCGCCACCTGAGATTTTAGATGGTGTTGCCTGGCTTATTGATCATCAACAGGTTGACGGCAGCTGGGGGGATTCCCTCTTTACTCGGGAACGAGATACAGCCGCATCGATCGGTTCTTTGCAGTTTTTCCCCGGGGCACGGCAGAGTATCGAACGCGCCGGTCAATGGCTCGGTGATACATCCTCGGCAAATCTTGATTATCTTGCCAGAAGTATTGAATCATTCATTCCCCTGGGAAAGGATATCGGATCAAGGGTGAGTGAGATAATCGTTCGCCGGAATCAGGATGGCGGCTGGGGTGCAGTCACGGGCTATCTGAGCAATCCCTCGGACACAGCTTTGGCGTTGAAAGCGCTGGCAATGGCAGTATATTCTGACAATGCTTTTCTGAAAACCTCTATTGATTATCTCAAACAAACCCAGAACCAGGATGGCGGCTGGGGAACAAATTTGCATAGTGACATATTGGCTACGGCCAATGTACTTGCCGCCTTCAGTAGTTTTCGCCGGGATTTCCAGTTGGATACGCCTATCCAGCGAGCCCTGACCTGGCTTGAGGCCAAACAGAATCCGGACGGTGGGTTCGGTAACAGCCCAAGTACGATTTATAGTACAGCGGTCGTGTTAGGCACCTTTAAACAGTTGGGGATTTCTTCCTCTACGATCCAATCAGCTCTCGACTATATGCTCGCCGAGCAACTTGCCGACGGTAGTTGGCAGCAAAGCGCCTTTCAAACAGCCATGGCGGTGAACGCCTTGTGGACGGGCATGCGGGAGGCTGATCTGGAAGTTAATACATCCGGTTTCACTTGTACGCCGTTGACGATTACTGCCCTGCCGACCGTTATGACCTGTAATGTTAAGGTGTTAAACAGTGGGATGACGGATGTACCTCTGGCAACCCTCGGCATATATGACAGTGCGGTCTCACCTGCCAACTTGGTCGGCAAGCAGGATATTGTGGTTGCCGGGCAGTCGACTACCACAATATCGTTTACTTTTACCATCACCGGCGCCGGCAATCACCGGCTGTTTGCGGTGGTAGATATCGGGAATCAGGTAAAGGAAGCCAGCGAAACCAATAATACAGCACTTAGGATTATTTATCCGGAATTCACTTTCGACTTTGAGGTTTCCGATCAGGAGTTTAACGTTTCACCCTTACAGACTGATCTTTACAATCCGGTCGTGGTCTCGGCAAAGATCCGGAATAACGGTACTGCCGATGCGATGAACGTTGCGGTGCGTCTGTCCGTCAAGGATGGCGTGGTTGAACGGCAGATTGCCACAACCTACGTGAACATCCCGGCCGGTAAGGCGATGCAATACGAGCAAACATGGATGCCGGAGGTAGCAGGCGATAATCTGACGCTGCGTCTTTCAGTTGATCCGGCCAATGCCCTGCCGGAGCTGTCGGAGGTTAACAACTCCGCTTCCAGGATTGTTACTGTAAATCTGTCCGGCAACCCCAATCTTGCCTTGCGATATGAAGATATCTCCATCAACCCTGATCCGGCCCATGACGCAGGGACTTCGATTATTACGGCGTTGGTGGCCAACAAGGGCTATTCCGATGCCTCTGATCTTGCGGTCGCTTTTTATGAAGGGGTTCCGGAGAGCGGCGGCGTTTTATTGGGCTCAAGCATAATTCCTTTGGTGACGGCAGGCCAAAGTGCGCCGGCTGTCTTTGCCTGGCGTGACATAAATGGCCCGGGCCGTAAGATTGTCACGGTTGTCGTTGACCCGGAGTACCATATTGCTGAGACAAATGAAAACGATAACATGGCATTTGTCGAGATTGATGTCCTCACCTTGCCGGATTTTATCATAACCGATACCGTGATTTCTTTTTCTCCTGAAGCGCCGAGGGCTGGAGAAAGTATAGTAATTCAGGTACTGGTGCGAAACTTTGGAGAACAACCAGGTATTAATGTTCCGGTGGCCTTCTATGATGGAACCACCTTGCACGGTTATGCCAATCTTGACCTGGTTAATGGCCTTTCCCAGGCAACCGTTCAATATATCTATGATCCGGCCGGACAGACCGGGCTTGTGCAACTTAAGGTCGTAGTCGATCCGGAAAACACGGTTAAGGAACAAAAAAAGAACAATAATACCGCCGCCCGCAGCTTCGGGATCCAGAACGCCAATCTCTGGCTCACCGAGCGCTACTTCTCTCCGAATGGCGATGGAGTCAAAGATACTACCCAGTTCGGTTTCCGGCTGCAAACGCCCCAGACCGTCAAGGTGGTCGTGGTCAATAAAAATAATGAAACCGTCCGGGAGTTTAACGGCAGCGGTTTTGTGAATATCCTGGGGACAGCCGCGGTCTGGGATGGCCGTGACACCAGGGGTAGGATTGTTGACGATGGCCAGTACCGGATCCAGGTGATGACGGATACCGGGCGGGCGCTGGCTGATCTGCCCGTAGTGGTGGATAATAATCGATCGCCTTTGCTCGACGCCATTGAAACGGAGGAATACCTGTTTCGAAAAAATATCGGTGGTGTTCTTGGAAGTTATGGCTATTGGGGAATAGCTTCATCCTCGGATTCAAGGCGGATCTGGCATTCATTTGAAAATAGATGGAAATGGCTGCCGGATGACAGTGCCATTATTATTCATGTCCCGGGAGAGCTCGAATCCGCACCGGAGTATACAACCGGGTTATACTCCATGACTCCCTTGGGTGGCGGGATAACCAGGCTGGTACCGACAGCCTGGAGTGAGGACTCAGACCCGGTAATTGGCTATCGATTTAAAAAGAACGGTTCGGATGTATTTGACTTTAATTGCGATATTGCCAATCCCGGGTTTGCTATGAATTCTGATGGCCGCAGCCTGGTATTCATTCTGGAAAAATATAATAAACAAAGCGGTCTAATCGAACAAAATCAACTTTGGATAATGGACAGGTTCGGGCAGAATCTAAAACTTCTGGCCTCGTATGATACAACCGTGGCAGGTTTGACTGAGATTACCGATATCTTCTGGTCCCCAGATAGCAAACATCTGGTGTTTAAGACCTTTGACAGCAGTACTGCCCGGTATTTTCTCCATATCCTTTCGGAAAACGGCAATGAACAAACACTGGTCGAAATGCATATGCCCGCTGGTGTCGGTCATGATCAACCTATTGCATGGTCGCCGGACAACTCCAGGTTTGCCTTTATTTCCAATAAATACGTCGTAGTTTCTGATAATTATGGCGCCACAAAGCAGATACATCCACTGCAGAACAACTATGCATTTATAGAGTGGTTTGATGAAAACAAATTGCTGATTCGGGACCAGTATGGCTCGTCATATTATCAGGATATCTGGATTGTTTCGGTAAATGATGATGCAGATCCGGTTCTTATTGCTGAGCAGGTTGTCGGAAACATGAATTATGACGATGGCCCCCAGTGCCTACCTGTTCATCTGCAGGATGGCAAGTTAAATTCCTGGCCGGTTAATAACATTCCTCTGACTAAAGAAGGATTATTCCAGTTTTATGATGATAATAGAAATGATTATGATAAGGGTGATTATCGGACAGGCCATATGGTCTGTAATAAATTCGGGGAGTGTAATGATGTAATCGGTCAAAATGCCTGGCATTATAGAATTGCCGGATTTTCACCTGATAGCAAGAAATTCGTAATTGCACCTTTGACTGGGAATATTAATGTTTTTGATCCATCAACTAAGCAAACCGATTTTTATATAATGGATGATGGTGACTGTTGGGGGTGCCTGGAGGATGTTCCTGCCGATCTGCCGCCGGCAATTCATCGTGTGCCGCTTATCGAAAACAGTGACCATTCAATTTTTATCTATCCGTGGCGTTGGGACTGGTTTGATAACAACAATATGTTAATGGCTGCTCACGAGAGCAATTACCTGGCCGGCTATCATTATGATGGAGCCGGAGCATTTAATATCTACACCGGAGAACTGAAATACCTGCCGGAAGATTGGACTGATCGAGAGTTATTGCTCTCTCCAGGTGGCCGCTATATCACAACATACTTTGAAAACGATTCTCAGCTTAATTCTGATGATACCTCCTGGGTTATCGGTTCAGTCCTCAATCTTACTGCCGCCCTTGAGGTGACTGTCAGAGAAGCTGGTGTGCAATTGAAAGGGATTGCCGCTGATCTCAATTTCCAAAAATATACCCTGGAGTATGCCGACCTGAAGAAGCCCTCGGAATGGCGATTAATTATGCCGCCGTCAGAAAAACCGGTTGTCGATAAACCCTTTGGCGAGTGGATTCCGCCCCACGGCGGCACCTTCTATGTCAGGTTGACGGTAACGGATAAGGCCGGCAACTCTACCTGGGATCGGCGCAGGATCTCCTGGAAAAGCGATGAAGTGCCATTAAGCGTTGTCGATATTTATAAATCAGGGGAGTTGTTCTCGCCCAATAACGACGGCGTGCAGGATTCGGTGGCGCTGCATTACACCGTCAATGTGCCGGTGCATTTTGATGTCAATCTTTATAATCATAGCGGTGTCTTGCTCAAGACCTTCAAGCAGAACCATGCCTTAGCAGGAGAGTACGAACTTGTCTGGGACGGTCGGGATGATACCGGGGCCGTGGTCCCTGACGGCAGCTATTCCCTGCGACTTTTTGATTACGAATTTATCTTTGAAGTCGATAATACGCCTCCTAAGGTCTTTCTTGAATTTCAGCCGATGCATGGAGCTGACAATTATCATCAAATCGCTGTGTTATTGGATGGCCTTGCCATGGATAACAATTTGAAAGAATGGTCTATTGAGCACGCTGATAGCTGGAATCCGGCGGCCTGGTATATGTATCACGGTGGTAAATCCGCACTTGTTGAAACGAATGACCATGGAGTTATCATGCTTGACAAGAATGGTAACCCTCTTCCAGGAAATATAGTCTCATTTTTCCCTGGCGAAGTTACATCCTCTTTTGAATTTATGCAAAATGGTCCGTTTCGTATTGTGGCCCTGGATTGGGCCGGCAACAGCAGTGTTTACGAGGACGCGTTTAATGAAGAAGTTCTTGTGCTGCGCACCTGGGATAACAATGGTCTCATCTTTTTTAGAACAGCATCGGGTGAGTTCCAAAGTGAAAATTCCCTGCCGGCTGAATATATCCATCGTGGTGTCCATGCGTTGCAGATTACCGAAACAATAATTTCGCAAATCGTCAGTCTGACCGTCCAGTATCGGATAAACATGGAGTGGCGTGACAGTCAGGTATTGCATGAACCTTCCTCGGGCGAAATCCGGATTGACTGGGATAGTTCCGCCTTGAATCCCGAGGAAATTGCCGCTGTCCGTATAAAGGCGGTGGATACCCAGGGCATTGTTTATTATTCGAATGTCGTTCCTGTAGGGACGCCGGTTTTTATTTTGTCGTCCGGATGTACTAACGGGGGAGTAATCGAATCAATCGGTTTTGAGATTTCGCTTTTTGAGGATCTGGTCAGTTTGCAATGGCAGGTTATGAGCAGAGACGACAGCAGGTATCCGGAATGGACCGATTTACAGGACGTGGATCTCTCTACAGGATATCCAACTAATTTTTCTGTCTCCAATATTGAATTCTCATCGC
Organism: Deltaproteobacteria bacterium RIFOXYD12_FULL_50_9; assembly: GCA_001799225.1. Classification (GTDB taxonomy): domain Bacteria; phylum Desulfobacterota; class Desulfobulbia; order Desulfobulbales; family CALZHT01; genus XYD12-FULL-50-9. Next base: position 32,296 of record MGTA01000027.1, read on the forward strand.
CAAATACCTACCAGTTCCGGGCTATTGGTGTCGACCAGAGCGGCCGACAGTATGTAACCAATTCCATATCGTTTCCTCTTGGGAAATGTCTAACTGGGTCGTCTCCCAATAACTCCTCCTTCTCGGTTTGTTTGGGGATAAGTCATAGTACTCCTGGAGCCTGCAACACTCTGTCATCCGGGAAATCGAATATAACTCTTAATATTGAAGGTAATTATCAGTTAACTCCAAAAACAGTCAGTTATTTCCTGGTCACAGGGGATGAACAGAAGCTGTTGCGGCAGTTTGATTATAGATCGCAGGGAGTGGGGAGCGTTACACTTGACACCAATGTACTTGCTGAAGGGAAGTATCAGGTCAGGGCGGTAGTGCTTTTTGCTGATGGCAATAGTTCGGCTTATCAGGCTGAGCTCATAGTTGATCGTACTCTGCCGGAGGCCAGGATAGATAATCCGGCCGTATTTGCCGCGATGTGTGGTCATGTTGACATCGAAGGAGCCGTTAACGATGATAACAGCATTCAATCATGGGCATTGTCTTATAGTATAAGCAAAGAACGAGGGGGCGTTATTGACTTTGAGCCACATGACATAAGAGTGGGTAAGTCATGTGAATTGTCCTCGACTCCCTCGAAATCCGGTAGTCTCGGTACCTGGCAAGTTTCGAATCTCCCTTCTCCACGATATGATGTGCAGTTATCAGTTTCTGATATTGTTGGAAATACCTCCTGCGTTGTTGTCCCGGCCGTGAATGATACAATCGTAACGGTGACTGCGGCGGCTGACTTGGCGATTTTTTCACCGAACAGAGATGGTCAGTTTGATGATTTAACCATCACCTATGGCGTCGATGAGTTCGCGGTGGTGGATATATCTGTTGCCGGCATATCTGTTGCCGACAGATCTTTAGTAGGCAAAGAAAAAGAGAATTTTAACATCATAAGCGGCGTTACGATTAATGCCGGAACTCGGAGCATTATCTGGGATGGCAAGAATGAAAAGGGCGATGTTGTTCCGGACGGATTGTACAAAATCAGGGTTTCGGCCTACGATATGTGCGGAAATTTCGATTATCGCGAGATCACTGTGGAGATCGATAACACCCCGCCA
>MGTA01000027.1:33502-34067 GCA_001799225.1 Deltaproteobacteria bacterium RIFOXYD12_FULL_50_9
AATTTCATTTTCAGAGTTCATCTGAATTTTAAGACAATTAATCTTACCAAAAAATGCCTTATCAACTTTGAGCGTAGAGCTTAGAGATTGGAGCTCGGAGTTCTTTTTATCTTTCATATCTTTAGAAATTAAATTCGCCATACGCGCAATCTTATTTTGACCTAAAACCGTACTCTCTTCATCTCTAGTCTCCCGTCCCAAGTCTCCCGTCTCTTTTGCATGTTTTGCTTTATAGCTATTATCATCTATTCCTTTATTTGCAAGTTCGTCAGCTTTTAAATTATCTTCTCTTGGCACCCAGTGAAATTTTACTTCAAGACCTACCAAAAGATTTACAGCCATTTGATTTAGTGGAACGATTTTTTCAGCTTTAACCTTATACTCTTTTTTCATCTGCTTTACTAAAAACTCCGAATCTGAAAAAATATTAGCAGAAGTCTCATTTAACTCTTTTATCTTCTGTAAAGCTTTAATCAAAGCCAAATACTCAGCTTCATTATTAGTTCTAATACCAACATATTCATGAAGCTCTAAAATTAACTCTTTATCTCTATAAATTGCAACA
>MGTA01000027.1:34073-34311 GCA_001799225.1 Deltaproteobacteria bacterium RIFOXYD12_FULL_50_9
CCTGCTTTTCCAGGATTACCTCTAGAAGCTCCATCTGTAAAAACGTTTAAAACCATGTTAAAAATTACCACCACAATTAATAATTTTAAAAATGGTACCGAAGAAATTAATACTTAGTTTAATTTTTGACTGCACCATTCTAATATAATTCTAAAATTAACACATTATAAATATTTCTCACTAAACTTTGAAAATAAAAGCAAAAAACTACAAAAAATTTAAAAAACATACACAAAAT
>MGTA01000028.1:0-1979 GCA_001799225.1 Deltaproteobacteria bacterium RIFOXYD12_FULL_50_9
GGACTCGACCTGCACCAAGGCCTGGCCAGCGGCCCAGAGTGCTGCAGTCGGCTCAATGACTTTGGCGCTGGACAAGGCTGCCGCAGCCAGATTGCCGAACTCCCCGGTCACGAAACAGGGCGCCGAGTTTATGGCTGGATAATCGACGGAAGCCTGCAAGACCTCTTGAATCGGCCCGGTCATCGGCAGAGACTCGGCAGGTTTCTCCTGGCCGTCGGCATCCACCGCCACCAGGCGCAATCGGCTGATCCCGGCATCAATCAAGGTATAAAGGTGCTGACTCATTTCAATATAATTCTTGAGGAAAGGTCGCCGGAATCGCCCGAAATTCCAAACAAAAGCTGCTAAAACAGAACTAAAAAAACCTTGAAATCAGCTGCATCCGCCTCAAAGTGGATGATCTTTTCCGGCCGGTCCCCCTGGACTTCGACGCAGCAGCAACACGGAAAAACCGTGAATATTGCTAGCGGCCAAGGCCGACAAACGCCTTGGTTGATTGTCGGGGGGCCGCAACCTGGACGGGGTCGGGCAGCGAAGCTGTAACGCTGTCGGCTGAATAGATTTCGTGATCTCCTCTACCGACCACGGTTGCGAGTCTATCCACTATCGTTTGCAATTTATCGGCCTGCGAACGCATCTCCTCACTCAATGAGGCAGACTCCTCAGCGTTGGCAGCAGTCTGCTGCACTACGCTATCCATTGAGGCAACCGCTGTGCTGATCTGCTCGATCCCTTCGGCCTGCTGGCGAGAAGCAGCAGCAATCCCGCCGATCAACTCATTAATCTTGCCAACACCGGACGCCACCTGGCCGAAAGCCATATTGGTCTTGTCCACCAACCCTGAACCGTCCCTGACCTTTTTGACCGTACCCTCAATGAGGTTTGCCGTATTTCTGGCAGCCTCGGCAGAGCGCATTGCCAGGTTACGGACTTCGTCGGCCACCACGGCAAAACCAGCCCCGGCCTCACCGGCCCGGGCCGCTTCCACCGCGGCATTCAAGGCCAGAAGATTGGTCTGGAATGCTATCTCATCAATCGTTTTAATGATCTTTGAGGTCTCCTGGCTGGCCTTGGAGATCTCCTGCATCGATTGGATCAGTTCAGCCATAGACTGGTTGGACTGATTGACTACCTGACCGGCCGACTTGATCAGCGCCTCAACCTGCTGGGTATTTTCGGCGTTCTGCATGGTAATTGAGGCCATCTCCTCCAGTGATGCGGAACTCTCCTGCAGAGCCGCAGCCTGCTCGGAAGCACCGGCTGCCAGTTGCTGGCTGGCCTGCGTAACCTGTGCTGATCCCGAAGCGACATTCCGTGAACTTTCGGTAATCTCGGACATAGCTCCGAGCAAAGGTCTGATCGCTCTGGTCACTACAAAAAATATCGCCAGTACAATTATAACACCGCCAAGCAGTACTGCCGCGCCAATGGCAAGCAGATCACCCCTGAACTGCCGTGCCATTTTTTGAGTACTGTAGCAAAACCTTAATGTGCCGATAACCGCCTTGCCCTCCTGATCCTTGATCTCCCTTTCGAGCCGGACGGATGTTGAGCTCAACTGCTGCTCCGTACTGTTCTGCGTCAGAACCTTGCCCTTGGCGTCCAGAAAAACAACCCACTCCAGATCAGGGTCCTTGATCGCCTCCTGCACCAGCAGGTCAAGAGCCGGAAAATCAAAATTATTGATATAGGTGGCGCTGATCTTGGCATAGAGATCGGCCAGTGATCCAGCTTTAGCCGCCAGGGCAGCACTCATATTGGCCCTGCTCCTGACTACCATGAAACCGCCGAGCCCCAGCAGCAACATAGTAGTGATTAACACCGTCGAGACCAGAATCTTACTTCTCAATGTACTAGTATGCAACTTCGCCATTTTTCTCCTCCTCCCCAAAAGCCTCTTATTATATGATCTGAGATCACCTTACAACTCAAATCAATCAAGAAGCGTGCCATCGGGAGCACTACACAACAACGCTATT
>MGTA01000028.1:1995-2433 GCA_001799225.1 Deltaproteobacteria bacterium RIFOXYD12_FULL_50_9
CGTCTGGAATACCGGACGGAAATGATCTAAGCGGGTAAAAGTTAGCGACCTGGACCGGAGCCGAGGTGACAAAGAGATGGCCGACGGCAACGGAACGACTCAATTGTTATGCCATAGTACATTCTCCGGCACTTTTAAAATAGACTTTTTTTATAAAACCCGTTACCCGACAAGGCAATTACCCCGATGGTTGAACTTGCGGAATCAGCCCTGTTCGGGTACCGTACTCTCCCGAGCAAAGAGAGCAAACCCTTACAGAGCCTGCATGCATGCCCAAGCCAACCACCAAATCTGTTATATTCATTAGAGCACGTTGCAAACCGAACACCGGGTGGACGACAACGGCCCTGTTCCGCCGGCTGCTCTTGATTGCCTTGGCCGGCCTGTTAACGCTGTTGTTGACTGCAGCCGCCATCGCCGGCACAACCGACACACCGG
>MGTA01000028.1:2444-4807 GCA_001799225.1 Deltaproteobacteria bacterium RIFOXYD12_FULL_50_9
ACTCGTCATCTCAACCGCCAACAGTTTGAGCTTCAGCACTGCCGGCAACGAGGAGATCGTACTAGATGGCGAAACCTACAGGACAACCGGGGTGTTCCGCTACGGTCTCAACAACTCCTTTGAGATCGGCCTGGACATCCCGTATGTCTCGCATACCACCGCCACATTTGACGGCTTCATCGACAACTGGCACCATTTTTTCAATCTACCGGAAGGCCAGAGGCCCAACCGGGCAAATAAACTCCTCGAATACCGTTACAGGGTAAACGGCCTGGACCGTTTTCTACTGAACAACTCCACTTCCGGCCTGGGCGACATCATGTTCTCCGCCGGCTATCAACTGCCGACCGGTTCCTCTCCGGACCGGGCTGCTGCCTTGCGCACATATCTCAAACTGCCAACCGGCGATGCAGAAAAACTATCAGGCAGTGGCGCAGCAGATCTCGGGATCAGTATCTTTGGTCAGGAGAGCAGTAACGCTCTGAACATTTTCGGCGGCGGCGGCCTCCTGCTGACCGGCAAAGGCCGGGTTTTGGCTGATCGGAGGCAACCCCTGGTCGGCTTTGCCAGCCTTGGGGCAGGTTGGGCAATCTGGGAATGGCTTGACCTCAAGATCCAATTCGACGGTCACACCCCATTCTATGAGAGCGACCTGGATGAGCTGGGAAAGGGATCGATCCAGCTCAACATGGGCGGTGCGCTGCATTTCTACAAAAATTGGACCCTCACCATCAACGTGGCTGAAGATATCATGGTCAATACAGCACCGGATGTGGTTTTTTACCTAGAGCTGCAAACGACCTTTTAAGCCGGTTCAACCAAGCACCAGTCCAACAGTCATGGAACGGCCTGAAAGCCAAGATCAAGTATACACGCACTACTTCTATCACTTGACATATAATCCGCTATCAACTATATAATAAGGGTGTTAAAAATAATTAATCCAAATAAGATCTCTGTAACTTCCAGATATCTTTGGCTAAAATTTTCAGCGCGCTGCCCTTGACGCGTATATTTCAGTATCCCTATCAGGACTGACCGGCTGAACTTCAACCCCGGTCAATCATAAACATGAGCAATTTTCGACCTTGTCCGCCGCCTTATTTTTCTGAGTAACATCCACGGCAAAAATGTCGACCATCCTGATAGAAAAACAACGCAGCAACAATGAGTTCAATGTTTTTTAGATCTCGTTATCTGCGTTCGTGGAGACATCCCCTATGAAAACAAAACTACATATTACGCTATTCAGTGAAGAAGGTTTAGCCAAAACAATAGTCATCTCAAAAGCCTGCTTCAAAAGAATCCTGCGGGGCTCTGCTCTGCTGCTCATTATCCTCTGCTGCCTGGGCTTTGCCGGTATCAAGCTGTTCCTCAACGATTGGCAATCTACTACTACCGTTACCAGACTGGTTGGCGACCTCACCCAATCCCACGCCGCCAACAGCGTTCTCCACGAGGAGGTCTCAACGCTTGACCGTGAGAAAAAGGAACTTCTAGAGGATACTGTCCGTAAACTTGACGAGAAAAACAAGATCTTAGATTCGATTTTGAACGCGGCCGGCGTCAGGATGAAAGCGCTTGAAGGCAATAAAAACCGCGGCGGTCGTTTCATCAGACAATCGGCTTTCCAATCTCTCTCGACCCAATCCCTTTCCGCTGAAGATGTTCTGGCCAAGGTCGAAAACTATATTCAAACCGTGCAGACCATTCCACTGGGCGCTCCGGTTGCCGGCGAAATCAGCTCAGGTTTCGGTCGCCGGGAAGATCCGCTCAATGACAGTCCGGCTTTTCATGAGGGGGTTGACATTCGCGGCTCCATAGGCACCAAACTCAAGGCAACAGCCGATGGCAGGGTTAAAGATCGAGGTTATCATGGCACCTACGGCTGGTTTGTCGAGATTGATCACGGCAACGGTTTTGTCACTATGTACTGTCATCTCAAGAAGATAATGGTGCAAAACAACGAGAAGGTGAAACGGGGTACGATCATCGGCCTGCTTGGCAACAGCGGTCGCACTACCGGTTCGCACGTCCATTACGAGATTCACCACAAAGGCCACCCTGTGAACCCTAAGAGCTTCATGTCTGTAGCCGCGACCTCTGCTGGTCCCACAGGATGAACCTTTAGGCAGATAAGGGCCATGACCAGACACAAACTCATCTCTCTCAGCCTGGCGTTTTTCTCCATTTTTTTTGTTATCGTCCTTTTTTATCAACAATCTGCAGTGCTCGAAAGCTTTGAGGCCAAAACCTTCGATCTGCGCTTCAAGACTCTGCGCGGGGCGATAGCGCCAAATCGCGACATCGCCATAATTGCCATCGATGAAAAAACCCTGGCTGAGCTCGGCCGATTCCCGTTT
>MGTA01000028.1:4813-12214 GCA_001799225.1 Deltaproteobacteria bacterium RIFOXYD12_FULL_50_9
CGCAACTATACCCAACTGATTGACCAGGTAACAGCCGCCGGCGCCAAAGCCCTGCTCATGGACGCTTTTTTCCCTGAGCAAGAGGATCCGGCCACAGACCAGGAGTTCGCGGCTGCCATGCAGCGCAGCAAGATAGTCACTCTGGCTTCCGCCATTGAATATGCCCCCTCCGGCAAACCTACAAACATGGTCACCAGCCTGCCGGAACTGACGCAAGGGGCCAAAGCTGTAGCCCACATCAACTTCCAACCCGATGAGGATGGAGTAAACCGCCAAACGCCATTGGTCCTCTCCTACCAGGACAAAACCATTCCTTCCCTGGGCCTGTCCGGCGCTATGGCCGGTCTGGGAGAAACCGCTTTTCGGGTTGATGACTACTCGATCAATATAGGGACCCGCACAATCCCCCTTGACGCCCAGGGCATGATGCTGATCAACTACATCGGTCCACCCGGGATCTACCCTCGCTTCTCATTCTCGGACGTATCGCGCGGCCGAGTGCCGGCCGAAAACCTGCGCGGCAAAATTCTGTTCATGGGCGCCACTGCCCTGGGGATCTACGACATGCGGGTCACCCCCTTCCATACCAACTCACCCGGGGTTGAGGTCCATGCCAATATTGCCGACAGCATCATCCGCGGCTCCTTTATCCGCAGGAGCGGCCTGGAGGCGCTTGCCGACCTGTTTTTCATCATCTGCCTGGGGGCGGCGGTGTTTACGATAACCGCCAGACTCAAACCGATCCTGGCTGTCCCGCTGGTGGTAGCGGTTATGTCATGCCACTGGGGGCTTGTGTATCTTTTCTTCCTCAACGGCGCCTGGCTCGGGATCATATACCCTCTGGTGAGTATGCTGATCAGCTTTATCCTTTCTCTCTCATACCGTTTTATTGTTCTTGACCGCCATGCCCGCGAGATCCGCTCCATCTTCTCCTCATATGTTTCAAGCAAGATCGTTGACCAGCTGGTCAGCGACCCCGGCAGTGCTAAAATCGGCGGTGACTCCAGGGAGATCACCATTCTATTTTCCGACCTGCGCGGCTTTACCACCTACTCCGAGTCGGTTGATCCCTATCTGGTCCTCAAAACCTTAAACGAGTATCTTGACGCCATGACCCGGGTGATCATGGACCATGACGGCACAGTCGATAAATTCCTGGGAGACGGGATCATGGCTTACTGGGGCGCTCCGCTCCCCCAGAAAAATCATGCTGAACGCGCTATGGCCTGCACCTTGGCCATGGCCGAAACCATGAAACGCCTGCAGCAGAAATGGCAGGCCGCCAATGTCCCCAGCCTTTTCTTTAGAATCGGTATCCACACCGGCGAGGCGATTGCCGGCAATATCGGCGCGCAAGGGAAAAAAATGGAGTACACGGTCATCGGCGATACCATCAACCTGGCATCACGGCTTGAAGGAACCGCCAAATATTACGGAGTGGATATACTGGCAAGTCAAATGACCCGACAAGCAGCCGGAGAACAATTTTTGTTCCGCGAGCTTGACCGCATCCGGGTAGTTGGCAAATCAGTGCCCATTACTATCTATGAACTTCTGGGCAAGACCAGTGATCCTCTTTCCCGGGAGAACAGGATCAAAATCAGCGAATACAGCAAAGGACTCGAGCTTTACCGACAGCGCCGGTTTGCTGAGGCAAAGTCCATATTTGCCGCAATACTGGCGGATATGCCGCGCGACACCCCCACACTTCTTTATCTGGCGCGCTGTGATCACTTCCTGGAAGCCCCTCCTCCTGAGGATTGGGACGGGGTCTTTGATCGGACAACCAAATAGCTCCCAGCACCCTTTCCTGCCGGATAAGAACGTACACTTTTACATTGAGATATTTACGATACAACCACCCCGTGTTATAGTAGTAAATACATCCTTAACATTCTAATTTTTCCAGGGAGCAGCTTTATGCGAAATACTTTGTCTCTCTTACTGGTTATCCTGACCCTTGCAGGCTGTGGCGAGGCTCCTCTGCCGTCCAGCTCCCCCATCATTCCCCAAATGAAAATGGCCGGTGAGTACAAAGCCAATGAGCCCCAGGCGTTGGCCGTTGACCTGCAAGGCCGAATCTATGTCGGCCAGAGCGATGGGGCGGTTATGGCTTTTGACCAGACCGGGGCAAAGGTTCTGACCCTGGCCGCCACGGATGCGAACGGCAAGCAACTTCTAAAAAATCCGACCGGAATCGCCGTAAACCGGGATACCATCTATGTGACGGACAGCGACCTGCAGCGCATAGCGGTCTTCAATATGGAAGGACGCTTTCTTTACAGCTTCGGAGAGAAGGGTGGTGATGCCAAAGAGTTTAAATCCCCACAAGCAATTGCGGTGCATGACAATGTCGTTTATGTCGCTGACACCGACAACGGCCGCATCCAGGTCTTTGGCGCCAACGGTGTCTTTCTGAACTCATTCAACGGCGACGGCCGTGATGTCCCGCCCGAAAAACAACTGAGTGAGCCAATCGCTATTGCTGTCGGCCCTCAAGGACATCTTTACATCATTGATGCCGACGATCAACGCCTGAAAATCTTTACGGCAGCCGGCAAATTCGTTGAAGCACTGCCGCCGATAGTCAAGGCCGCTGCCCTGGCCATGACATCCGATGGCTTTTTGCTTGCCGAAACCAACAGCTACAGCATCAAAAAATTTAACTTCGACAACAAACTCCTCTTCTCCTTCGGATCTTTTGGCGATGGCCGGGCGCAATTCACAACTATAACAGGCCTGGCCGCGGACAATAAAGGAAATGTCTATGCCGCTGACCGCAAACGCGGTCTTGTTCAGGCCTTTGCTTTGGAAATTGGCCAACCATATCCGGACTGGCGCCGTCCGCCGCCGCCCACCTCGGTACGCTGGCTGCGCTCAATTGTAACTGTTGCCGAGAAAACTGCCTGGGACGACAAAGAGAATACCCTTTATGCAATTGATCGAGAGACCAAAAACATTCTGCTATTCAAGGATGGTGAAACAGTCGGCACCCTGACCGTGCCGGCCAGCACTATAAACGCGCTGGCTGTCGATGCCACCGGGTCTCTCTGGGCTGTCGACTCCAACAACAAACGACTGCTGAAACTTGATCGTCAAGGTAAAATCTTGCTGACCGTCGGGTCATCCGGCAGCGGGGCCGGCAACTTCTCTAAACCTACAGACATTGCTATCTCAAGTGACGGTCTCATCTATGTAACCGACCGCGGCAACCGCCGGGTGCAAACCTTTAATGCCGAAGGCGTTTTCATGAATGCCTTCAGCACCGGCAAAGATGGGTTACCGCTTGACTCCCCTATCGCTATCAGCGTCAGCCCCGACAACACTGTTTACGTTCTCGATAAGGGTTCGAAACTGATAACCGCCTTCTCTGCGTCCGGCCAGGTGTTGCTTGCCTTCGGCGGCAAAGAAAAAGAACCGGAAAACCTGGATGATCCAGTCGATCTCTATGCAAACGGTCAGGAGGTCCAAGTTCTCGATGCCGGGACAAAAAACATCAAAGTATATTCCACTGCCGGCAAACTTATCCGCCAGTTCAGCTGCTCCGGCAATGAGAGTGGAGACCTGCACAAACCAACCGCCATTACCGGTATGACCGACAACAGCTTTGCCGTCTCCGATACCGGCAACAACCGGATTCAGATCTTTACAACCGTGCTCACCCCAAGCCTACCGGTAAAATTCAGTGCTGCACCAGGCATGCGAACCATCGCCCTCACCTGGCAGAAAAATCCGGAGCCTTACGGCATCACCTATCGCATCTCCAAGTCCGAGCAGGAGAACGGACCGTTCACCACCTTGGCGGAGGTCAAAGAAGAGCGCTATAACGACCGTGATGTCAAACCCAAACAGATCTACTACTATCTGCTTACAGCGCTTGCCGAAAGCGGTAATCAATGCTCCAGCGACAACATTGTCAGCGCTACTCCAAATACTTACGTCCCGACAGCGCCAGGCGGTCTGACGGCTCAAACCAAGGAGTGGTCGGTAACTCTCAACTGGGATGCCAATCAAGCCGGATTTTTCTCTCACTTTCTCATCTATCGCCAAGTCAAAGAGGAACGTAAACTGGTCGGCAAGTCTCTCACCCCGACGTTTATCGAAAAATCACTCTCACCCAACACCACTTATAACTATATGGTTTCCGCAGTAAGCATCGACGAAGAGGAGAGCCCGGTCACTGCCCTCTCCGCTACCACCATTGTCGCGACAAAGCCGCCGGTCGAAATAAACGTCATCGAAATGTCCAATATCTTTTCGAACACATACAAGCTCTATGAGGAGCGCGGCCTTGGCAAAATCAAGATTACTAACAACCTGGGCGACCCTATTTCAAAGCTGAAACTCTCATTCACCATTAAAGACATGATGGACTTCCCCTGGGAAACAGAGATCCTTGAACTGGGCCCGGACATGAGCCAGGAATTCGTTCTCAAAGCGGTTTTCAACAATAATATCCTGACGGTCACCGAGGACACCCCGGTCCAGACCGAAATCAAGGCAACCTATTTCGAGAACAACCAACTGAAAACCTTTAACCGTAACCATACGATTACCATCTATGAGAAACACCGGTTGATGTGGGACGTTCGAGACCGCTTCGCCACATTTATTACCCCAAAAGATCCGCTGATCCTCGATTTTACGCGTGCTGTAGTCAGTCAGTTCGGAACAAATGCGGTAATTATCCAGCAGGCCGCAGCACTTTTTGATGCTCTGAGCCTGCTTGGCCTGACCTACATGCAGGACCCCAGCAACCCCTACCAGGTAACCTCGGGGAAAATAGATATGGTCGACTATATTCAATATCCGCGTGAAACCCTGCAACGTAAATCCGGGGACTGCGACGATCTGACCGCTCTCTATTGCGCCGCGCTGGAAAGTCTGGGTATCCGCACTCTGGTCGTTGAAGTGCCGGGACACATGTTCATGATGCTGGCAACCGGCATAGAGGCTGATGAAAAAACAGATACCATGAACAACCTGTTCATCATCTACGACAACCAGCTATGGATACCGGTAGAGACAACTCTGGTCGGTGGCCCTTTTGTCAGGGCGTGGGAACAGGGCAGCAGCACCTACTTAAAGTGGATGGACAAAAAAAGTCTGACCCTGCTAGATATCCGGGGCGGCTGGGGCACTTTCAAGCCCGCCTCCCTGCCCAATGTCGCCTGGCGGCCGCCGGAAATCAGCCGTACTAATATTGAAGGCAAATTCCCTGATGATTTCCGCACGATTCGCAAGCTCAGCACTCGCCTGAACAGCCGCAAATATTTTGACAGGTTGGCGACCAATCCGGCCGACACCCAGGCATTGCTGCAAATTGGTATCATTTATGCTAAGGCCGGCGAAGCCGAAGAGGCGCTGGTCGCCTTTGTCAAAATTATAGCGACTGAACCAGGCAATGCCGCAGCTCAAAACAATGCCGGCAATATCTATTTTATCCTGAACCGTCTTGAGGAAGCATGCGCCGCCTATAACATTGCCGGGGAAAACGACCCGCAAGACCCGCTGATCTGGGTCAATCTGGCCCGCTGCTACCGAAGTCTTTCCCAGCTTGACAAGGCAAAAGAGGCTTTTTTAAAGGCCCAGGCACTTGATCAGAACGTTGCTCAACAATACCGAACGTTGTCTCTTGAACTGCAAAGCGTTTTATGAGTAAACTAAAGAATCAGAGGATTATCGAGATAGAATATAGAGGTAGGAGGAGGAGATCATGAAAAAATACATAGCGTTGTGTCTGGCTGTGTTGCTGGGCTGCTCCGTTGCCCAGGCAGATGAACCTGGTGCGACCAAACAAAGTTTCTGGAACAGAGTTCGCGCCAAGATCGAACAGATCATCCCGAAGAAGAATGTCGCGAAGGAGACGGTGGTCGGAGGTGTCCGCGGCGATAAGGAGGAGCGTGTCGATCTCTACTGGAAGGGGGCCGATGAAAAAGCTGTTTCAGCCCCGGCCGAGGAGATCGAAGCCTTCCAGAAAGCCCTTGAATATGCCGACAAAGGGGAAAAAGAGGCCGCCCGCGCGGCATTCGACAAATTCCTTACTACCTATCCGGACAGTTCTCTTCTGCCCGATGCCCAACAGGCTCTGCAGTTTCTGGCAGCTGGCGAATAACCAGTAAAGGTCAGATTCTGCCTCTTATATGTACACCGAAGGGCAAGGCCGGTATTGGCCTTGCCCTCTTTTTTATTACAGTGAGGAGTAGCCATGATAAAAATCAAGAGAACCATTCCTGACTGGCTGATTGGAGGAGTTCTTACTCTCATATTTCTCTTCATATCGATTACTGGGGTCGGTGATTTTACTGAGTCCCTGGAGATGAAAACTCTTGACCTCAGAACCGGCATCAATATGCAGGATGAAAAAAATCCTGATATTGAACTGGTCGTAATATCCGATGATGATCTATCCGAGCTCGGCCGTTTCCCCTGGCCGAGAAATATCCTGGCAACCGCGATTGAAAATCTGGCGAAAGCCGGAGCAAGGGTAGTAGCTCTCAACATCGTCTTCCCGGAACCGGAGGAGAGCGCCGGATTAAAAGCGCTGAAAGGGCTTAAGGAGAGCGCCCGGGCACTAAAACTGCCGACTGGCGAGCCCTGGCAGAACTTCCAAACCCAGCTGGAACAAGCGATAGTTGATCTGGATAATGATACAAAGTTAGCCAACGTCATTAAGTCAGCCGGGAATGTGGTTCTGCCAATTTATTTTGATATGCAAAGCGAGGCGGTTGACAAGCAGGCACCCGATTTTATCTCCGGCAACGCCTTCAAGAATTTATCCGGCCTCGATAACACTGCGGCCCAAGCCGCTCTGATCAGAGCCTCCAAAGTCAAACCTCTTCTACCGAGCTTTGCCATTAACGCCGTGCAGATTGGCCACCTCAATCTGTTTCCTGACAATGATGGCTCGATCAGAAACCAGATCCATGTGCTCGGCTATCTCAAAGATATCTACTTCCCATCATTTCCATTTGCTATCGTCAAGGCGTTTAAAGGATTGAAGAGTGAAGATATTAGAGTTGTGCTCGGCGAAGAGATTCAAATCAAGTTAAATCCCTCTACAACAATTAAGGTTCCAGCCATTGATGCGCAGATGCGGACCCAGATTGTCTGGAATAGCGGCCCGAACATCTCTTTTCATCAAACCAAGTTCAGCAAAGTATTTAAAAACCAGATTCAACCATCTAATTTTAAAGACAAAATAGTTGTAATCGGCCCAACAGCTCCCGGCATAGGTGACAGCTATGTTACTCCGGTATCTGCTCAACTCCCCGGCATTGAGGTGGTTGCCAACTCTGTCGCCAACATATTATCCCAAAAATTTATCGCCAGGCCGGCCTGGGTGGTTTTCCTTGAATTAGGCCTGTTACTCATCTTCGGATTGTATATCACCTGGCTTTT
>MGTA01000029.1 GCA_001799225.1 Deltaproteobacteria bacterium RIFOXYD12_FULL_50_9
ATCCCCGGCCTGAACGCCGAGGTTTTACGGCGCATTTGATAATAATCCGACTTTAATCGGATTGCAAGAATCTAAATAAAAAAATCATTTTTTTCCTGAAACACATGATGTCCTGAGAAAAGAAAATAAGACCAGATTTTTCTTTATCCCCATCATTTTTAGGAGAACACCTTTGGAAGAAAAAATAATATCCCCGCCACAAAAACCTGACGCGCCACTCGTACCTGAAAAGAAAACTTCAGAACCTTACTCGCCTTTGAAAATCTTGGCCCTGTCGTTGTGTTTGAATGTTGTTTGCTCTGTCGGGGCTATAGCCACCTATGATGCCTTTTTTGCCCAGAAGGTGGCCGTCCTGGACTTACAGGGGTTTTTGGCCAAACAAAGAGTCCTGTTGGCTAATGGCAAAATTACAGGAGAAGAACTTGTAAAGAGTTTGGATCAGGTCGAAGTGGCTATTGACAAGGTTTCTAAGAATACGCTGGTTATCCTTAAAGACGTGGTGCTAAGAAATGCGACTACCGAAATTGTCCCTTGAGTCGATTCGGGGCTGGGTGTTTGAAAAGAAGCTGACTCGCGCCAAAAAAATTAAGTCATTGATAATTTTCACGGTGGGATTCTTGGCAGGGATATACATTCCGTCCAAAATTACTATCACTTTAACAGATTCAGTCAAACACCGAATTTTTTGGATGACTGATGTTCCGTCAATAGCTGAAATTAAGAAGGGCAACTATCTGCTTTTCAATAAGGATCATCCCTGGAAAGAAAAATATAGGGGGATCACCAAAATGATCAAAGAAGTTGGTTGTGTCGGTGGGGATACTCTGACAAAGCAAGGGACAGAATTTTTTTGTAATGGGGTGTCCATGGGGAGTGCATTACCCACAGATAGCACCGGCAATCCGCTACCTCAATTTTTATTTACTGGCATTATTCCCAATGGGAAGATTTTTGTTCGAGGTCATCATTTTAGAAGCTTTGATAGCAAATATTACGGGTTCATCACTGAACAGGACGTTGTTGCAAAGGCGACCCCTCTTTTTTAAATCTAAACCCGGGCTGGAAATATCGATGTTAAAATACCTTATTTTTTTCACGATGCTGCTGTTCGCTTGCACCAATGCGTATGCGGCAGATGTGAAGGGGAAAGAGTCTTCAAAAAACTATTACGACCGGGCAAAAGAAGGTTGGTATTGGTATGAAGATCCCCCTGCGAAAGTTGAGCCAGAAGATATACCTAAAGAAATAACACCTCCAGAGAAACAGACTCGGCCAGTTCCCACAATGGAAAATCACACCATGGACGATCTCTGGAATATGCACCCAGATGATTTTCAAGCATTGCTGAAAGACTTCCAAAAAAAGGCGGTCCAGTACCCTACCGAACAGAACGTGGTCGAGTATTACACTATGCAGGATATTGCTCGTCGTAAGTCTGTAGCCTACGCTAATGTCGCCGGATATGTCACTCAGAAGTACACCTCTTTTGATATGAATGCCACTGCTCCCACTGTTACGCCCGGTCAAATTGCCAAAACACAAATGCAAAACAAAGAGGTTCAATCAACAATCGCCAACGCTCAAGGTGATCATGCATTGCTATTTTTTACACAGAAGGGGTGCTCTTTCTGTGACAAGCAAAAAAATATCCTCCGGTTTTTTAATGATAAATACGGCTGGCCAATCAAAGAACTGGATATTCGAGAAAATCCGGATATCGCCGTCCGGTTCAATATAACCACCACACCGACTTTGCTTCTGATAGGTAAGGGCAAAGACAATTATCTTCCTGTCTCGGTAGGGGTTGCTTCAATGGATGCGATTGAGCAGAAGCTTTATCGAGGAGTGAGGTTGTTGGGCGGGAAGATCACTCCAGAAGAATATTCGACTTTTGATTATCAGAAGAGCGATGGGGGTGATCCGAAAGCAATCTTACAAAATAATCTAAATCAGTCAAAACAGAAAAAAACGAGGTTGCCCTAATGCCTTTTTCTAAAAAGAAATATCTAAAAATTGTTGCTGTGGCCATGGTACTAACTTTACCGGCATCAGCTTTTGCGACCGGTTGGGTGGATGAATGGGTTGCCCAAAAGTCATCCACCAGCGGGAGTCATTTTGAAGGCCAGAAGCGGGGGTATTATTCAGGCGGCTCTTTCAATGCCCGCTTCCCCAACGGCAATGATTATCCTGTCACGGTGGAAGTCCCTCGTGTCAAGGGTGGTTGCGGCGGTATTGATATGTTTGCGGGTGGGTTATCATTTCTTGATTTTCAATATCTGGTTGAAAAGCTCCAAAAAATAATGATGAACGCTGGTGCGGTTGCATTTGACCTGGCCTTGAATACCCTATGTGAGCCATGCTCTACTGCGATTAAGGGATTTGAATCAATTGCCAATCAGTTAAATGGTCTGCAGCTAAACGATTGTACGGCGGGGAAAGAGGTAGTAGCCAAAGTAAAGGATTTTGCCAGTAATCCGGACGAAAGTGGCAAAAAACTTGGTGAAGCCGTAGAGAGGTTTGATTTAGGGCAAGGTATCTCAGATCTTTGGAATAAAGTCAAAACCGATACAGCATCTGCCGGAGGTAAAGTAACTAAAGAAAAAACAGAAAGTCTTGTTTCTGGGTGCTCTGCTGACTTTAAAGCCTTGCTTGGAGATAAGGGATTGATGTTGGATAATGTCGGTGTCGGAAAGCTCGGTCTGTCCCAGGCATATGTTGATTTGATTCGAGGAATGGTGGGAGATATTAAGATTGAGAGTTCCGAGAAGAATTATTCCGTGTCTTATGTTTCCCCATGTCCAGAGAATATAAAGGACGATGTTAGTAATTTTACGATAGGAAAAACCTTCGCTAAGGATGCCGACGGCAATTGTGCAGTAATTGCTGATACCAATGCGAACATCAACAGCTATGTTCAGAAAGAAATTATAAAAATTACAGCCAAAATGAAGGCCAAACAATCTCTATCAGCGGGGAGTGTTGAGGAAAAATTTATCCAAAATAGTCCGTTATCTCTCGGGTTATTGTTAAAGAATGCCATTGCTACAGGAAGAGAAAATAGCATCTTGTCGCAAATCGGAGATATAACTACCCGCGCATATGCGTTGGGGATGATGTCTGATCTGTTGGAGCGATGTCAGTTTATCGCCAGCAAAGTTGAGGAGGTCATAATAAAAAAAGGTACGGCAATTGGTTCAGCTGAACCAGAGACTTGCAACCCTGATATTTTTGGTGATGGAGTAGCAGACCAAATTAGGCACATGACTGAAAGAATATACCGGCAACAAAGTCTTGCCAAACAAAGTTATGCGGCAGCCATTACTGAACACATGACGATCTTAAACTTGCTTGGACAAATTCAATCGACTGACCAAATGCTTTTTAAGAACCTGTCTAAAAGATATGGGTCGGGCCTTGCGAAACGGGTAATAAATTGAAAAAAACATTCATTATTTCCTCCTCTCTTTTAACCATAGGTTTTTTCTTTGTTTGGGCTCAGTCCGCATTCGCCATGGATGCAGAATTTTACACCTACAACGGGTTTGGGCCAGTTGCCCAAGCCTTCACCAAGATATCACTTATTTTTGCTGATGGTGGGTATCAGGGTCTTTTTTTCTCGATAATTATACTCGGGATTGTCGCTGCGTTTTTTTCCTTTATGCTGAAAAGTGCGACTGGCGCCAGGTTAATGCCGTTAAGCTGGGTTTACCCCATCCTTGGCGGAGTGATGATTTACTTGGCATTGTTTGTCCCTAAAGGAAATATCACGGTCTATGACCCGGTTCTCAACCGGTTCCAGACAATTGGAGGAATACCAAACGGTGTTGTGTTTACTGCGGGGATACTTAACAAAATCGAACGTGGTCTTGTTGACATTATCGATACAGCGGGTGTTCCTGGTTCAAAATACCAAGAAGGGGCAGGGGGGATAGGTTTCACAGCACTCAAAGAAGCCATGAACGCGTCTGTTAAAAATAATTATCTACAACAAAGTTTGGCTCAATATATGGAAGATTGTGTCATGTTTGAAATGACTCTGCCGGGAACAACTTTCGATGTTGATGCCGTGACCTATACCACAACTAATTATCTTACAGAATTTGCAAAAGCAAATAATCCTGCAATTTATACCGTCTATTATGATAGCACAAACAAAGCGGGTGTCACTACGACATGTGCAGACTCATGGACCAGCCTTAATGCGATTTTAAGTGCTCCAGCGACCTATGCGGATTCTCTAAAAGCTGTTTGCGGAGCCACTTTATACAACTCCGCTTCACCTTTGGAACTTCAAAAGTGCAAGGATCTTATGAGCAACACTTTATTGTCTACTACGGGGATTAGCGCACAACCAGAAGATCTGGTACGCCAAGGGTTTATTTCTCAAATTATCTATGAGGTGATCAGCAAGGCAGATCCCAACGTCACGATGGCATTACAGGGCAATAGGCAGATCGTTTCTTCTGGTATGGGTATGGCTTCTTCGCTTAACGAATGGCTCCCTATCATGCGGGCAATCATGACAGCTATTGCCATTGGCTTGATCCCTTTTCTTGTGCTTTTTATCCCAACCCCACTTTGTGGAAAAGGCTTGGGAGCAATGGCCGGATTTTTTGTTTTTTTGACAACCTGGGGCATTGCTGATGCCATCGTACATGGAGCGGCTATGGATTACGCCACTACAGCAATGGAAGATATACGGCAAAGCGGTCTGGGGTTAGCCACCTGTCTGAATTTCCCAGAGAATTCCACAAAGATCATGGGTATGTTTGGGATGATCCGTGGATCGAGTATCATGCTGGCCAGCTTTCTTACTACCATGCTGGTGAAGTTTGGTGGTCACGCTCTGGCCATGATCTCTGGTAATTTGCAAGGTGCTGTTGCGGGCGGTGGGCAGGCTGCAGCGAGGACGTTGACTCCAGAAGGGCATGCCCAGGCAAAAGAACAGATGATCAATGCGTCCCAGGCCGATGGATGGATGAACAGCAATAAATTTGGTGAGATGTCACGGGGTGGAACAACTGCCAGGAATATGGCAACACAGGCCAATACAGCAGGCTTTGACGCGCAGTATCAAGGATATCAACAGGCTGGGGGAACAGGGAGCCGTCAAGAGTTTATGGCAGCTAAGAGCTCGGAAGGTTCGTTTGTGAATCGTGACGGTAGCAAGACCAGTGTTATGGGGGCGACAGGAGCTTCTACAGCTGCGTCTGCACCTGACCCAATTACCGGGATTACTAAAACATCCCAGACAGGGCCAAGTGGAATTACTACTTCACAATACAAACAGGGTGATGCTATTGCGGCAACTTCTGTAACGGGTGCTGACGGAAAAGAAGTTTTCACATCAGTGAAGATGGCTAATGTTTCCAAGTTGGGTATGGGGCACCAAGTTCAGAATTCTATGATAACCAAAGGTGCGGAAGGCATGAGTTCCACTGAAAATTATAGTGCGCTAAAATCTTATGCGGCTTCGCATGCTGATTCTAACTCTCATGCACAGCAATTCCAGACTTCTCTTTCAAATTCCGAATCGAAGAATTTTTCAAAGGCTATCAAAGACGGGTCAATGGTTCAAGGGATCCATGATCAGCAACTTCAAAAAGCACTTTCTGCCGAAGGTGGAGTTAGCCTCGATAAGTTTACAGGTGGAATTATCAAGGCTGGTGCAGGCTATAAGGTATCGACTACTGCTTCAGATGGGACGAGATCAACTGTGAGCTTGACTAAGGAAGAAGCAGAAACACTCCAAAACAATATTCAGAGGGTCCGAACACAATCATTATCCGATACAATGCAAAATACTGATAATTTAACATTCGGAGTCCAGGCATCACAGAATATTGGAGCTACAAAATCGGCTTCTTACCTGAAAGAAGCCCAAAACCGCGTTACTGATAGCGCTGCTTTTGAGGCCAATCTCGTACTTGCGGCTACCAGAGAAGTCGCCAATAGAGACTTCGACGGAAATATGATGCAGGCTGCGAATTTTATAAACCAAACTGCACATAATAGCGGAATGTCAGCACGACTCAGCGCCTATGCAGAAAAAAACATGATGGATAATGCTGGTGTGCCGGCGTTTATTGAGCAGAAGCAGACCGATATAAATACAAATCAAGCAGCTCTTATAAACAGCGATAATGTGAAGCTAGCTTTGGGAGCAGATACTCGGACACCTACACCTGGAAATATTTCCATGAAACCGCAGGAACAGCTTGTCAGTCCAGATATGGGCACGGGGAAAATTAATGCCACAGGGGAGATCCTTGCAGACAAATATGCCGGTTCGAGTAATAATAGTACGACTGGAAGCCCATTACATAACCTTTCTAGAACTATCGGCAAGACTTTACTGGATGATGGTAATAATGAAACAGTTTGGACGCCCTCGGCGAGAGACAGCGTGCCAACGATTAACACTATCGAACCTGGCACCAATCAGTCTTCTGCAGAAAAATCAAATGCTTCGCCTGGGGCTTCTGGAGATGGGAAAAATGTACGACCCGGAAAAAAATAAAAGAAGGCTATGAGGACAACAGCTAAAACCAAAATACCGACAGAGATAATTTTATCCTGCCGGTATTTTGGTTTTATTTAAAGATCATCAAAAGAGCTCTTACATAGAGGATCAAGGGATGAATGGTCATTTGGCAATTTTGCCCTTGAATCAAGATCAGTTTGCCACCCACTTGAATTGGGGGGCATATGTTGACGTGAAAAATACCACGCTCCTTCGTTGCAAAATTTAGATTCCCATCTCAAGTAACGTCCAACAAATCTCGTGACAAAATGGAACCAGAACAAAGTCAAGAAGCTGAGAAACAAAATAACTATAAGCCATCTCTCACCGCCCCATTCTCCAAAATTCGGAAAACCGGTCTCCGTATAAGACACTAATGCGGAAAACAATATTTTGGTTCCGGGCAGTGCAAAAAATCCCATTCCAAGCAATATGATCCAATCGCTAACTAATGGATGTTTGATTTTTTCAGTTTTCATAATGCCACCTCCCCTTTAATTGCCTCTAATATACCACAATCCACGTGCAAAATAAAGAAAAAAAGGAAATAGTTTCTCTTTTTTGATTCGGATCGCAGGTTGCTTTTAATTAATTGCCGGGGGCCAAGTTTTTTCTTTGACCTTCGTGGCATACCATCGGTGCATTGCGGCATCATCCACCGCGTATTCTCCTCTGGCAGATTTCCATACAATTGCAGGAGTCCGCTGCCGCAATGTTTCCAGAGCATTTTGGACTTTCTGTGTCGAAACGGATGTACCAGTCTTTGCTCGATAAAAAGTCAGTGCCTCTCCATCATAGGGCCGAAACCGTTGGCCCTGTTCCAATAATCGCCACAATATAGCCTGTTCCAATGGTTTGAGCCCAAAATAGTCTGATTCCATTTGAGCTTCATCATCGACTTGGCGTTGCCGGGCGGCATCCAACACGGCAGGCTCGAACCGAGATGTCAATCCAGAAAGCGGGCTTAATGTGTTGCCTAATGCTTCCATGAAAAACTGTGGGCGAGCACCAAAGACCTGAAAAGCTTCAAAGAGAGTTTCTCTGTCCACCGGCTTAAGTTCTGGCCGTTGAATTTCAATCAACTGTGCTATATGGGCAATAAAATCGGCCCCCAGTTCAGGCATCCGTTGAATCTGAGAACCGTAAAAAGGTGCCCCACTGGTGTTAACTAAGCGCAGTAGCTTGTCACGATCCGATCCGGACATTACCAGCATCAGATTGACTTGATTGGGACGATTGATCTGATCTCGTGCAGATTTCAACGCGGTCATGGCGGCTTCGCCCGCTTCACTTGTCAGTGCATGCTGTGCCTCATCAACAATCAGGGCTATCGGTGCCTTGGCTGTTTCATGCAGAGCGCGTAGGGCATCAGGAAGGGTAGCCCCTTCCAACTTTCCTATTTTACTGATATCAATTTTCAACCAGCCAGCAATATTTATACTTTCCAGTCCGGCCGATTTTGCCATTTTAGCCACATGTCCCAAATGGGGCTGTAGCGCCCGTCCTATAGCCTCAGCCATCAATGCGCCGGGGTCGCGTCGTTGATCAGCCCACAGATCCACATAAACCACAATCACCCTTTGCTGTTTCAAAACAGGCATCAGGTCAGATTGTAGAAAGGTGGATTTTCCTGTCCGGCGAGGCGCAGCGAGAAATAGACCATTATGCGAATCGCCAAACAGGGTTTTGCCTTGGAGGACAGCCGCCAGTTCTTCGGCAAGAGCGGTACGGGGATAGTGGATCATTTGAATTATCCTTTTTTATTTTTATGAGGATAATTTATCAAAAATTAAATAAAAAGCAATAATTTTTTATATGTTGGCTGAGAACCCCCCCTCACAAAATAAAGAAAAAAGGAAACTATCTCGCTTTTTTGCTTTTTGGTAAATGGCCTTTTCCTAACTCCAACCGATGATACTTTTTGATATTCTCTGCGGTCTCCTTCGGCACGCCTGCTTCGTCCGCAAACTCCGGCCAACTGACCACAGCATCGAACACCTCACTGATAACCAACATGGGATTTGAAAGCTTTATTGCCTTTCCCACCCCCACAAGATCATCGAGGATAAAATGATCCCGCTTGCCGTTAATGGTCATTTGGTGCTGGTTTGTCCAATCGCCTTTTGGGTTATGCGAGTATGTTACATCGTAGGCAGGAGATAACGACCATTTGCCTTCCTTGTCCATCAGGAAAGTGATATTTTTCGTATGATCGTCCTGGTTCCTGGCCAGGACATTGAAGACCATTCTTTTGTA
Organism: Deltaproteobacteria bacterium RIFOXYD12_FULL_50_9; assembly: GCA_001799225.1. Taxonomy (GTDB): domain Bacteria; phylum Desulfobacterota; class Desulfobulbia; order Desulfobulbales; family CALZHT01; genus XYD12-FULL-50-9. The sequence continues at coordinate 8,780 of MGTA01000029.1, forward strand.
TTGCTGAACAGCCTGGGCATGATCCAAACCCAAGCGTCGCATAACATCAAAGGCCTGCTCGTACCCGTAAGCGCCAGCCATATTGAAGTCGTAATGTGCTATTCCGCATAGGGTCTGCATGTGGACCTTGTCACCATTGGCTCGATCAAAGCGTTTCGTTAGAAAGTGGGCGCGGCCGTTTTCCTTGTGTAAACGGCATTCCGTCATTTTAATTCCAGCAGCCTTGGCCATCAGGTGATAAGCATACTCAATCCGGCCATAATTTCGCGGCTCGCCCAGCTCCAGATCAGCAACGCCATCAAGTTTCAATATCCAATAATCATAACCGTTGGGGGCTTTGGCCTGGCCGGATAACACATGCCCCTCTTTGTTCATTGCAATAATGGCCTTGGGCCGAGCTCCACCGGCAGAAGTCCCTATGCGAATAATATCACGCATGGCTTCTTCGTTTTCGGGATCGTTGTCGTTTAGGTTCACATCAAGGCTGGCTTGGCGCGACATAATCTTGTGAGCGAGTTGCGTGATTTCCTTGATCTCAACAGAAACGGATTTGTTCAGACCTTTTACTGTATCCGGCGCAAACTCAAGAGCCCCCATGCCTCGCTTGCCTGTATAGCATAAGCGCTCTACGGGGCTGAAAGACCTTGCATCACGTCCTTGCCTGGCCAGCCAAGCATCTATGATCGCATTCCCATATTTATCGGGTAAGACATCAGCCAGTAGCCCAGGAAGCCTTTTGAATGTATCACGATTCAGGATAGGAAAAGAAAAAACGACATCTTTGGCATTGGCAATATCCATGGTCAGCGGGGCAATATTCAGCCCCTCCTTGAGAAACTTTTGATCATATTCAAAGAACGCCAATCCCTTCTCGTTATCCCAGGCAACAGCACCGACAGATTGCCCCCAAAGGGTGATTTTGGCAACACTGTATTGCTTTACCACTTAGATTGCTCCTGAGAGGTTTGGGCTACCCTGCGGCCGGATCCCCGTTGGCGTTTCTT
>MGTA01000030.1:0-1679 GCA_001799225.1 Deltaproteobacteria bacterium RIFOXYD12_FULL_50_9
AAGCGGCCTGTGCGGCGTTTATGGCCGGGGTTGATCTATTGTTGATCTGTCACGATCATGACAAGGTGGTTCGCAGCCATGAGCGCTTGGTTGCAGAGGTCGATGCTGGAGTTGTCAGCAGGCAACGGCTTGAACAATCCCTCTACCGGATTGGTCGGGTAGTTGACAGGTTTGTGGCCCGGGCGTCGGCCTGAAATCTTCAACCCGGAAAGTTGAGAATTAAAATGGCTTGTTGTGATTTTTATAAAAGAGCATATTAATTATTTGGAACCTCTGGAATGTTGCGATACACTTTAAGAACAGGGTGCTTTTTTAAAGCCTCCTAGTTGTATGAGTTGCAGGCCAGTGTTCTGTGGAGTCCGGTGTAGTTGCACCAGGATACGCCGATGCAAACAAATAATTTTGTCTTTCAGTGTGGCTAAATCGGCATCCCCCTCAAGGGGGGACTAAACCGAGTAAGGAGCCGTAAAAAATAGTTAAAATTGTACAAGTTAATTCGTAACGGTTCCTAATTTTTAAATGGAGGTACTCTATGGAAGTTCAGGTGGAATCCCGGAATGTCGAAATTCGGAAAAGTTGGTCTGAAAAAATAGAGGAAGAAAAGGAGCGATTAACCCGGCATCATCCGGGGTTGGTGCATCATCTTCGTGTCACGATTGAGGGAACAACGCATCACAAGACCGGCGGATTCGAACTCCGTGTGGTTGCATCCGTGCCGAATGACACGGTTGTTGTAAAGCGCAAAGGTGAAACCTTGCCCCCCCTGTTGGTCGATGCCTTTGATACCCTTGGTTTACAGTTGAAAGAGTTGCAGCGCAAGCGTCGGCAGACCGTCAAGGTCCAGGAGAGCATCTCTGGGTCGGGCGAAGGGGTGATTAAAAGAATCTTCCCTGGAGAAGCATACGGTTTTATTGCTACACCCCAAGGGCAGGAGATCTATTTTCATGAGAATGCCCTGAAGGATCTCACCCTTGATCAGGTGGCCGAGGGTGACAGCGTTAAGTTCGGCGAAGGGGATGGTGATAAAGGTGCCTGCGCCATCTGGGTAAAGGTAGTCAGGTAGATTTGCTGTTGTTGCTATTGTTTTGACGACTTGTCAGAGAACTGTTTCTGGCAAGTCGTCTTTTTTAGCAAGGCGAACAGACTGAAACAGTTATAAGTCGGTAGAAAAAATCATGGTTGATTCACAGCAGAGAGAGATCGGCGCGCAATATCTTGAGTGTAACGAGGAAGATCTCCTGGGCAGGATAGCTGAGCGGAAGCAGGAGCTTGGCCGCAAGCTGTTGATCCTCGGGCATCACTATCAGCAGAATGCCGTCTATCGTTTTGCCGATGCAGTGGGGGACTCCTTGAAACTGGCCAGGATTGCAGCCCAGGCCCGTGACAGCATCTATATTGTTTTTTGCGGGGTCCATTTCATGGCCGAATCGGCCGATATTTTGACCGCGCCCGAGCAGATTGTCATTCTGCCGGATCTCCGGGCCGGCTGCCCCATGGCCGACATGGCCAGCCTTCAAGATGTTGAGTTCGCCTGGCGGGAACTTGCTGATGTCGACCCGGCTGCCGGCATTGTCCCGGTAACCTATGTGAACTCTTCAGCCCGGATAAAAGCCTTTGTCGGCCGGAATGGCGGGTCTGTCTGTACATCTTCCAATGCCGAACGGGTGTTGGCCTGGGCT
>MGTA01000030.1:1967-3168 GCA_001799225.1 Deltaproteobacteria bacterium RIFOXYD12_FULL_50_9
CATCGTCCACCCGGAATGCCGGAACGAGGTGGTCAGCAGGGCGGATCAGTACGGCTCCACCGAAGGCATCATCAATGCCATTGCCCAGTCGCCGCCGGGTTCGAAGTGGGCCGTGGGTACGGAGATCAATCTGGTCAACCGGTTAGGGCAGATCTATCCGGACCGGGAGATTCACTCGCTTTCGCCATTCCAGTGTCTCTGCTCGACCATGTATCGGATCAAGCCGGGCTATCTCCTCTGGGTCCTTGATAATCTGGTCCAGGGTCAGGTCGTCAACAGGATAGAGGTTGATCAAGAGACGGCGGGCCATGCCCGCATCGCCTTGGATAGAATGCTGGCAATTTGATTGAGAGCATAGGTGTATCATGAAGATCTATTTCGATAACAATGCCACTACCATGGTAGCCCCGGAAGTGCGAGAGGCTATGCAGCCGTTCTTGGCTGAAGCCTTTGGCAATCCTTCCAGCGGTCATCGTGTTGGTGAGAGGGCTGCTGCTGCCGTGGATATGGCGCGGCAGCAGGTTGCTGAGCTCCTCTGCTGCCATCCTGATCGGCTTGTTTTTACCGGCGGCGGCACTGAGGCGAATAATCAGGCGATCTGGAGCGCGATTTCCGGCTCTCCGGCCCGTAAACACATCATTACTTCCAATGTTGAGCATGCTTCGGTGCTTAAACCGCTTGAGTATCTGGCCGCCGCCCTGGATTACGATGTTGAACTCCTGGCAGTGGACGATAGTGGCGGCCTCTCTATTGCACGACTGGCTGCGGCAATCCGACCGGATACGGCGCTGGTTTCTCTCATGGCTGCCAACAATGAAACCGGGGTTGTCTGGCCGGTGCAGGAGTTTGCTGTTCTTTGCCGGGAGCGGGGTGTGCTCTTCCACTGCGATGCGGTGCAGATGGCCGGCAAGGAGCCGATTGATCTCAGTGCCTGGCCCGTTGATTATCTGGCGATTGCCGGCCATAAGCTGCATGGCCCGAAAGGCGTTGGGGCCTTGTATGTCAGCCGGACTGCGCCTTGCACGCCCTTGATAAGGGGCGCCGGTCAGGAGAAGGGTAGGCGGGCCGGCACCGAGAATGTTCCCGGCCTGGTCGGGTTCGGCAAGGCTTGTGAGCTGGCTGGTCAGGAGCCGGCCGCTTATCGGCTTAAGGTCGGGATCCTGCGGGACCGGCTTGAAGCGGGAATCAGGAGCAGGATTCC
>MGTA01000030.1:3218-12898 GCA_001799225.1 Deltaproteobacteria bacterium RIFOXYD12_FULL_50_9
CGCCCATTCCGCATGCCATAGCGGTGATCTTGACCCTTCGCACGTTTTGCGAGCCTTGCATATTCCGGAGTCGTTTTTGCACGGAACGCTCAGGATCAGCCTCAGTCGGCTGAATACGGTTGCCGAGGTTGATGCGCTGTTAGAAATATTACCAGGGATTGTCGCAAAGTCCCGGCAGGGGTTTGCCGGCTGACTCCTTATGTCTCCTGCGGCAGGTGAGGAAGACGCTTTGGCCCTGGAACGCTTACAAATTCCAGATCCGGCAGGATCAGGCAGGTAAGGCTGCCGCCGTAGATAGCACCGGTGTCAATGCCGATCTGGTGCGGTTCGATGACTGGTTCACGAAAGGCTGTATGCCCAAAGATCACCCGTTTCCCAAAATCATAGCCTGATGTGATAAATTCATTTCGAGACCACAATAGCCACTCTGTCGGCTGTTGGCTCAGATGGACACCCGGTTGAAGACCGGCATGAACGTATATGTTTTCGGCGTCTTCCCAGTAGAGCAGGAGGTTGTTGAAGAATTCGAGGTGTTTCTTGGGGATCTTCCGGTAATTATCGGCCAATAGATCGCCCGTGAAGCCGTAACTGAGCAAGGTTGCGGCGCCGCCGATCATGAGATAGAATTCGCGGTTGTTGCCCTGCAAATAATTAAGAAAGGCCTGCTCGTGGTTTCCCATCAGCGGGATAACTCTTTTGACCCGATTCTGGAGATTTATTATCTCCTCGATGACCTGTTTTGACTCCGGCCCCCGGTCGATATAATCACCCAGCAGGATTACGGTATCGGATTCGGGATTGAGGTGAATCTTGTTGAGGAGGCTGAGGAAGGTTTGGTGGCAGCCGTGTATGTCGCCTATGACCAGGGTTCTTTTCATGCAGCCTCTGAAAATTTAGTACCTAAGAAAAAAATCCGGGCATATTCTCTTAAAATAGCAAGTTGGGCGGAAAAAAGCAAACAGGACCGTGCAAATCTGATATGTTACAGTAGAAAATTTCCTGTTTACTTAGTAAGATATCGATTATGATGTTGTCAGGTTAATTGGAAGATGTCGGATGTGTTTGTTATGTTGTTAAGATGCATATCGGTTGTTGCCCGGGAGCCCTTGTATGATACCGCTGCTTTCAAGAAATTCTTTAGTGCGTTACCGGTTGGCATTAAGCCTCCTTGTCATGCTTTTCCTGCAGACGGGTAAAATCGCTGTTGCCTTTGCTGCAGCAGAGCCGCCTGTCATCGTTAGCAGCTCTCCGGTCGCAGCGGAGCCGCCCGCCATCGTTAACTCTCCGGTTGCAGTAGCAACCGGGGCATATATCATTGGACCTGCTGATCGTCTTGAGGTGATGCTCTGGAAGGAACAGGACCTTTCCAGGGAGATACAGGTAAGAGTGGATGGCTGGATCTCTTTGCCGCTCATTGGGGATGTGGAGGCAGCCGGTAAGACCATAGACGGTTTGACCAAGATCGTTTCCGAGTTGTACAGTAAAGTGGTTGAAGACCCTTCTGTGACGATTATCCTGCGCGATGGCCTGAGCTATCGATACTATATGATTGGCAAGGTGAAGAACCCGGGTGAGTTTAAGATCGATATGCCGGTAACGGTGTTACAGGCCATTGCCCGGAGCGGCGGTTTTGCGGAGTGGGCCAAGACAGACGATGTCCTGCTGGTCCGCAAGAGGCCGGATAAACAGGAAATAACTCATTTTGATTATGATGCCTTTGTTAAGGGTAAGAATCTTGACAAGAATATCGAGATTGCCCCGGGAGATATTATCGTTGTTCCCTGATCGTCTCGTTAAATTGTCCGGGTTCGGGGTCATGGTTGTGCTGCTGGCAATGGCTGTCTGTTTGCCTGATGCCCGGGGGCGTCAAACAAGTGTATCGGCCGGTTTGGCATTGCGGCAGGAGTATGATTCCAACTATAACCGTACCCGCGAGAATCCCGAAGAGGTCTGGATCAGCACAGTGTCTCCAAGTATCAGAGTGTTATCTCTTAGCCGGAATGACAGCCTGTCGTTCCTCTATGAACCCGGCTATGTCGTCAATCTGACAACCGATTCCCGTGATATTTCCCAGCGGCTTCTTTTTGACGTTGCCGGTAATCTCTCAGAAAAATTCAAGATATCTGCCGGCGATGCTTTTTCCCGGTCCAGAGATTACCAACTGGCTCAGGAAGCCGGAGTTGATCTTACGGATAAACGAGGGCCGCGGAAGTATTGGGTCAACACGGCAAAACTGGATGGGACATACGTTTATCAGCAAAACAGCATGTTGACTCTCGGCTATTCGAACTCCATGCTTACTGATGAGGATACCGAGGTTAACAACTACCAGAAACATGCTTCGAGTATAACGATTATCCAGCAGTTGTCGCAGCGCTGGCAGGCACTCTTCTCCTATGTTTATACCCGGGGCGACTTTGAACAATCTGTTGACCTGGTCTCCCATGTCCCCAGCCTTAGACTGACGTTTACTCCTGAACCGTCAGCAACGATATTCAGTACTTACAGCTATGCCAAGACAGATTATGATGGGTTGAATATCGGCAATGTGACTCAAAACGGGGCGCTTGGTTTTTCCTATCGGTTTGACCCAAACACCTCGCTTTCCTGTTCAGTAGGCAAATATTATGTTTTTGAGGAGATGGGAGCGGATAACGACGGCTATTCCTATGATCTTAATCTGGCAAGGAGATATGAGAAAGGGGAGATCTCTTTCAGCGGGCGGGGGGGGATGGAGGATCGGCAGTTCAGCGGCTCGGCCGAAGGACTTACCAGGTATTGGACGACACAAACATCCGGGACATACAGGTTTGCGGAAGCATGGTCCTCTGGAGTGAGCGCCTATTTTCGGAACAATAAATTTATTGATCAGATCCTGGCAACCCGGGAGGAGAGTTACGGCGGCTCATTGGATGTCGCCTGTTCCTTCTGGCGGTGGTATAAGTTTGCGTTGCGTTATACCTATAGCGGGCTTAAGGCGGACCTTGACATAAAAGATTATCAGGACCACCGGTTCATGCTGGAATTATCCGGAACTGCGGAACAGTGGCGGTGGTAGGTGGGTTGGTGGTTAAACCGAGTCCGGTTTTGGGTCAGAAAGTTGAATTTTACAGATGAAGGGGCAGATGATCGGTATGGAAGTTGACCAACGACAGCAGTTGCGGAAGTATATCGACCTTGTCTTAAGAAGAAAGAAGATCATCATCACCGCATTTTTATGCGCTTTTGTCTCAGGTGTAGGTGTATACCTGCGCACCCCGAAGGTCTATCTGTCATCGTCTCTGATCATGTTTCAGCAGCAGCAGATCAACCCCTCGAAGATGTCACCGGATGTCGCCGCAATCAAGACAACTGAGATAGTCAATACAGTTGGTCAGCAGGTCACCAGTCGGACGAATCTCGAAGAGGTCATCAAGCGCTATAAGCTCTATCCTGATCTGGTGGAGGAATTACCCATGGAGGATGTTGTCACCCTGATGCGGGAAAATCATATTGCCATCAAACCGCAGAAGGGCGATGTCTTTATGGTCACCTATGAAGGCCAGGATCCCAAGAAAGTCATGTTGGTGGCTAATGCCCTGGCGTCCAAGTTTATTGAGGAGAACTTGCGTTTCCGGGAGGAAAAGACGAGCGAAACCTCTGCCTATGTCAAGGATGAGCTGAAACTTGCCAAGGATGCGCTGGATAAAAAAGAGTCGGTGATGCGGGACTATAAACTGCAGTATTATAATGAGATGGCCCAGCAGTTACCGGTTAATATGGAGCGTCTTAATGCCCTGCAGGGCCAATATCAGAGTACCCAGACCAATGTTCAGAACCTTGAGCATACCCGTTTGCTGGTTCAGGAGCAGATCTCTTTGAAAAAAGATATGCTGAACCAGCTGGCTGAAAGGAAGGTGCTTGAAACCGAAAAGAAACAGGCTGAAGCTGCTGTCACCCTTTCCCAAAAGAATGCATCCCTCTCAGCCAAAGATGATAAGAAAAATCCTGGCCAGGAAATGGCTGATATCAAGGCCTTACGTTTGAATCTTGAGGCCATGCAGGCCAAGTATACAGATCAGCATCCTGATGTCAAACGTCTGCGGCGGATGCTTGCCAAACTGGAGGAAGAGGCTAAAGCTGCAGCTTCTAAGGCAGATTCCGGCGCTGCCGGAGGCGATAAACCTGCTGACCGGCAGGACAATAAATCTGCAGCCTCATCCAGTCCGGAACAACAGGTTGCCGGTGGTTATGACCAGCAGTTGGAACAGCTTCAACGGCAGCTCAAAGATGTCGGGTTTAATATCAGCCGGCTTAATAATGAGATGCTTGAGATTCAGAAACAGATCAAGACTTATCAGAAATGGGTTGATTCCGCTCCGGTCCGTGAAGCGGAATGGACAGCATTAACCAGGGATTATAATGAATTGCGGAAACATTATGAGACCCTGGTCTCCAGAAATCTCGAGGCGGATTCGGCCGAGACCCTGGAAAGGCATCAGAAAGGCAGCCAGTTCAAGATAGTCGATTCAGCCCATATAGCTGAAAAACCGATAAAACCTGATTTCCGGAAGATTATGCTTGTGGCCATTGCCTTGGGATTGGGTGTGGGGTTTGGCATCTCTTTGGGAATCGAAATTCTCGATACATCGTTTAAGGATGCCGGTGATGTAGAGCAGGCCTTGGGGCTCACAGTATTATGTGCTATCCCGGTCCTCGAAAATGAGCAGGACATAAAACGGCAAAAGCGGCGATCTCTCCTCTGGACCTTAGCTCTGGTCGTCGCGGTTCTTATTATCTGTGTTGGTATGGCGTATTTGATTAGAAGAGGGTCAATTGTAATCTGATGATGTATAGTAAATATTTTGGGTTGGCCCGGAAGCCGTTTGCGCTTGAGCCTGATCCCAATATAATCTATATGAGTGATGCCTATAAAGAGGCCATTGCTGTGTTACGCTATGGTTTCCTTGACAGGAGAGGGTTTGTTCTGCTGACTGGAGAGATCGGTACAGGTAAAACCACGATGCTGCGTTTACTGTTCCAGACCTTACCCAAGTCTGTTCAGGTTTGCTTTATCTCTAATCCCCTTCTCTCCGGGGATGATTTTTACTATTATCTTGCCAGTGAATACAATCTGGCGGAGTACAGCGGCAGTAAAGCAAAATTTCTTAAAAATTTTGAAGTGTTCCTCGGTTCTTGTCTGAAAAAGGGCGAGCAGGTTCTGTTGGTTATCGATGAAGCGCATCTGCTCTCCTATGAGCTTTTTGAAGAGATCAGGCTGCTCGCTAATCAAAAATTTCAGGTGCTGAGCATATTTTTAGTTGGGCAGCCTGAATTGCAGGAAAAATTGCGCGACCCGCGACTTACGGCGCTTCGGCAGCGGATCGGGCTTAAATTTCATCTCGAGCCTTTTCCGGAAAAAGAGACAGGTTATTATATCAAGCTGCGTCTGTTAAGGAGTGGTGCGCAACGGCTGGATATTTTTAACGACGAGGCGGTTGCATTGATATATAGGGCGAGCAAAGGGGTCCCGCGGGTCATCAATCAAATTTGTGATCAGGCTTTGCTCACAGGGTTTGCTGCCAATCAGCACTGCATTGATGCCGGGATCATTACCGAGTGTGTTAAAGAACTCGATTATAATGGGATTGAAGTGGAGCCGCCGGCGCCGGTCAAGCGGCCTCTGATGGCTCGAATCAAGGAGTGGTTGCATAATTGAAGGTTTTTTGCCGGCGGATCTGCTGGAATCAGGCAAGGGAGCAAGCTTGTGGGAAAGTTTTTTAACGTATTGGCCAAGGCCAAAAAAAATGAGGCGATCGAACAGGAGATCAGCCAGTCCAGGGCAGCGGAAGGGCGTGAGGTCATGCCCGGTCCGTCAAGCACCGAGCCGCAAGATAATCAGGCCGTTCAGAATGTGGAGGAGGGGCTGGAGAGTCTGGGGATACAGCTTAAGGACTGGGATGAGCGGCTGGTTGCAGTCAATGCTTCTTACTCGGAAGTCGCTGAGAATTTTCGGAGGGTCAGAACCCATATTCTGCACCCCGCAGAAGGGCCGCAGCCCAAGAGTATTCTGGTGACCAGCGCTACTCCGGATGAGGGGAAAAGTTTCGTTGTCGCCAACCTGGGTATTGCTCTTGCCCAGGGGGTCGAACATCATGCTTTGCTGGTGGATTGTGATCTCAGACGTCCGGCCCTGGCTGCGATGTTCGGTATCTCGAACGACAGAGGGGTCACTAATCATCTTCTGGAGGGCACAGCCCTTGAACATCTGATTGTAAAAACCGCCATGCAGAAACTTTCGATTATGCCGAGCGGCAGACTGCCTATTAATCCGGCCGAGATCATCGGTTCTCAGAAAATGGTGGAGATGGCCCGTGAGGTTGTCGACCGTTATAACGACCGGTTTGTCGTTATTGACAGCCCGCCTCTGCTGGCCGCCTCGGAAACCGCTGTTCTGGCCAAGCAGGTTGATGCTGTGATCGTGGTGGTCAAATGGGGAAAGGCGGCTCGTCAGGAGGTGCTGCAGCTGGTTGAAGCGATTGATCGGCAGAAGATAATCGGGGTCGTATTCAACGCCTTTCGGATGAGTGAGTTCGAGAGCAGGGTGTCAGGGCATTATTACAGCAAATACGGGTACTCTAAAAAGGGTTATTACAAGAAAAAAGCCGGCCAGAGAAAATGAACGGATTTTGTAATTTCTAAAGATGATTTTCGATGGCACGGGTAGGGGCAACCCTATGTGGTTGCCCTGAATTTGGGCAACCACATAGGGTTGCCCCTACAAAGCATGCGTCATCACTGTTTTGCACGGGAGGGGGGAAGAGGGTATGTGTGGAATTGTTGGATATGTCGGGACGAGAAGGGTCATTCCCATCATCTTGGAAGGCCTGAAAAAATTGGAGTACCGGGGGTATGATTCGGCAGGTATCGTCTATCTCCATGAAGGCCGGCTGGTTAAGTACCGCTCGCAGGGTAAGCTGGCCAACCTTGAAGAGATGCTTGATTCTGTACGGGATGTGGGCAGCACAATCGGCTTGGGACATACCCGTTGGGCCACCCATGGTGCACCCTCGGTAGCTAATGCCCATCCGCACGGCGACTGCTCCGGTAATCTGGTGGTTGTGCATAACGGCATTATTGAAAACTATCACTCTCTGCGTGAAAAGTTGCAAGCCAAGGGCCATGTATTTACCTCGGAAACCGATACGGAGGTGTTGGCGCATCTGATTGAGGAAAATTTGCAAGGGGATCTGGTGCTGGCAGTTCGTCAGGCTTTGGAGAAGGTGGAAGGTTCCTTTGCTATCGGCGTGATGTGGACCGGAATGCCGGATGTGTTGATAGCTGCCCGGCATCACAGCCCTCTGGTCCTGGGAGTTGGAGAGAAGGGTGGCTCCTTCATGGCATCGGATATCCCGGCCCTGCTTCCTTACACCCGCCGGATGATCTTTCTTGATGATCAGGAATTGGCCGTGTTGCGTTGCGAGGGCGTTGAGGTGATAAGCCTGACCACCGGTGCAAGGGTAGAAAAGGAGATCAAGACCATCAATTGGGATGCCGGCATGGCGGAGAAGGGTGGTTTTAAACATTTTATGCTCAAGGAGATTTACGAGCAACCCCAGTCCATAGCCAACACCTTAGCCGGTCGTCTTGATCCGGAAACCGGCATTGTCAGTCTGCCGGAGTTAGGGCTTTCACGAGAAGAGATGCAAAAAATTAAGCGGATCTCGCTGGTTGCCTGCGGCACCTCCTGGCATGCCGCGCTGGTCGCCCGTTACTGGCTGGAAAAATGGGCGGAGATTCCGGTTGAGGTCGATGTTGCCTCGGAGTTCCGTTATCGACATCTGCTTTTGGATAGCAGTGTCCTGGTCATCCCGATTTCCCAGTCCGGCGAAACCGCCGATACCTTGGCAGGGTTGCGTCTCGCCCGAAAGTTGGGGGCCAAGGTCGTCTCCATATGCAATGTCGTCGGCAGTACCATGACCCGGGAGTCGGACGGCACCTTGTATACGCACGCCGGGCCGGAGATCGGGGTTGCCTCGACCAAGGCCTTTACCAGTCAGCTGGCGGCCCTGTTCCTGTTGACCCTCTATCTGGGACAGGAGCGTCGGAAGATCGCTCCGGACACCCTGAAGCAGATGGTGCAGGCCCTGGTTGATCTGCCGCAGGTCTTGGAGAGTGAGTTGCCGCGGTTGCATAAAGAGTTGAACATCATTGCCGAGACCTATTCGAGAAGTCGGGATTTCCTCTATCTGGGCAGAGGTTGTAATTTTCCGATTGCCCTGGAAGGAGCCCTTAAGCTCAAGGAGATATCGTATATCCATGCGGAAGGGTATGCCGCCGGTGAGATGAAGCATGGACCTATCGCTTTGATCGATCGTGATATGCCGGTCCTGGCTCTGGTGCCGCGGGACGGGGTCCATGATAAGGTGATATCGAATGTCGAAGAGGTTAAGGCCAGGAACGGCAGGATTATCCTGCTGGGCACATCAGGCGACCGGCAATTATCGAGAATTGCCGAAAGTGTTGTCCTGCTGCCCGAGGTCCTGGAGGATCTTAACCCGATCCTCTACTCTATTCCTCTGCAGCTTCTTGCTTATCAGGTGGCGGTTTTGCGCGGCTGCGATGTGGACCAACCCAGGAATCTCGCCAAAAGTGTGACGGTGGAATAGAAGTTGTTTAACAATCACGGGGGAAGACTATGAAAATTCTGGTTACGGGCGGGGCTGGGTTTATCGGTTCCAATGTGGCGGATGCCTATATCGAAGCCGGCCATGAGGTAGTGATTATGGATAACCTGTTTACCGGGAAATGGCAAAATATCAATCCCCGGGCCCGCTTCTATCTTATGGATGTGCGGGCCGCCGAGGTAAGAAAGGTTTTTGAGCAGGAACGGTTCGATCTGGTCAATCATCATGCGGCTCAGATGTCGGTGCCGGCCTCCGTGGAAGATCCGGCCTTTGATGCTGACGTCAATGTCCGGGGTTTTATCAATCTGCTTGAAGCGGCGCGGCGGACCGGGGTGGGCAAGATCATCTTCATCTCTTCCGGCGGGGCAATCTATGGGGAGGCCAAAGAGTATCCCACCTCTGAACAGGCTCCTCCCATGCCGCTTTCGCCCTATGCGATCACCAAGGCCGTGTCCGAACAATATCTGGCCTTTTATCGGTATCAGTACGGTTTGAATTATACGGTGCTGCGCTATGCCAATGTCTATGGCCCTCGCCAGGTCCCGCACGGCGAGGCCGGGGTTGTCTCCCTGTTCATGGATCGGTTGCTCGCCGGTAAAACCTGTACCGTGTATCACTATCCGGAGGAGCCGCGGGGTATGACCCGGGATTACTGCTGTGTTCGGGATGTCGTGCGTGCCAATGTTCTGGCTCTTGATCGGGCAAGCGGGCTTGCCGTTAATATCGGCACCGGCATTGCAACTCACACGGCGGATCTGTTTACCGCAATTTTTCAAGCGGTGCGAGAGGCCCGGCCGGCAATCGATGAAGGCCTTGGCCGGCCACTTACCGGTCCGGCCCGGCCCGGGGATCTGACCCGAAGTTGCCTGCAGGTCGCAATGGCAAAGGAAGCCTTGGGATTTACCGCAGATTGGACTCTTAGCCGGGGCTTGCGGGAAACCTTGCAATGGCAGCTGGCAACGGTCTTATCTTAATGATGAAAATATAGGGTGGGCCAGGAGGGGCGTATTGCAA
>MGTA01000031.1:0-9500 GCA_001799225.1 Deltaproteobacteria bacterium RIFOXYD12_FULL_50_9
GAGCATATTGATAACCCTCATGAAGCGATGAAGGTTGTTCGGGATCTTTTGGTACCCGGTGGACGGGTGTTTATTAACGTTCCAGTGAATGCTCCAACCATCGATCATATCTACTTATTTCACTCTCCTGAACATGTCATTGATCTTGTTCAACGTGTTGGCCTTGAAGTAGAAAAAATGTTGTCTGCTCCGGCAGCAGGATATAAAGAGGCAACCGCAAGAAAATTAAAAGCAGCTATTTCCTGTGCCATTATTGCTCGCAAGCCACAGTTAACTAGTTGTTCTAACTAGAATATAAAGAGTAGCGTGGAAAATATTCCTTGTTTTTCAATCGTGTTTGGTCAAGCAGAACAAGAACGCTTTGCTAGTCTGTCAGGTGATGTGAATCCCATGCATATGGATCCTTTATTTGCTAGACGCACTCAGGCTGGGTTTCCCGTTGTCCACGGGGTGCATGTTCTTCTTTTTTGCTTAGAAGGTCTCTCTAATAATTTGGATGAAAAATCTCTCCCCAAGGGAGTGCTGGTTCGCTTTCTGCGTCCTACCCTTGTTGGAGATAAAATTGATTATTATTTTTTTTCAAAAAATGAATCTGTTTGGAAGATAAAGGCCTGTACAGAAGGGATTGTTGTTGCAAAAATCCAAATATCCTTCCATCCACAACAAAGAAATAATTGTAATTGTACGAATTCGCCACCTCAACTTGGCAATATGCCGGAGCATCTTGGTTTTGAAGATATTGATGGCCTTTTTGGGAGCGTTAAAATACCAGGAACTGATGAAGAGTTTCAGAAGTATCTGCCGAAGTGCAATAAATGGTTGGGTAGTCAGGTTATACGAGATCTTATTTCATTATCGACGGTTGTTGGGATGAAGTGCCCCGGCCTTCATTCAATAATGGCTAGCCTTGAAATTTCCCTGGCAAAGTGTGACGATTATGATTATTTGAATTATCAAGTAGTTTCCGCTGATAAAAGGTATCAGATGGTGAGTCTAAATGTAGCTGGACCAAGCTTAAGTGGTAGAGTCGAGGCTTTTATGAGAATGCCTCCGATCACTCAGCGGTCAATTAGTGAACTTTCACAAGAGATTCTGCCGAAAGAGTTTGAAAACCAAATTGCATTAATTGTTGGTGGTTCGCGTGGTCTTGGTGAGTTGACCGCAAAAATAATTGCGGCAGGTGGAGGACTTCCTATCATTACCTATGTTGTAGGGAAAGATGATGCTGAGAGAGTTGCCCAGGAAATAACAGAATTTGGTGCACGCTGCGATATCATGCAATATAATGTATCCATGCCCGTTAAGGATCAATTATCGGCACTACCTGCGAAGATCAGTTGTTTGTATTATTTCGCAACCCCCCAAATATTTATAAGAAAAGACCCCAAATTCAATCCGGATGTGTTCCATAAATTCTGCACGTTTTACTGCGATGCGTTTGTAGATCTGGTTGAAGCTTTAGATAATAGGCAAGAGAGAGAATTATTCGTCTTTTATCCGTCTACAACAGCATTGGAAGATCGTCCGGATGGGATAACAGAATATGCAATGGCCAAGGCAGCAGGGGAAATTTTGTGCGAAGACATTAGCCGTTGGTCGAAAAAAGTTCATATTTATGTGGAAAGGCTTCCTCGAATCCTTACAGATCAGACAGCGACGATTACGGCCGTGGAATCCGCCGATGCCTTTAAAGTATTGAAGCCCATAATTCAGAAATGTGTTGCATTAACGAGAAGATGAATATGATGAGCAAGATGAACTCTAATATGTGGCGATTCAACTTAGTTGAACACCACTTCCTTGTTATAATGAAGTTGCCAAGTATTACAAATTGAAAATAGAGTTAGGAAAGTAAATATGAATACCACTATAATCAGTAAGGTTAGGGATTCACAATCCGGTCCTTCTAATGAGGATCACAGTGCCTATATTAAATGGCTAAAAAATAAAATCAAAAAGGGTGAATTAGAAGGCGCGTTTCACGATATATGTGAGTTCGTAAATCCTCGGATGGATTATTCTCTCCAGTTTAAGGTGGCACGATTAATTGCATCTATTGATTTGTATAGACTTGGGCTAAAGCCAATAAAGATTGCACTAGTTTCCACATCTAGTATTGAGCACTTTACTGATATTCTTAAGTTGTGGATGGCAGTTGCAGGCTATCAGGCCACTATATACGCAAGCAAGTTCGATACGGTTTTTCAAACAATATTGGACGCAGGAAGTGATCTTTATAAATTCGAACCAGACTATGTTTGGATATTCTGCAGTTACAGAGATTACTCGTTGGACATATCGCCTGGTGATAGTGATGAATTGATAACAAAAGAAATACAGCGGGTAATAAATAAATACAAAGCGTTGTGGCAAGTGCTTAGAAAAAATTCATCTTCCTTCATTATTCACAACAATGCAGATATACCCATAAATACTTGTTTTGGTAATCTTGATGGGGCTGAATCTTGGGGTAGAATCAACTGTCTTCGTCGAATAAATGTGGAATTGAGTTCCAATATGGTGGATGGGGCCACGATATTTGATGTTGACTCATTGTCAAATCTGGTCGGAAAGTCAAATTGGTTTGATCCGCGATTTTGGTATCACTCTAAACACGCTTTTTCAATGGACGCGTATGGGGTCGTCGCTTCAAAAGCTTCATGGGTGATCAAAGCAGCAGAGGGGCGATCGAAAAAGTGCATTGTGTTGGATCTTGATAACACAATATGGGGAGGAGTGATAGGGGACGATGGAGTGGAGGGAATCAGTCTGGGAGCAAGTCCATCTGGCGAGGCTTATGTTGATTTTCAGCGCTTTATTCGGGAGTTGAAAAATCGAGGCATAATACTAGCAGTTTGTAGCAAAAATGATGAAGAAATCGCTAAGCAACCTTTTATCGACCATCCCAATATGTGTCTGCGTTTAGATGATATTGCTGTTTTCGTCGCGAATTGGAATAACAAGGCTGATAATATTAAGGAGATTGCTAGTTCTCTGAATATAGGTCTTGATTCTCTGGTGTTTGTAGATGACAACCCGGTTGAGAGAGAACAGGTTCGTGCTAACTTGCCGATGGTGGCTGTCCCTGAGCTTCCAGATGATCCTGCTGGTTATATTGCGGCCATAGCTGACTGCGGCTATTTTGAATCTGTGTCATTTACGTCGGAAGATAAAATTCGAAATACTATGTATCGTCAAAATGTTGAAAGGAAAGAATTACAAAATGAATTTAGTGATTTATCATCATTTTTACAAAGTTTAAGTATGATTTCAAAGGCTGGCGAGATAACTTTGGAAGTTTTGCCACGGGTTTCCCAATTGATCAATAAAAGCAATCAGTTTCATCTAACGACTACTAGATATTCTGAGTCAGATATCCAGTCAATGCTGTCAAGTAATGAATATGTAGGGCGTTTTTTTACACTTCAAGATAAATTCGGTGATAATGGCCTGATTTCAGTCATTATATTAAAGCGGGAAAACAAAGAAACATTGATTGTTGATACTTGGGTAATGAGTTGTCGTGTGCTGTCACGTTCTATGGAGAAATTTATTCACCGCGAGGTTGTTGGTATTGCAAAGATGATGGGAGTCATGAGGTTGGTAGGAAGATATATTCCTAGCCCAAAGAATAAATTGGTATCTGGACTCTATAAAGAGCTTGGGTTTAGCCTGATCGATGACGTTGATGGAGTTACTACATGGGAATTTGATGTTAAATCGATAATCAATAACGACTCTATATTTATTAATTATGCATGACTAATACACATATTTTGATTGGCTATGGAGACATAGAATGAGCGTGATTAGAAAGGAAATACAAGTAAAGTTACAAGAGATATTTGTCGATTTATTTGATGATGATGGCATCGTGATTTCTAATGACACTACGGCAAAAGATATTGATGAATGGGATTCGTTGATGCATATCACACTGATGGTGACGGTTGAGCGTGAATTTGGAATAAAATTTCGGGCTGAGGAGATAGGGCAATTAAAGTGTGTAGGGGAGTTGATCGATTTGATTGTGGAAAGAAAAGGATAGATTGCTCCCCCCCCTAATAATATTTCCCCTCCTTTACATTCTAGGTGAATTTTTCAACTCAACTAAATTCTAATTAGTTGTTATTTTGCCAGCAAAAGTTAAGAATTAGGTGCCAAAACTTATGAGTTTTACCTCTTTTCATTTTGGTTTGTTTGTAATTATTTCATTCATTGCAAACAATTATTGCCGTGGAAAGACTACCTATGGGTTAGTGGCGTTTTTAATCAATCTAGCTTTTTTTTCTAGTTTTTTTGACACCCTTCTCGGGGCGGTTCCCATTGTAATATTTTTAATTACTGCATATTTCCTGGTGGTGCTGTCTTTCTATATAAAAAAACCATTTGTACTGTTTATTTCGCTGTTTGCAGTAATGATGATATTTTCTTATTTAAAGAAATATACATTTGTTTCTTGGTCTCCAGAGTTACCTTTTGTCTATACCGTTATTGGTATGTCCTATATATTGTTTCGAGTAATACATCTAATCGTGGATGTCTACGAAGGGTCTATAAAAGATAAAATTGGCTTCATTGATTTCATTAATTATTGTTGTTTTTTTTTAGTTTTGGTTTCCGGCCCCATTGTACGCTATCAAGATTTTTCATTACAATACTTAAGCAAAGAGAGCAGTTTATTGCTGAGCAGGGAAGATGTAGTCGGGGCGTTTTCTAGAATATTAACTGGATATATAAAAATAGTGGGTTTGTCGGCACTGTTTATATTTTTGTTCAGCACTTTCAATCAAGAATATTGGCAGCTGAAAGTAGGTACTGGGGGTAAGGTTGTCGCTGTTTGGTTTGGATACGCTTCAGTAACATACTTTTTTCATCTATATTTTAATTTTACTGGATATATGGATGTTGTTATTGGGTTAGGGATATTATTCGGTTACAGGTTGCCGGAGAATTTCAATAAGCCATTGTTGGCTAGTAGTTTCCTGGAGTTTTGGACGCGGTGGCATATCACTTTATCAGAGTGGTTTCGTACTTACTTTTTTAATCCTTTGGTTAAATGGCTCAATGGTGTCGTGAAGGATTCCAACAAGCACGTTGTGAGTATCGGCATCCTTGGTTATTTTGCCACATTTCTTGTAATTGGTTATTGGCATACTCCGTCAATTTGTTTAGCGATTCTATTGGGAGTGGGCGCGGCCGTAAATAAAATTTTCCAGGGTTTTTCAAAACAAATTTTCGGTAAAAAGCGGATGAAGCGGCTTAATGGAAATGATTTTTTTAACTATATATGCAGGGGGCTAACAATTAGTTATTTGGCAATATCAATAGCTTTTTTATGGATGGATTATAGGGAAATTTATTTTAAATATTCATTTGTTTGGATTGCTGTTTCATTTTTTATGATTTGGGCCGTCGTAGGTGCAGTGTCAGCTATGGCCATGGTAATTTATGACAAATTGGCGAGGTTTGCCAATAGATTCCATTTGGTGATAGAAAATCAATCACTGAGTTGCATGGCGACCAACGCTTGGTTAGTATCTAAATTGTTTATAATCCTTTACGCTAGCTTGATAACAATAAATCCTACACCAGCGTTTATATACATGGGATTTTAGAATGAGGATTGTTGCTAAACAATTATTCGTTCTGATATTTTCATTTGCACTATTGTATGCCGTAATTTGGTGTTTTACGTATATCGTTTACCCAACCACCAGGAACTATTTGGATACCTATCAGGACGCTGTATATTTTTCTAATGATAAACCAGAGTATTATCTGTATGGCAGAGGGGCAGGTCTTGTTGTCAGGGGCAGAGGTCTGCTGGCAGAAAATGTTTCAAATATAGTGGTAACGGGTGCATCGACATCGGTGGAGGGATTCAGACCTCCTGTTATGCAGAAATACATTACTAATGGAATAGTGCATAACCTGTCAATAGGTGCATCTAATATGACACAGGTTGGTCAAGTAGTTGACCTCGTTTTAGAAGCTACTCCAGAGGATAAAAGGAATAATCTTCATTTTATTGTTGGGGTTTCATATGTCTTATTGCGTCCTGATAGTGAAATGTGGCCTGGCGGTGTTACCAATGTAGAAACTGAAATGCTTAAGTACGGTATGTATAAGAGTAAAGGAGAAAGTCGTTTCAGGAGTGCACATTATAAGTATTTTATCTCTTTTCTTCGACCTATTCTTATAGTTGATGAGCTGTTTAGAAGAGTTGTAACTGATCATTTATTCAAAACAATATGGTACATAAATAATAAATGGCTGAGGCCTATGCAATTTTTGATTTCAGATAATTTGAACAGGGTTTCTGTATCGGAGGAATACAAAGTTTATGTTGATCGTGAAATGCATCGCAGAATGGGGAGCGTTAATGATGAAATAGGCGATGAACAATTTGAGAGACTTATAGATATATCTAAAAAAGTGCATCAAAGTAGTGCGAAGCTCACAGTGGTAGATTTACCTTTGGCAAAATGGCATATGTTGAAGTCAAAACATTTTGCTAGCTACCAGAAAAATAAAATGCATTTTTTTGAAAGATTAAAAGAAATTGGAACCGTTAACATAATAGATATGCAATATATGAACAATGACGATGATTTTTACGATTTTGCTCATCCTAAGCCGCAAACAAGCGTGCAGTGGTCCAGTTACCTGGGTGAAATTTTAAGCAAAATGAAATACTAAAGATAACGGCCAATGCGAGGCATAAGATGTTAACGGACAAAAAGCGACTCAGAACTAAATGGATTGTCGTGTTTTTGATCAGTTTAGGTATGATTCCAATTGCATATGTTTATGGCATTTTTTCGCAAAAAAACATGTATTTTCCCGCCAATGTAATTGATGAATGCTACTATATATTCGCGTCGAGGTTTAGTCTACTAAAACCATTTACAGATATTTCCGGTAAAGAAGTCGTAAGTATAGGTAACTGCCGGAACGGACCAAACGTAATGGTTGCATTAGTAATCGGACAGTCAAATGCAGCTAATCATGCTAGCTATAGGACGAAATCATATGGCAATGTTTTTAACTATTACGAAAATGGTTGTTATGTCGCGGTTGATCCTATATTAGGTGCATCTGGGAGTGACGGGAGTATTTGGCCGACATTTGGTGACCTGGTTGTTCAATCAAAGTTGTTTGACCGGGTTGTAATCGTGAACGCCGCGATGGGAGGGACTTCGGTTCGGCGTTGGAAACCTGGCGGTGATATGTTTGATAGACTTAAAAAAACCGTAAAAGGATTGAGTGATAATGGTATTACTGTTACGCATGTGTTTTGGCATCAGGGTGAAGCGGATTGTCGTTATCGTACAGGTAGATTGCAGTATCAAGAACGTTTTATGAATTTGGTGGGTGCTCTCAGAGACATGAATGTAACTGCGCCAATATATGTAGCAAAGGTGTCTAGAAATCCCATCCCCTGTGAACAAATACTTCAAGCGCAAACTGATTTAATAAGTGCAAAATTGGGTATATTGTCTGGGCCAGATGCAGATAGCGTATTATTTAGGTTTGACGGTGTACACTTGAACAAAGAGGGGATAAAGGCGACTTCCAAGCTATGGTTTGATGCAATTGCCGATGGTTCGTGATATTTCTTCATTCGGTTTGTTTATTGGAGTGCGAATCTGTTGGCAATAATCGACTGGTAAGTCGTCAGGTGTTAGCTTGACAGGTGTCAAATATTATGGGCGCTTCTTTTAGCATGAAACTGACACTGCTGACAACATCTTATCCATTAACGCCAGACTCAAACAGCGGAATATTTGTCGCTAGACTTGTTGAGAATCTACCAAAGCATATAGCAGTTTCCGTCATTTTGCCTGCGGCCTCCAGACTGGACATCTTGACAGCTGAGCAGGAAAATCCGGCAATTCTGCCTTTCAGATATGCCCCAAGGCAATTTCAAATCCTCGCCCATGCACCTGGCGGTATACCGGTAGCGCTTAAAAATCATAAATGGACTTACCTGCTGGTGCCACAATTTTTAGTAGCGATGTTTATCAGGTGCCTGCGGAGCGCCCGCAAATCAAAAATTATTCATGCCAATTGGGCAATTTGTGGATTAATAGGCGGTATTGCCGGATATCTTTGTAACATTCCTACAGTGACCACAGTGCGCGGGGAAGATATCACCCGTGCTCGTAAATCTGTTTTCGACCGGATTATTCTCTCATGCAGTATGAAACTCAGCACTCGCATCGTCACCGTAAGTAACTCAATTGCCAAATGGTTGCTTGAGCAATATCCTCAATCTTTGAATAAAATTCGTCTGATTGCAAACGGGGTGAGTGACAAGTTTTTATTAATTAATCCGCCATCCGGAACTCAGGCAAAGAACTATAAGATTCGATTAATTACCATTGGAAGTCTGATTCAACGAAAAGGGGTCGATCAGATTATTCATGCATTAAAACGATTAAATAATTGTGTGCCGTTGCATTTGACTATCGTAGGAGATGGCCCTGAAAAGCAAACACTTATGCAGTTAGTCGTGCAGAACGGCTTAAGTGAGAGCATCACATTCGTTGGCTCAATTGATCCGGATCAAATACCTCAGCTCTTAGCTGCTGCAGACGTAAGCCTTCTTGCCAGTCATAGTGAAGGCCGGCCAAATGTTGTGCTGGAATCTATGGCAGCCGGACGTCCGGTTATTGCCACTGATATTGAAGGGGTAAATGAACTCATAACTCATGGTCGTAATGGGCTTCTTTTTCAAGATGGCGCCATTGAGGAGCTCGCAGCCCATATTATGAAATTAGCTGAAGACCAAGAAGCCAGGTTGGCAATGGGGCTTGCCGCCAGAGAGTTTATCATTGAGCACGGCTTGCTTTGGAGTAATACTGCTAATAAATATACCCAGTTATATTATGAAGCGATCGAGGAGTATACGTCATGTGCGGGATAGCCGGCCATGTTGCAGGCGACGGATGCATCCCGGATGTTGAGGCGGTAACTGCTGCAACATCCAACATGCTTCACCGTGGACCTGATGGTGGCGGGATTACCTCATTTGCTTCCGCCTGCCTCGGACATCGACGATTGAGTATCATTGATATCGTCGAAAGTACTCAGCCATGGCCTTCGGATGATGGCCGATATTGCATGGTTTTTAATGGCGAGATTTATAATTACCTCGAGTTGCGACAGGAGTTGGAAGCTGCCGGTACTCGTTTCAGAAGCCATGGCGACACTGAAGTCTTGCTGCACATGTTTATCCGTCACGGCGCTGATTGTCTTAGTAGACTAAATGGCATGTTTGCATTTGCAGTGTGGGACAATCTGCAACGCAAGCTGTTTATAGGTCGGGATCGATTAGGTAAAAAGCCGCTCTATTATGCCTGTTTTGATAAGGGGATTGCGTTCGCCTCCGAAATATCCGCTTTACGATCTTTCCCCGGAATTGATACCTCAATTGATCATCATGCGGTCCATGATTTTTTTGCTTATCAGTTTATTGGTGGTTCTCGCAGTAT
>MGTA01000031.1:9560-17406 GCA_001799225.1 Deltaproteobacteria bacterium RIFOXYD12_FULL_50_9
ATTGTCCGGTATTGGTCTTTGCCTCTCCCAGGCGAGAGTGTTGCCGGTCGCCCAATAGCGGTATTGTCCGATGATCTTACATCCCTGCTGGATAATGCTGTCAAATTGCGATTGCGCAGCGATGTGCCGATTGGCGCCTTCTTAAGTGGCGGTTTGGATTCATCGATCATTGTCGCTACTATGAAACGCTTAGGTGCGGATGTCGAGACATTCACAGTCGGCTTTGGTGAAGAGAGTTATGATGAGAGTAATAATGCTGCAGAGGCGGCCCGGTATTATGCCACCCATCATCACAGCAGCACCCTGCATATGGATCCGGTTCATAACTTAGGGCAATGTCTTAAGGCATTTGGTGAACCATTTGCCGATCCATCCGCCATTCCTACCTGGCATCTATGTCAACATGCTCGCCGCTTTGCAACAGTGGCACTATCCGGAGATGGGGCTGACGAGTTGTTTGGAGGTTACCGCCGTTATTACGCTCGTAAACAATTAAGCAAGTTGATGGCTATTCCTGCGTGGTTGCGACACAATTTTCTGTATCGTTTTGTTGAGGCATTCCCGGAGGGAAGCGAGTATTATGCCACAAGCTTGGTCAAAAAAATGAAATTGTTCTCGAGGATGGCAAAACGACTCGAAGAAGCGGCCAACGATTTGTTACCTCAAACTTTTACCGTTGGCGAGAGGATACAGCTGTTTGATGGGACATCTGTAGTTCCAAGAAATTGCCATCATATCAGTGAATTCGGTTTGAGTAATCTTGATCCAGTTTCTCAGATGATCCTGACTGATGTTCAGACATATCTCCCTGACGATATACTTGTAAAAGTTGATAGAATGAGTATGGCGCATTCACTTGAGGTGCGATCGCCTCTCCTTGATTATCGTATTGTGGAATTTGCCTGCCGTCTGCCACTTGCATATAAAATATGCGGCAGTAATCAGAAGTACCTTTTACGGGAAAGCTACAAGAACATACTTGCTCCCGCAGTTTATTCCCGTGAAAAGCATGGTTTCGCAGTTCCATTAGGTACATGGTTTCGCAATGAACTCAAAACTTATTTCGAATCTCTGGTGCTTGATAACCCAATTCCTGAATTCCTTAATCAACAGGTGATCTTGCAGTTGTGGCTTAAACATCAGCAAGGAACCGTCGATAACGGGTTTAAACTTTGGAGTATACTGGCATTCCATCAATGGTATTACAATCGTAAGAATTAATGAAGCCACCTTTATACCAACAGGATCTCTCTCTCTCCTCACCGATTCTCCTTGATTTTCAGTATAAACAAATCAAGGTAGACAAGATGCTCGCCATCCTTGCAGATAGCGGAGAAATCTCCCAAGTTCCCAAGCAACTAGCCGTGGATATAGGTTGCTCACGGGGTTTTTTTACCTCTGCCCTGACCGCCTATTTTGAAAATGTCTTCGGGATTGATATCGATAGGCATGCGATCAGCTTGGCCAAGTCTGAAGCCAAATATGAAAATCTTTCCTATATTGTTGCAGATTCATTACTATTACCCATGCCGGATAATTCTGTAGATCTGGTGATTTGCAACCATGTATACGAACATGTGCCCTGTGCAGAACGACTTTTTGCTGAGATATTCAGAGTTCTCAAGCCTTCGGGAGCCTGCTATCTCGGTTCCGCCTCCCGTCTGACCCTGATTGAACCCCACTATCATCTGCCCTTCCTTTCATGGTTGCCGAAATTCATGGCAGACCGCTACATGAGGATCACCGGAAAAGGAGAGTATTACTATGAGAAGTTACGTACCTACTGGGGTATCAAACAATTGATTTCGCAATTTAATGTAGTGGATTATACATTAATGGTTGTTGCAGATCCGGATCGTTTTAAGGCTAGAGATCTTTTCCCTGAAGGAGGATTTTTGGCAAGAATACCCTTAGGTGTTTGGAAATGCTTTTACTGGCTATTACCTACCTATATTTTTATTTTAAGAAAACGGGATACCTGAGCCATGGTCTTTTTACGCAAATATCTGTTTTATTTTATTAACTGGATTTCTCGGACCTTTTTCGCCAGCCGATTATCCTTTGCTCATATTCAGGCCTTTATTTTTAACAATTCATGCAAAAAAATAGGCAATTTACTGCATGTTCACTGGGATATCCGGCATGGCAAGACCATAACTTCCAGTCGGCCATATATCTTCGTTTTTGAGGTTACCAATGTCTGTAATCTCAAGTGTCCATTTTGTTTGACCGGTAAAGGGATTTTTGGCGGGCGAGAAGTGCGGCACATGAGTTTTGCGGAATCCAAACATATTATAGATGCGGTGGCCGATTACACCTATCTGCTCCAACTTTACACCTGGGGGGAACCTTTACTTAATAAGGACCTTATTCAAATCATTGAATATGCGAAGCAAAGAAATATGTATGTTATGCTTTCTACTAATGCGACCTTAATGACTCCAGCTTATAATGAAAAACTCCTTAATTCGGGTATCGACTATGTTATGGTCGCCATTGACGGCGGCAGTGATGAAACATATAAACAATATCGGGTAGGGGGGAATTATTTAAAAGTATTGGCTAATGTGAAAGATCTGCTGGAGCAAAGAAAAGCCAAAAAGATTGCTCACCCTTTTGTCGAGTGGCAGTTTATCGTCTTTCGCCATAATGAACACGAGGTCAAAGAGACAGAAAAACTGGCCTATTCAATTGGCATAAACAAATTTACTCCCTTACCTGCTTATGTTGAGAACGAAAAGTGGCTTCCTACCTTAAAAGAGTATAAAAAATCAACAATTTATAACCCTGAGCGCTTAAAGAATTGCGATCGTCCCTGGTCGCATTTGAATGTGCGGGCCGATGGTGGGATCGCGCCATGCTGCTTTGAGTTTTTCAAGAAGGACGACTTCGGTAATCTTAAAAAAGATGATTTTGAAGAGTTCTGGAACAATGCTTATTTTCAGGAATCTCGCAGGTTGATATATCAACACAGTAAAAGTAAGGGGAGAAAAATAGATGATTCAAATCTTATCTGCCATGGATGCCTAACGACAGGCGTGAGGCCATCATATATTGAAAAAAAGAGCGATACACCCAAATGAGACTAATTTTATCATTCACGCACCTCCAGGGCTACTATCATGAAATATAGACTTGTTGATCTCTTATGTTGTCCTCAATGCGGTGGTTCATTGGAATTGGAAGCGTATCAGATGCGATCAAGCATAGAGGCCATAGGCGTATCCACCGAACGGCAGCGCTGCACGAAACTATGCGCACGATATGCCCACCACCCCTCTCAGACCAACCCGGAAGCATGCAGTCGCTGTTATCAGGACGAGATAGTTGAGGGGCGTTTATTCTGTAATGCCTGTAACATCGCCTATCCCATAATCAATAATATCCCACGCCTGTTGACTGTCGGCTTGTTATCCGAGAGTCTCGCGCACTATCATACCGACTTTTTGCAGCGCCATCCAAAAGAGTTCGCCACGCTGTCAATCCCGAGCCTGCATGAGGGGAAAAAAGTGGCGACCTTACATGCGTTCAGCTATCAATGGACGACTTTCCTGAAAAATTTCGACTATTTTAGTGAGATTTTTTTGAGTTTTGTTCACCCTTTCCTGAAATCACAAGATTTTGAAGGAAAAACCGTATTGGAGGTGGGATGCGGATCAGGCCGTCCGGCGAGCGTTGCTGCCAGCTTTGGCGCCGAAGTCATTGCTGTTGATCTCAGCGAAGCTGTGGAGAGTGCGCAGCAAATGGCGAGTCATTATCCAATGCTCCATGTAGTTCAAGCAGATGCTTATGCACTGCCATTTCGCTCCAATCTTGAGGTTGATTTTGTGTATAGCGTCGGGGTGATCCAGCACCTGCCGAATCCTCAGGCCGGACTGCTCAGCATAGCCCGATTAGTCCAGCCAGGACGGCGAATCATAATCTGGGTCTATGGAGTTCGGGAGTTTTGGTATCGTCCTATAGACCTATTGCGCAAACTTACAATAAGGCTTCCATTTCGGATTCTCCACGTTTTTTCTTTTTGTTTGGCTCTCCTCTCAGAGTTGTTTCTGCTTATCCCCTATCGGATATTATCCAAAATACCTGGCACCCGCACCTTGGCGGAGCGGATTCCCGGACGAATATATGCACGTTTCCCATTTAAGGAGAATGTGCTTGGTTGGTTTGACCGTCTAGGAGCGCCGGTGACTTGCTATTTTACCCGCGATCAAGTTGAAAACATGTTGCTCGCTGCAGGCTTTGCATCCATTCAAGTAGTTGCCCGTCCTGGTGCGAGTGCTAGTTGGGTTGCTCAAGGCATCCGTGTTTTAACGCCTGAAACCTTGCGACCGTCAGCCAGTGATGATTTAACAAAATAGATGATTCCGTTCGGATCGGTAATCTTTGCCTGACGACAGGCAGGGGGATCCACCCAAATCCGGCGGATTTTTGCTATTTGGGAGAGGAGATACATCCTAAATACTCAGCAAGTAAAATGGGGGAAGTTACTTGGTTATAAGATTTTTTAATGGATCCAATTTTACCAGTTTACCGTAAATCAATATGATACCCAGCGATAGCAATTCTCCCAATATTATCCATAGGCGACTGCTGACAGATATGAGTAAACTGACAGGGGCGGGGAGAAAAGGGAGTAAAAGCACATAAAGAGCAGATTCGCGAACACCGAGTCCCCCTGGGATGAATATCAGAACAAAACCTATAAAGAACCCTAAGGCAATACTTGCACCTGCAGGAATCCATGACTGCAGAGGCAATGGAAAAAATGCGGCCACATAACAATCAAATACTACGCCGAACAAAATCCAAAAAACTAGATAGTAGCCATATAAACCCAGTGTGCATTTGACGCTTGGTAGGGTCATTCTGCTGATCCCATCCCCTGTTTTACCCGGTAGATAGCGGAGTAAAGAGATTATTTTAGGATGCATCATGAGCCCTAGCGATAGACATAAGGCAACAGAGGATAATGGGCTAAAAGGCAAACCGGTTGTCGCAAATAATGCGGGTAACCCCACAGCAAGGGATGAGGCCATCAGTAGGAGTGTTTCAAGGTATAAACTCATACTGGCATAAGTAAAGTTCACCCCTGCTCCCTTAGCGAGTGTTACTCTGCTGGCGTATGACCAAATACCACCTGGGATATATCGTGCAAGAGAAGAAATTTGCCAGATTCGTATACTTTGTTCAGCTGAGATCTGCTGTCCCATTGCTCTCAAAATCAAATGCCAACCAAGAGCATCTAGAAATAAAAGCCCTACAATGCCAACTATTGACGCAGCTAAATAGTCTTTTCGGATTACCCAGTTGAAGGATTGCAGTTTATCCCATTGATCATAGACTACTACAACCATGAAGGCCAGTGCGATTATCAGGATTGCAATTCTGGCTTTTTGCATTATCAAGTGGTCGGAGATGTTTTTTCGCCAAGTTCGCGTGCGGGTACTCCACCCACTCGAATCCCCGGGGCGACAGATCGATGTACAACAGCATTTGCCCCAATAATTGCCCCATTACCAATGGTAACACCGTCCAGAATTTTAGCGCCTGCTCCTATCCAGACATTGTCACCGATTGTTATGCCTCGGGCCGTAAATCCGTGGTGTTTTATTGGCACATCCGGGTTTTTGAAATTGTGGCTTGAAGCAACAATAAAACATTGGCCCGCGATCATGACTTGGTTGCCGATAGTAAGGCCACCATTGCCATAGAGAATGGTTGACTGTCCGATACTGCTATCTTTACCGATATGAATGAACCCTTCCGGTGGGCCGGCATTAAGCATGGCGTAGCTTCTAATAGAACTACCTGCGCCAATTGTAATTGCATCTTGCCTTCGCGAAGTTGCAATGAGCTGGACATAATCATCGATTACCACCTGTGCGGCCAAGCTGGTTTGCCGTGGACAACGCAGTGTGACATGGCGTCCGATAAAAGCGTTTTTATCAAACCCTTTGAATGACAGAGTATAGAATCTATTTCGTAGCGCCAACCCCATCAGGCCTGGCAATCCTGAGCAAAAACCAAGTAGTAATTCATGACCGATCAGTGCCGGGATAGTTGCACCTTCACCCACAGTTAATCGAATATAGCGCTGCAAATTGGTTTCTTTGCCGTAAATCTGTTCCAGATCGTATTGAGATGGTGTTTTATGGTTCATAATAAAATAATGAGTGGGTGATTGGAATTTATAGATGAATTAAAATTATTCATCCTAATTGCCTTAGAGTTTATGCCTGAAACAGATAATTGTCAATTATTGGTTAGGGGCTTATCAGCCATCTATCTCAAAAAAGGTTTTAAGATAGAATAATTTTGCCTTTTGGTGCTACTATTCAATTAACTTTGACGGGGCCGTTAGTTGTTGGCAACTTAGGCTTGACAAATTGGGGCGCATCATTTAGAAGAGGTAAAGTCAATTTGGCCCCATCGTCTAGCGGTCTAGGACGCTGGCCTCTCACGCCGGTAACACGAGTTCGAACCTCGTTGGGGTCACCAATAATATCAAGGGGTTAGCCATTATCGGTTAACCCCTTTTCTCATTTGGTATATCCCTCTTGGTGTAAAACTTTTTTTGAATTAATGATCTTGATTTGGATATTATTATTAATTGCCAACTTCGGTCCGACACCATTCCCCCATTTCATCAAAAATCACCTGAATAGATCAGAATGTGTTCCAGTCTTTTCCAGGTAAAGAATCTCATCCTCGATCCGGTATATTAAAATCCAATCCGGCTCGATATGGCAATCGCGAAATCCTACAAAATTACCAGTCAGTGCATGGTCTTTGTATTTTCGGTCAAGCATTCTACCCTCGGCAAGAGCAGCAATCACAACTTTAATGGTTTCAACATCTTTCCCGCGCCTGATCATCAACTCCAAGTTTTTCTTGAACTTGGTGCTGTAGCGAATGGAGCGCATCAAATACCCAACTTGTGAAAGAGATCGTCAGCATCCTTGCACTCAACATATTGGGTTGCACCACTCTTTGCCGCCAGCAAGTCGTTGGTGGTCTCATCATTCATTTCCAAGTCGCAACAAAAGCATGATTCGTTTGCATCGTGATCATGAACCACTTTTGTCAGAAAGGCAGACATGGCACTCCTCGCAGTCAGGCCATGCCCCTTAATTATTTTGAGCGCTGCGTTCTTAAGCGCCGGATCAATATTGTGAATGGTCAGGGTTGCCATAGTGAGTTCCTCATAAAATCAATTGTATATTAATAAAATTCAAATTTTTTTCCGGAGTTCCTTTTTTGCATTTTGCCAGTTCACGATCTTTTCTTGCCCAGAGTTAAGTCGAATCTTTGTCTCTTGCAAAGCTTGTTGATGCCAAGAAGGAGATTCAACCATTTCATCATCTGTTGCCAGATCTTCCCAAATGGCTTCCATTATTATCCGAAGCTTTTCTTCTCGGGACAGCTGGCTAATTTTTATGGTGTTTTGCATGGTGTAACATTCTTTGTTGAGATGATTTGCATCAGGAAAGGAACTATAGACCAGACCAAACAATTTTCTTGACTCAGGATATCAACTCCACAATCGATTTTCAACCAGATTAGAAATGATACATCAGTTACCCCCTTTTCTCAATAGGTGTGTTCTCTTGGTTGTTTTCAGTTGTTAAAAGATTTATGACCCCTTTGAGGTCTTGGTTGATGTTGTGAATGTATTTTTCGGTGGTGACAATAGATTGCGAATGGTTGAAGTTTGTTCTTGAGATTATCCTAGCAAATGTGATAAAGTTCTCATTTCTAAAATATGGTAACTATTCAGCAAATAAAAGTGAGCTAATCTAAAAAAAGTCCTTGACATAGTTTTTGAGTGTTTTTTGAAAAAATGATT
>MGTA01000032.1:0-175 GCA_001799225.1 Deltaproteobacteria bacterium RIFOXYD12_FULL_50_9
AGATCGGCCGGCGACGAGAGGTCGGGTCGGCCCTCAAGGACCGCGGCATGGCTGGTGCCGGAGTCGAACCAGACGTCTAAGATGTCCTCCTCCTTGCTGAATTCAGTCGCCCCGCACTGCGCGCACACCGCACCCTGGCCGATGAACTCGCTAAGATCCCTGGCGTACCAGGCAT
>MGTA01000032.1:365-2206 GCA_001799225.1 Deltaproteobacteria bacterium RIFOXYD12_FULL_50_9
AACCTGCCGGATTCCATCCAGTGCTTTGCGGCGCAGGTCGTTCATCTCCATGGAGATGAACCACTGGGCGGTAGCCCGAAAAACCACCGGCTTCTTGCAACGCCAGCAGTGGGGATAGCTGTGTTCAACCGTGCCTTCTTTGACCAGGAACCCGGCCTTGGCCAGATCCTCGTTAATCTGCTTGTTGGCCGTAAAGATCGACAGCCCGGCGTAAGGACCGGCCTCGACAGTAAAGATGCCGCCATCATCAACCGGCGAAAGCACCGGCAGGCCATACTTTACCCCGCTCAGATAATCTTCGCGGCCGTGGCCGGGAGCCGTATGCACACAGCCGGTGCCGGTGTCAAGCGTCACATATGGCGCCAGAATGATCAAAGAATCCCGCTCCATAAACGGGTGCCTGCAAGTGCGACCGGCGAGGACGGTGGCGGGAAAACGGGCCAGGATCTGCGGCGCACCGGCCATACCGAACTCGGCACACGCCTGTTCGACCAGGCCATCGGCCATAATATATACCTCATCACCATTGGCAACCGCTGCATAGGTATGATCAGGGTGGAGGGCAATAGCAAGATTTGCCGGCAGGGTCCATGGTGTGGTGGTCCAGATGACGACCGAGACCTGCCGTCCGGCCAGCTCCGGCGCCACGTCACCCCAATCAGCACTTGCCGGGAATTTCACATAGATAGAGTGGGAGGTGTGGTCATAATATTCGACCTCGGCCTCGGCCAGGGCGGTACGACAGGAGGCGCACCAGTAAACGGGTTTGCGGCTGCGCACTACCGCCCCGCTCTCCAGAAAACGCAAGAACTCCCGAGCAATACTCGCCTCATAGGCAAAATTAATGGTCAGATAGGGATTGTCCCAATCGCCCAGAACACCCAGACGCTTGAACTCCTCCTTCTGGATTTTAATCCACTTCTCGGCATACTTGCGACAAGCCCCCCGGAAAGAGAGTTTCGGAATCTCCCGTTTCTTCGCCCCAAGTTCCTTATCGACATTGTGTTCAATAGGCAGGCCGTGGCAGTCCCAGCCCGGCACAAAAGGGCAGTTATAACCGGCCATGCGTTTGGATTTAAGGATAATATCCTTGAGAATCTTGTTAAAAGCGGTACCCAGATGGATATGACCGTTGG
The DNA here is from genome assembly GCA_001799225.1 of Deltaproteobacteria bacterium RIFOXYD12_FULL_50_9. GTDB lineage: Bacteria > Desulfobacterota > Desulfobulbia > Desulfobulbales > CALZHT01 > XYD12-FULL-50-9. Next base: position 1,502 of record MGTA01000032.1, read on the forward strand.
CATACGGCGGGCCATCGTGCAGGATGTATAAAGGCCGGCCGGTCGCTGCCTTCTGTACCTTGTCGTAAAGCCCTTCTGCAGCCCAGCGCTTCAAAAATTCCGGTTCATTCTGGGCAAGATTAGCCTTCATATTGAACTGCGTCTGGGGCAGATTAAGGGTAGCCCGGTAGTCCATATATCGTCTCCTAATTGAGGAATAAGCAAAGAAATGCGAGCAAAAGCCGCTGACAGGGGCTAAAATACCAGCAAACGTTGAAGATGCAAGGGTATTGTTATGTTTATAATCCGATGCAACGCCTGTTGACAACACTTAATTCTAACGGTGAGACCATGCCCAAAATCATTGCCCTGGCCGGAAAAGGCGGGACCGGTAAAACAACCATCTCAGCCCTGCTGATCAAATACCTGGTAGCCGGCAAGCGCACCCCGATCCTGGCGGTGGATGCCGACTCGAACGCCAACCTGAACGAACTCCTCGACCTTGAGGTCGGGATAACCATCGGCAAGATTCGCAAGGATCTGAAGGGCGACCTGCCGGCCCACATGACCAGAGACCAGTATATGGAGATGATGGTCCAGCAGGCCCTGATCGAAGATACCGGTTACGATCTTCTGGTCATGGGCCAACCGGATGGCCCGGGCTGTTACTGCGCCGCCAACCAGCACCTGGCGATGACCATGGACCATCTGGCCGGCAACTACCAG
>MGTA01000032.1:2249-3740 GCA_001799225.1 Deltaproteobacteria bacterium RIFOXYD12_FULL_50_9
TGACAGCCCGTCGCATTGCAGAACTCACGACCCCGCTTGGCCTTGAGATCGGCAAAAAATGCCTGATCGTCAACCGGGCGCCCGACCCTATCCCCGCAGAGCTTGCCGCCAAGATCAGGGCTGCGGCCGAAGAGAGCGGTCTGCCGCTGGCCGGTATCCTGGCGACCAGCAACGATCTCATCGCCCAGGAACTGCAGGGCAACTCTTACCTCGAACTTGCCGAAGACCTGCCGATCATCAAGCAGGCCTTTACCCTGTTTGATGGGATATTCGCTTAAGTGAACAAATGGGGTAACATGTTGGTGGACCAGGAAAGGAGAAATTACAATGGAGTCTCTTGACTATTCCGACATGCATTCCGGAATAGTCAAGACTTTTTCGGAGAACAGGTCAAAACTTATGCTGCCTTTTTAAGAGCCTCCCAGCCGATACAGGCCAACTGCACGGTTTTAGGGATAGGCCGTGAACCGGAACGATAATGGGCGATCATACGCCGTGTCATACCTAACGCCTCAGCAGCAGTAGACAAAGATAGCTGATTTTTCTTAATCCATTCATCAAAGGCAGCAGGCGAGAATAACCCTGCTTGCTCACGACAGAGTTGATACAATCGGTCAGCACCCATATCAAGACCACCTGGCCAGTCGAGGCCGTGCCCCCATTCTTCAACCACAACCTGAGAGAACACGGCAGGATCGGCAAACGTCGCCAGAGCAGCATGACGGCTGACCGTAGCAGTAAGATCACAATCAAGGGTTTCTCGAGTATTCCAGGTGATAACCAGATGCAGAACACCAGTAACCTTTACAGCAGTAATCAAGGGGACTTTATTCATTGGTTTAACCTCCGATATTCGGCAATCAGTTCGTCACGGTGTGCCACTATCCATGCAACTGCTGGTTCTATTCGTTTCTGCGGCCGCACGATGCCGGCTAGTATTTTAAGAGAATCAAGGGCAACCGAAACGCGGAAGCCGTCACGGAAGAGAATATGCGCATGAGGGATTGAGTGTTCTTCCCCGCCATTAATCCGAATCCTCCAATCACTTTCTCCGTGTGCGGTTGTCATGACTAGATCGTAGTGTAATAGTTACACTATGTCAATAATAAATATTGCTTGCAAATTCTGAAATGCGAGTTATCTAATTGACATTTCAGCACTTTTGCTTGAGGCTCTTTGGATACCAAATTTTTAGATACAAAAAACCCAAGCAGAAGGGTATAATTTATCCATGCCAACCATTCTCAATATCAACGGTTTCCGCTTCGTCATCTGGCCGTCCGACCATGAACCACCGCATGTTCATGTATTTAAAGGTAAAGGAGAAGCAAAGGTCTATATCGGAAGTGGAGAAATGGCCCCGTCTTTTGTGTTGATTCATGACTTAACAAAGCGGGAAGCTCGGCAAATTTGGGACATTGTGGCGGAACATCAGAATCAGTTGTTGAACGCATGGGAGGGTATTCATGGGAACCTGGACAATTAGCGATC
>MGTA01000032.1:3763-7972 GCA_001799225.1 Deltaproteobacteria bacterium RIFOXYD12_FULL_50_9
CGTTACGACGCCACAAGCCGAAAAATTGTGGTTGATCTCACCAATGGCTGTACATTTATTTTTCCGGTAGATATGGGGCAAGGACTCTCTAATGCAACTGATGAGGAGCTTGCCGATGTAATGGTGCTCGGTCAGGGATTTGGACTACACTGGGAAAAACTTGATGCAGACCTGAGCATCCCATCTCTGATCATCGGTATTTTCGGCAGCAAAGCCTGGATGCGTGAACTTGCTCGTCGTGGGGGAACATCCAACTCGCAAGCCAAGGTAGCAGCTGCTCGCACCAATGGCGCAAGAGGTGGCCGCCCTCGAAAATCTGCATGATATTACAGAATAAGAACCGCGTTAGCAAAAACAAAGAAGCCGGTGACAGGCTACTACCCTGGCGCCGGCTTCTTTGTGATTAACTTCCTGCTACTGCTTTAACGGTTTATTACCTCTTGATATTGATCAGGTCGGCGAGCATCTCGTCGGTGATACTGATGATCTTCGAGTTAGCCTGGAAACCACGTTGGGTGGTGATCAACTTAACGAACTCGGTACCGATATCAACGTTTGACTGTTCGAGTGAGTTCGGGGCGATAGAACCCAGGCCGTTGGTGCCGGGTGCGCCGGTTACCGGGGCGCCGGAGTCGGTGGTTTCACTGAAGACATTGCCGCCGTCCTTGAAGAGTCCCGCGACATTATTGAAGGTTGCCAGACCGACCTGGGCCTTCTGCAATACCTGGCCATTTGAATAATGACCGGTAATAATACCGGCTGTATTTACGGATACCGACTGCAGGAAGCCTGACGAGAATCCATCCTGGTCCTGGAATATGGTGGTCGAACTGCTGGCGTATTGGGTTGAGGATAACGGCTCGATGGTAAAGGCATTACTGACCGAGTCGCCCATACGACTGCCGTCTTCGAATGCCACGTCAGCCGTCTGTGTATCAAAAGCCGCTGCGCCAAAGATTGCTGGAGCGCCGCCCCCATAAACGACACTGGTCACGGAAAGGAGACTTGTCCTGTCAGATGTATCCGCTGCCCAATCAGTAAGCAATAGACGACCGGCATTGTCGATACTGGCATCGCAGTCAAACTGTCCCTCAAGAAAGTCAAGGAGATCCTGCACCGTATTGGTTTGATCCGGGTCAGCGGCATTTACAGTGAAGGTATGGGCAAGAACATCTAAAGGATCCAAAAGATCAACTACGGAGGTACCATCCGGCTTAGTGCCGGCAAAACAAAAGGTCGCACCATCAGGGACAGGGGCATTTGGGCCGGGAGCAGCATCAAGGTAAACGGACGACCAATCAGTGGATGCCGAAATCGTCGGAATATCTCCAGTTGAAGTTGTCATTGCCCGCTCGGTGGAGATAACCTTTTGTTTGGAAGTATTAATATCGATATTCGTGCCAAAAGGGTCGGCACCGCTGAGCCAGGTGGTAGTAAAATCGGTGATATACATCGCACTTTCACCACCTTGATTATCAGTCATTACCAACCTGCCGTCACCGTCGATGGTCGCAGTACAACCAAAGGTTTGCCCTAACCTCTCAAGAAGATCCTGAACCTTTTTGGTCTCATCCACGATATAATTAAGGGATACCTCGGTGCCATCGTTGGAAAAACCGGTAAAATCAAAGATGTCATTGGTCAGGGGGTTAGCATCAACAGTCATACCATTGCTATTGGCATCATAAACATCCGCCCAGTAGGTTTCACTATTGATCCGATTCTGGGCTGAAGAGTCACTGAATGCTCCCACTCCACTGCTTACCAGTACCTGCTTCATATCAGTAGAGATGCCGCTGAACCGGGCGCCGAGATTCAAATCCAAAGAAGCATCTTCAGGGCCGCCGGTAAAGTTGGCGGCAAATTTATAATATGAGTCCGTGGCGGCGATCACCAATCGATTATCATCAAGCGCCGGATTCACTTCACTGTCCGGTGGGACATCCCAGGCATCAATCGTACTGATTTCGCCGGAGGTGCTGAAATTGATTACCCCGTACATAAGGGCGCCGGCCCCCTTATGCTCGGTATAGTTATAACGGCTATTGGGTGCATAAATGATCTGTTCCTTTGTATCAAGTAGGCGTTGGTCCTCGGACGGCACACAGGTAACCAGAAACTCCCACTCGTTTGAGTTGGTGGTCCGGTCAAAGTAGATAGTGAGGTCGTGGCTGGCGCCGACCGAGTCATACACCTTGATAGCGCTTGTGTATTCATAGTTCTTGGGGTCGATAGGCGCGGTCGGATTAGCCGCTGCTGTATTTCTGGCGTCCCAGGCGTTAAACAGCCTGATTTCGGTCTCTTCATTTACCTCACGCTGGTCGACATTGACGATGAGATCAACCTGTTCTGTCTGAACCGGCGGTGTATTCTTGCCGATCCGGATATCGCCGATCGTGCCCTGTCGTTCGCCGGTTGTCGAGTCCAGGGTCCAACCCTGGGCATAATAGCCAACCGGGTTGACCAGAAAGCCCTCCTGGTCAAAACGGAATTCTCCAGCCCTGGAGTACTTTCCCGCCTCGGTGCTGTCCGGCTGCCTGAGCATGAAAAATCCCTGACCACCGATGGCCATATCGGTCGGAGTTGATGAACTCTCAAAAGAGCCCTGGGCAAACAGTCCGTCAATCGTGCTCAAGGTTACACCGCGGCCGACCTGGGCAGCACCGGCTGCCGTGGATACGGACTGCGAGAGGACATCCTGAAATGTCGCCCGGCTTGATTTAAAAGAGATTGTATTTACGTTGGCAACGTTGTCACCAAGAACCGACATAGCATTACCCATGGTGTTCAAACCACTGATACTTGAATATAATGAACTTGAAATACCCATAGCCTACCTCCTAATCCTTAATTGATCATTACGGGCAGTCATCTGCCTGCCATCATTGAATTTCCTGAATATCATTCAAACCAATTTCAACCTGCTTGTTCAATGTCAGGGTCGCCTTGCCATCCTTGAAACTCAGGCCGGTAACCTTGGCAATCATCCGGGATTCCACATCAACATCCCCACCGGCAAAATCCTTTGCTTTAACTTTATAGGTATAGAAGCCATCCGGGGCCGTTTCACCACCTGGAAACAAAATACTTGGTGATCCCTTGCCGTCCCAGGCAAATTGATAGGTGCCGGCGTCAAGCGCTTTCATATCGACCTGCCTGACAATCTGATTCGAGCTGTTATATACCTCAATAATGCATGATTCGACCTTATCAGCCAGATCAAACTCGCCGGCACTCACTTTACCGTCGGCGATACCGATCGAATTACCATTGGCTAAAACATCTTTATCAAGCAATGTCAGCAGCTGCAGATTGTTCTGCGATGTCTGGCTGGCCAGCAACTTTTCAATGTTCGAGCTCATCTTGACGGTTGCTTCCATGCTGGTGAATTGCGAAAGCTGGGCCGACATCTGGTAGGTGTCCATGGGCTTGCTCGGATCCTGATACTGTAGCTGGGTGATGAAAAGCTTCATGAAATCCTGGCTGTCCATCTCCTTCTTGCCGGCTACAGGATAAAGAGTATTCGGATCATAGCCCGATAGACCGGTTGTTGATGCTGCAGTTGTTGCGATTGATGACATGGCTTTACTCTCCTTCACTTACACTATGATACTGATACCATCAGGCCGACGGAAATCCGATCGGTTATAGAGGATCTCACGCGGCAGGTCCGAAAGTCTCTCGGGGCCATGCCCGTTGCCTCCTGATTTCTGTTTAAAACTATCGGTAAAACGCTGCCAGGCATCTTTCTGCTGGTTCTGTTGCCCGACCGACACCAGACAATCCTGTACGACAAAACCTTTATTAGCCATACTCTCCTTGAACATCCCCATGTGGTTTTCGATGATCTCCTTGACCTTGCTGTTCTCCATGGCAAAACTGACCGACATCTGCTGATCCTTGATCATCAGTTCAACCCGGACTTCGCCCAGTTCCTTCGGGTTAAGCTTGAGAATCATGTGATGTTCACCGTTTTTCAGACCCTTAAGGATACCGTTGGTGAACTGGGTCAAGATTTGGCGATCGAACTCCGGAATGTGTCGCGGGGCCGGAATCACCTGAGGTTGCTCGGCAACCGTTCGATAAACACCACCGGAATGCTCGCTCGGCATGCCAAGCACCGTTTCCGTCTTGCCGGCAGGGCTCTGAACTTTCGAATCAACTGATGAATCGAAGGCTGCGGATTTAAACTTGGTATCGGCCGGCGCC
>MGTA01000032.1:8008-8279 GCA_001799225.1 Deltaproteobacteria bacterium RIFOXYD12_FULL_50_9
CTTACTACCTGGTCAATTTCCGATTCCCGGGAGGGGAAAAACGGGCCGACGCTCTTGGCCGTTTCAGATTGATCATTAGCCTGTTGGATTTGGCTCTTGATTTTGAAAGAATCAACCGGGGCAGACAAATCCTGCGTCAGTACATCCACAAACTGTCGCAGGTCAGGGGTCAATTCAACCGGATTGCCGCTCACGCCCGTGCCGGCAAGAGCTTGAGCAAGATCAACGACAATCTTTTTAAGATCAGCCTGGGGCTGCTTCAGTCTACTTT
>MGTA01000032.1:8341-11411 GCA_001799225.1 Deltaproteobacteria bacterium RIFOXYD12_FULL_50_9
AGCAACTGCGCTTTCTCGACAGTGCTGAGCTGGGAATCTTTTTCCGTCTGCCGGTCCGATACTACAGGTGCAGGGGCCGCAGGCAAGCCGGCGGAATCAAAAGGAGCAGATGCCTGCAGTACTTGAATTTTTGCAAAATCAACTTTACCTATCAACTCCTGAGACAACGACTCGATGCTCTTCTGCAAATCAGGAGTCAAAGCAACTCGCTTGCCATTAACTCCACTCTCGGCAAGGGTCTGGACAAAATCAGCAATAAATTTATTAAGTTCAGCCTGCGGCTGCTTCTGTTCTATGCCCTTAATGCCTTGAGAGAGTATTTCCTTAACCTGGCTGAGCACTGGACCGGATGAATGGTCCCCTGTCGGGCCGGCAAGCAAGGTGGCAAGCATCTCCTCGCTGACATCAGCCTTGCTGAGCAGGTTCGCCAGTTGCTCTTTTTCCACTTGACTGAGTCGGACGACTTCGCCATGTACCTGAGAAAACGCCGGATCGACCTCAACGCTCTTAGCCGGGATAAACGGAGCAAGAGTCTGTTGCACCTGCACCTGAATCCTTGCAAAATCAACAATGCCAACCAACTCCTGATAGGCTGCTTCCAAGGCTTGCTGCTGATCAGAAGTCATAGCAACAGGCTTATCATTATATCCGCTTAGCGAAAGTGCTCCGGCCAGATCGACAATAAACTTTTTGAGATCAATCAGAGCCTGCTCATAAGTAGCGTCTTTATGATCTGGAGCATCTATTTCGAGCTCTGCTTTTTTCCGGTTGGTCAACTGCTCGACTTTGCCTTCTTGCAGAGCAGTTACTGCTTTGCCATCAACAATCTTTTCTGAATTCTGCAACACAGGCGACTGGCGCACCTGAATTTTTGAAAAATCTACCAGGCCAACCAACTCGCGATACACTTCCTCCAACGCCTTACTCACAACAGGCGTCAAGACAATAGTCGTACCCTTGAACCCGCTTTCAGAAAGGGCTTGCGTCAGATCAGCAAAAAAATTCTTAAAATCTACCTGCGGCTTATTCCGTTCAATATCATTCAGGCCCTGGACAAACATATCTTGAAATCCGGCCAAAGCTAAACTGAATGAATCGTCTGCAGCCTTTTCAACAAACATGGCGGCAAGCATCTGCTCGCTTACTCCGGCCTTTCTGAACAGGTCGACAAGTTGCTCTTTTTCCCCTCTGGTGAGAGAAGTCGCTTGAGGTGCTACGCTCTCAGCCGCGCCGGTAATGACTGGATTCTGCGAGCCGGCAATGAGGTTTTGCCGGTCGACTATACTGTTTAACTGCTGGACGAACATTTTCAGATCGAACTGATTATCACCGGCAACCACCGCATCATTGATCTTCTGGATATCCCCCTGCCCTACCCCCATCCTGGTCAGCAGGTTCAAAAGTAAAGGCAGCTCGGTTTCCGGCAGTTTGATTGGAGATTCGGTATCAATCTTTGCAAAATGGTTAGAGAAAAATTGCAGGAACTGCTCAAGATCAAGCCGACCGCCGTTCTCCTGCATCTTTTTGACTAAAACACCAAGATCACTCTTGCTCATTCCGGCATCCTGAGCCGCCTGATTGAGCAGGGACATATCCGGCAGGGTCAAATTCCATTCACCGGGAACGGCTGAACCTTTTTCCAGAGAGTTACGCAGATTGTTTAAAAGTTCCTGCAGACGTTTCGGCACACTCAACAAGGCGATATCGTTGCCGGTTGGCCGACTCTGCTCGTTTGATTTTATTTTGATGACTGACTTGCCCTGAGCAACGGCTGCCTTGGCATTATCGCTCATGGCAACGCCAAGCAAATTCTGCCGATCATCACTCTTCATCAGGCGCAGGATGTGATTAAGAAATGATCCTTCACTCTTTCCTGAGAAGTTGATCGATTCTTTATTTGCTGCAGCAGGAGTTGGTAACGCTGCCGGATTGATCATCATGTTCACTGTCTATCTCCCTGGTCCACCGATAAGGTCTTGACACCGGTTAACGGTGCAAGTCAGCTCTGATTTAAGAGAATTAGCAAACACTATGCCAAAAAAATATTTGTAGCAGCATATCTGCATACCGCCACACAACTATTTAGGCAATTAGCTGTTTTTACGTTAAAAATTAAAATGACTTTATTTTATTATCTATCAGGATTAAACATTGAAAAACATTTCAGCGGCCTGAAACAGGCCTGCAATCTACTGATCAAACAGGCAGAAAGTTACCGAAAAAGATTCAGGTAGGAAAGAATTGCCGAACAGGAAGGAGGGGGAAATTATTGGATGAGGCCTAACTGCTTGCTCATCAATACAGCTTTAGCAACATCTAATTTAGGCAGGATCTGAGCTACTGCATCTGATTTCATGGCACGCAGAATCTTGATCACCGAAGGGTCATCCATGGTATTAAGCAATAGCGCAACTTTTGCTGTGCTCATGGTGCTGTAAATTTTAATTAAATTTTTAAACTGCTTATCCTGCACGCCGCTCATTGCATTGATTTTGGTCTCAATCTCAGCCTGCATAGCTGTTAAACGAATCAGTTTTTCATCAACATCCTTCTTAATGCCTGCATACTCCTGCTCCCGGCTTATCAGTTGTTTTTCGCGCTCGTCAAGCGCTTCTTCCCGGGCTTTCAACGTCGCCGCCAAATCAATATCCTGTTGCGAAACCGCAACTGGTTTATCATCAAGCGCCATAAGCGTAATCCCGCCGCCCAACAAAAAAGCAGCGGCAATCACTACTACCAGAAAAAGACGTAATTTCTCCATAATACTCATCATAACCGGGCTGCCTCCTTGCCAAAACGAAGAAGCACCTGCTCATCTCCTTCCTTTTGCTCTTTCTTCGCCATCTCGCGGAGGTAAACCAATTTATCCCGCTCCCGCACCTTTTCGATAACCTTCCTGGCCCGCATTTTTTCAACAAGATCCCGACGGACTCCACTTATCAGTTCTTCCTGCAGCGCTATCCCGGCAACCTGATTAATGATTGCCACTTCAGCATAATTGATCGCATCTATAAAATACTGGTACTTCAAGACCTCCAGTTTCTCCTTTTTGCTTGCCTCAAATTCGTCT
>MGTA01000032.1:11453-12205 GCA_001799225.1 Deltaproteobacteria bacterium RIFOXYD12_FULL_50_9
TTCCGAAAGGTAAGAAGTGTTTCAAACTTGAACCGGTAGGCCATGGGCGATCCTTGCCTTATAACCCTTCAAAAAGCTTTTTTAACTGTTGAACGCTCTCGCTAAAGGAGACGCGTTCGCTCACCTGTTGCTTAAGATAGTTGTTCATCGGGTCGATCATCTGCAACGCCATGTCAATCTTTGGATTACTGCCCTTGGCATAAGCACCGATATTAATCAGATCCTCGGATTTCCGATATATCGCCATCATCTCAAGAAAACGATGAGCCAGGACAATCTGTTCTTGAGGCACCGTATCCGGCATGCAACGGCTGACACTGCCCATTACATCAATAGCCGGATAATGACCTTGATTGGCCAGATCACGACTTAAGATAATGTGACCGTCGACTATGGAGCGAACCGCATCGGCAATTGGTTCGCTCATATCATCGCCCTCAACCAGGACGCTATAGATACCGGTAATGCTCCCTTTATCCACGCAGGTGCCGGCCCGCTCAAGCAGCTTGGGGAGTTGGGCAAACACCGACGGTGTATAGCCCCGTGAGGTTGGCGGCTCGCCGATGGCAAGACCGACTTCTCGACTCGACATAGCAAAACGGGTGACCGAATCCATCATTAAGATAACATCCCGGCCCCGATCACGAAAAAATTCGGAGATGGTCGTAGCCAGATAAGCACCACGCATCCTGACCAGGGGCGGTTGATCGGAGGTGGCTACCACGACTACTGAGCGAGCAAGACCCTGCGGC
>MGTA01000032.1:12213-17216 GCA_001799225.1 Deltaproteobacteria bacterium RIFOXYD12_FULL_50_9
CTTTTCGATAAACTCCTTCAATTCACGACCACGCTCACCGATCAGGGCAATCACGCTGATATCGGCAGCCGTATGTCTGGCGATCATGCCCAGCAAGGTACTTTTCCCGACTCCGGAACCGGCCAGAATGCCGATCCGCTGGCCCTTGCCCAGAGTAAGCATACCATTAATTGAGCGGACACCGACATCAATGGGTTCGTTGATCCGTTTCCTCGACATAGGGTTCAAGGGTTCGGCATAAAGCGGGTAGATTTGATCACAAAGAAGTGGCCCCTTGCCGTCCATGGGATTACCAAGACCATCGATGATCCGTCCCAGCAGGGTTTCTGAAACCGGGACTGCCGACTGCGTGCTGATCAAACGAATTCGACTGCCGGGCTCAACTCCGCGCATCTCGCTCAAGGGCATCAGCAAAACGCTGCCGCTTCTGAACCCGACAACCTCAGCCATGATTTTGACACCGCCAAAGACCTCAACCTCGCAGAGGCTGCCCACCGGAATCCCGGGCCCCTGGCTTTCAATCACCATCCCGATCACCTGACGCACACTGCCGGTTACGCTGACCAGCGAAGTATCATCAACAACCTTCAGACATCGGGAAAGATCCATGGGAAACACCTCTACAGCTTGGGTACCCGCTAGGGGTACCCCTACAAAACATGCACACAGCCTCTACGAATTATTCTCGGCAAGCGCAGCCAGAAAAGCCTGTTCAACCGCCTTGTAAAGCGTTTCTTTACAGTTTTCGAGATTTGCATCAATCTGACCGAAATCAGTCTCCAACAGGCAACCACCCATTGAAATAGCTGGATCATCAATCAACTGAACCTGGCCTCGACCGTCCAAAAAGCGCGGATCATTCAGACCAGCTTCCTTTATATGTTCGAAATCGACGGGATTAAGATGAATTTTAATCGAAGAGTTCTCAACCACAAAATCCATGGTTTTAAGGACACAGGCTTTGATCACCCTGGGGTTAACCGAAACTTCATGATTGACCAGACGGTCAACCATGGCAAGTATCAAGGTCATAATCTCGCCTTCGTATTGACCGAAAACTGCTCGACGCTGCTCTTCCACCTGGGCAAACAGGGCGCTGAACTGGGCGGCAATCTCAGCGCTCTTCCGTTTCCCTTCAGCCAGGGCCTTGGCCTCACCGCTGGCAAAGCCCTTATCATGGGCCACTTTTTCAATCCGCCCGGCTTCGCTCTTTGCTTTGCTGATTATTTCTTCAGCTTGTTGCTCTGCCAGCCAGACAGGACTACTTTCAAGAACTTGCTGTTCGGCTCGTTCCGAAGCCGCCTGCCAAATTGACTCAAAAGAACGGAATCCAGCCTCATCATCCGCCTCTACCAGACTATGCGGAGGAGGCATGACATCTTCCCGGCCGGCAGACGAATGCTTTAACTTGATGATTTTAGACGAACTCATCCTCGCCTCCGGCACTCGCCACCAGGATGATCTTGCCTTCCTGTTCAAGTCGTTTAGCAACCTTGATGATGGACTGCTGGGCCGTCTCCACATCCTTGAGACGCACCGGTCCCATCATTTCCATATCCTCTTTGAGCATATCGACCGCCCTGCTTGACATATTCTTAAATATCTTTTGTTTAAGCTCTTCAGAAGAGGAACGAAGTGCGAGTTTTAGGTCGTCGGTGCTGACCTCTTTAAGTATGGTCATGATACCGCGATCATCAAGCCGCATAAGGTCTTCAAAGACAAACATCAACTTCCTGATCTCCTCGGCCAGGCTCTCCCGTTGTTCCTCGATACCCTCCAGAATAAGCGCTTCCAACGCCCGGTCGGAGTTGTTGAGCAACTCGGCCACCGCCTCAACACCGCCTAATTTCTGACCTTCCATGCCGTGGACGGAGAGCAACTCCTCCTGCAAAACGCGATCAAGATCAACCAGGATCTCGGGACTGACCTTGTCCAGTTCAGCCATGCGCATGATCACCTCAATCTGAACCTCCTCCTTGAGATCCTTAAGAATCTCGGCAGCCTGGGACTTCTCTAGAACGGCCAGAACCAGAGCAATGGTCTGAGGATGTTCGTTGCGCAGGAAATTCACCAACACCTTAGGTTCAATTTTCCTGGCCTTCTGAAACAAGGTAAGTTTCCAATCCGAGCGAATCTCATCGAGAAGCTGAGTGGCCTTGTCGGAATCCAAGGCGCGCTTCAAGGCACTTTCAAGCAGTTCATCCCCGGAAAGGAAGATATCGTGTTCACCGGAATCCATCTTGAACTCGCTGAGCAGGGCAGAGATATCCTCCTTCTCAACCTTGTCGATCTTGGCCATCTGCCGGCCGACCGATTTAATATCTTCCGGTTCGAGACGCTGGAAAACCTTGGAGGTAAACTCCTCTCCCATGGTCAGCAGAAATATCGCCGCTTTCTCCGGTCCGGTAAGATTATCCGAACTTGCGTCTCGACTTGATTTTGCCGATTTAGCCATACATTACACCTCTTCCCGCAACCAGCGGCGCACCAGATCTGCTGCCCGTTCCGGATCACTCTGAGCCAGCCGGTAGATTCTTTCCTTATCGGTCATCGACTTCTGAAATACCAGATCCTCTTCCTCGGGTGTCGCCGCCACTTGCACCCCGGAAAGAACAGACTGACCGGCTCCAGCCCCCTCGTGCGGCGATTTCTGCCCTACAACCAGACGCCCGGAAAGAATGCGCAACAAAGGACGCAGGACAAGCAGCAGGAACATGAGCGCGGCGAACAGATAGATTATAGGCATAGAAAATCTCTCTAGCAACTCCAACCACTTATCCATAGGCTTATCTTCCGGTTCAGGGATTGCTGAAAGAGCAAAGGACATATTGGCAACCTCGACCTGATCCTCGCGCTCTTCACTATATCCTATAGCTTTTTTAACCAGGTTTTCAAAACGCTGCATCTCTTCAGGAGTGCGCGCCTTGTACTTTAGGACCGGTTGACCGGCACCATCCCTGCTCTTATCATAGGTACCATCAACCATAACTGCAACAGAGAGTCTCTTTACGGTACCGACCGCCTCCTGAACATGCTTGGTGGTTTTACTGATCTCATAATTACGTACCACATTATTGCGATTAATCCCGCCGGTCTGCCCGGACTCGCCGGCCGCATTGGTTGCAGGTGTATTGGCAAAGGTTGCCAGGTTACCCTTGACGCCGGGAATACCCTGAGCTCCCAGACCGGCGCCGGCCCCCTCAGCCAGAAGTTGTTCACTACGCACGACCTGGGTTTCCGGATCAAAGCTCTCTTGAGTCATATCGACTTTGCTGAAATTCATCTCAGCAGTAACCTGGGCCTTGACCCGCTCGACTCCGACAACTTCCTCAAGTATATTTTCAACCTTCTTACGAAGAGTCTCTTCCAGTCTGCTCTGATGTTCAAGCTGGGTGGCTGAAAGCATGGCCGACTCGCCGCCCTCTTTGCGGTAAAGCAACCGGCCGGTTGTATCAACCACCGTGATATTTTCAGGCACAAGTCCCGGCACAGCACACGCCACCAGATTTACTATACTCTGAATCTGCTGCTCCGTCAGCTTCTCTCTGCCTCTAAGTTTTACGCTGATCGAGGCGGAAGGTGGCTTCTGATCCTCAATAAATACCGATTCCTTAGGGGTAGCCAGATGAACCCTGGCCTCTTCAATCTGTTGAAAATTTCTTATTGTCCTGGCCAGTTCGCCCTGCAGCGCCCTTTGATAGTTTAAACGATGAACAAAATCCGTAGTACCAAAACTTGTTTTATCAAAAATTTCAAACCCGACCCCTCCCCCTCGCGGCAAGCCATCACCTGCCAAGGTCAATCGTACCTCATGCACCTTGTCGGACGGAACCAGGATCGCCTTGCCGTTTTCCGACAGTTGATAGGCAATACGCAGCTCCTTGAGTTTTGCCACAACTTCTCCGGCATCCTCCTGGGTAAGATTGCTGAACAGGACATTGTAATTAACCTTCGGTCCTCCCAGGGTCAAACTTAATAACGTACCCATAACCAGAACCAGAAGAAATCCGCCGACTATCTTCTGAACCATGCTCAGGCCATTGATAACGGCCAGCATCTGCGCCAACATCTCTCTGGGAGTCGCCATAATGTTCCTTTTAAGGCAAAACGGTTTTGTTATATCGGTTTTGTAGGGGCGTATTGCAATACGCCCCTACGGTTTAAACCTGCATCCGCATAATCTCTTGATAGGCGGCGATCGCCTTGGTGTGAAACTTGGCCAGCAGCTTGAATGAGATACTGGCCTCCTCCATGGCAATCATGGTCTCGTGAATATTGGAGTGCTGACCACTCACCAGGCCATTCGACAATTCATCGGCCTCGGCTATCCGATTATTGACGGCATCAATCGAACTTTTCAGCACCTTGCCGAACCCGGTACCGTCATCTTCTCCGGACGATTTTACACCGGCAGCCTGCCCGGCGGAGCCCAGCACTGACGACACATTAGAAATAGCATTCATAGAATTATCCTCTTATTATGTTAAGCTTAGCGACTGATATCAAGCGCTCTCAATGCCATGCTTTTTACAGCATCCAGGGCTGAAACATTCGCTTCATAGGATCGCCTGGCCTCCATCATATCAACCATCTGCTCAGCAACATTAACATTCGGCATCCGAACTATGCCGTTGGCGTCGGCATCCGGATGGCCAGGGTCATAAATATCATTAAACGGAGCTTTATCTTCAACCACTTCAACGACCTCAACCTTTCTTAGACCGGCCGTGGAAGCATCCAGGCTATTCTGAAAATTCTCTAAAGGCCTGGCCGCAAAAATTACCGATTTAGCCTTGTACGGACCACCTTCCATAGTCCTGGTGGTATTGGCATTGGCAAGATTCATCGCCGCGATATTAAGCCTTGTCCGCTCAGCCTTAAGAGCTGAACCGCTGATTGTCATTGCTGTCATGATATCCATCGTTTATTTTCCTCCTTCTTCAATAACAAACTGGAGCCCTTCAAACTTCTTGGCGATTATTTTGACGGCCGCCTGATACATG
>MGTA01000032.1:17242-25298 GCA_001799225.1 Deltaproteobacteria bacterium RIFOXYD12_FULL_50_9
AAAGCAAGAGGATCAACATCCAGATGTCTGGCATTGGTTTTAACCAGACCGCCGAGCCCGGTGGTCGCCTTCTCCATGGCGCCGGCAAACGAAAAATCCTGGACCTTGTAGCCGGGCGTATTAATGTTGGCGATATTTGACTGAATAAGGCCCTGACGCTTAGCGCGTAAATCCAACGCCTTAGAAGAGATGGCAATTGTCCCGCCAAAAAGTTTGTCAACCGGCATATTTTTCTCCTTTATGGAATAGATGTTTTGACACTCAGAAAATTATGCAAAGAGAATGCCAAAGCAGCTATATTATTTTATCAGGGGAAGACGAGGAGAGCCGAAGAGAATTTCAGCAGAAATTTTTAACGCGATAGGATATATGCCAATTATTCGATTTATTGGCAAGATAGGTCGGTTTGCGGTTACAAGTTGCGGTCTTAAATACTGCTACCCTGGCACCGGTACTCAGCAAGTTTATTTCGTAGAGTCCGGACGCTGATCCCCAACATCTTGGCGGCATGGGTGCGATTATTGTCAGTTTTCTGAAGTGCCTGCATGATCATTTGACGCTCTGCCCCCCGGAGGCTGGTGGATTCCGCTGCTGCACCTTCTGATGCTCCACCATCATCCGCATCGGGTTGCTGCAATTGCGGCGCGGCATCCTCTTCTTCATCCCAGAAATCCCAGGGTTCAAGGAGATCACCGGCCGCCAGCAGCACAGCCCGCTCAATTAAATTCTCCATCTCCCGGACATTACCAGGCCAGCCATAGATCAAAAAGCGCTGCCGGGAGGCCGGTGAAAGCTTCTTGATCAATTTATTATATTGAGTGGAAAATTTTTCGATAAAATAGTCTGCCAAAGGCATAGTGTCCCCCTTACGTTCACGCAAGGGTGGTAAACGGAGCGGGATAACATTCAAGCGATAGAAAAGGTCCTGCCGAAAAGACCCCTCCTGAACCGCCTTTTCTAAAGAACGATTGGTGGTGGCCACCACATGGACATCAATGGCGACAGGAGCCTTACCGCCCAATCGATCTACCTCCTCTTCCTGGAGAACCCGAAGCAGTTTCGCCTGTAAATGGAGAGGGATCTCACCGATCTCATCGAGCAGCAATGTCCCATGATCAGCCAGCTCAAACTTACCTTTTTTGTTGATAACAGCGCCGGTAAACGCGCCTTTCTCATGGCCGAACAACTCGCTTTCCAGTAGACCCTCGGGCAAAGCTGCACAATTCAAGGCGACAAAGGGGCCGGTGCGCCGGTCGCTTTTCTCATGGATATAGCGAGCAAAAATCTCTTTGCCGGTACCACTCTCACCCAGAATCAGTACGGTTGCCTTACTTGAGGCCACGGCCTCGGCTTTTTTAAGCAGATTCAAAAACTTTTCGTCACTGCCGATGATCGCCCGGGACAAAGAGGGTGCGACCTTACGCGTTAAAACCGGCGAATCCGCCTCTCGACGCTCCTGGGCGGCAAACACCCTGGCAACGATATCCTCGATTACTTCAACAGGGAACGGTTTTAAAATATAGTCAAAGGCGCCAAGCTTCATAGCCTCAACCGCTGTATCGATCGTGGCATATCCGGTAATGATCACTACCGGAAGTTCAGGCCTGAGCTCTTTTATTTTGCGAAGCAACTCGATGCCGCTCATCTCCGGCATACGGATGTCGGTAATGACTAAATCCGGAGGATTTTTCTGAATTATATCAAGGGCCATCCGCCCGTTTTCAGCCACAGCCACCTCGTGACCGCCTCGCTTAATCGCTTCAAACATGGCGATCCGCATGTTCTGCTCGTCATCAACCACCAGTACTTTAAAAAGTCGTTCAACCATGTTTTAATGCCCGAATAGTGACTAAATCAGGTTGATTAGGCTGTAGGCTATAGGCTGTCAGCCGTTGGGTATTTACCATAGACGAGCATCCATTGCAGCGCTTTGAGCTTGGCATCATCAGTTTCATCTTCCCTTACAGTCTAAAAGACTACTGTCTTTCTCTCTAATTGACACAGGGCAAAAGCACAGTAATTGTCGACCCTTTATCCTTTTGACTCTCCAGATTAACCAATCCATGATGAATCATTACAATATAATGAACAATTGCCAGTCCCAGGCCGCTGACCTGTTTCTTGGTGGTAAACAGTGGATCAAACACCTTGGGAAGATTTTCCCGGTCAATCCCTCTGCCGTTATCGACAAAACGCACCTCAAAGAGAGCAGGTGAATCAGCAGAGGCCTTAACTGTCCGGGTTTCAATCCGCAATCTCCCGTTCATCTCCATGTTTTCAATAGCATTTATACCGATATTCATCACCAATTGGTCAAGAAGAGCAGCATCCCCTGGGATATCTTCCGTTAGATGGTCAAAGGCAAGCTCAATCGAAATCTCTTTCCCCATATCAAGGAGCCGCAATTGCTCGACGCAGCCTAAAAGCCATGGCCTGATTGCGACCATACCGACGACTGATGCCGGCGGTTCGGCATAGGTAACATAATTATTCAGCAGATGATCCATGCTCCGAATCGCTTTTTCCATCTGCTGGACGATCCTGATGCCCTCTTCATCATAAGCCAGCTCTCTTTTCAAGATCGACAGATAAAGTTCAAGACTGCCCAGGGGATTCTTGAGCTCCTGATTCATGTTCACCGCCATATCCTGCATTGCGGTAAACCGCGCCTGCCGGTCGGCCTGCGCCTCAAGCAAGGTGTGATAGGTTATGTCGGTTACGGTCAGCAAAAAACCGGAAATCTGCATAAACGGACTTTTCAATTCATGTCTGGCGATGGAGATATGACGAGTGGTGTTGTCCTGCTTGGCGGTAGAAGACTCACAGAGAAGAGTTGCTCCCGGGGTAAGCAGCGAGGCCAAACGTTCCTCTCCGATATTCAAAGCCGGCTTTAAAATCTCCCAGCAGGTCAGATCAGTAAGTGATTTGCCAAGCAAACCAAGCAGGTTGCGGGCCGATTGGTTGATCGCTACCAAACGCCCGGCACCGTCGACCAGCATTATGCCTCCCGGCAGGCTCTCGATAACTATAAAGATCAGATCCCGTAACAAATCAGGGCGGTCAAGCGACAAGATGTCCTTGAATTTCTGTGCATTATGGCCAGCGGCTCTATAGGTCATTTGGCATCAAAAATAGATCTGACATTGGATAGACCGAGATCAATGGTCTGTTGTTTTTTACGCTCCTCAGCCATCCGGTTCCAGACCCCTGCCTTGCCTGAGCCGGCGGCCTCCAGGTGAATCTTGGCATTCTCTTTGTCGCCCTGACTGGAATAAATATCGCTGAGGCGAAGATGCAGTCGTTGAACATCTTCGCCTTCAATCGGCATCCCCTCTCCCAGGGCGATCAGATAGGCATCTCTTGCCACGGCGGTATCATTTTTACGAAAAAAATAATCGCCGAGCTTAACATACCACTGCTGCAAGCCCGGCTTGGTCAAAGAGCCTTCCCGGCAATACTTATCAAGAGCGCCAACCGCCTCTTCATAGCGGCCAAGATCAAAAAGCAGCCGCAGCCTGTAGTTGGCGAGTTCATCCCGCCGCCTCTCCAAAGGGAAAAGCTGGTCGGCCTTATCATAATATAAGAGTGCTTCCTCTTTTTTATTTTGCATTTCCGACATCCTGCCGCTCAAAAAGTATATCTCGCCCATATCACTGCCACCGGCATAAATTTTTCGTAAATGCTTGAGCAACCGATCAGCCGAGACAAAATCCTTCTGGGCCAGATACACTATAACACGCCTGGTATAGACACCTATCTTCTCTTCATCATTCAAAGAGAGGGCAAGGGAACGATAATAAACTACGGTTGCCTGTTCATAAAGGTTGAGCGCTTCCAGAGCCTGACCAACCAGATAGAGAAGGCGACCCTGCTTAATAGCCTGAACATGCCGGTACTCGGCCCGGTAAAGCTCGTAGACATCCTTATAACGTTTTGCCGCAAGCAACTCCTCAACCAGGAACATCAGGATATCACCAGCCGCCTTCGAGGCAATACCGTTCTTCACCTCATCTCCGGCTAAAAACTCCCGACCGATCTCATTTGCATGTTCAAAATTCTTACGAGCCGCATAGCGTAAAAAAAGGTTATAACGGGCATCCTGGGCAAGAGGATCACTCTTG
Organism: Deltaproteobacteria bacterium RIFOXYD12_FULL_50_9; assembly: GCA_001799225.1. Lineage (GTDB taxonomy): Bacteria > Desulfobacterota > Desulfobulbia > Desulfobulbales > CALZHT01 > XYD12-FULL-50-9. The sequence goes on from MGTA01000032.1 coordinate 21,364, forward strand.
AAAGATTCAAGAGCAGCCAGATAATCCTGATCACCGACCGGATCGCTAAGGTCCCCTTTTTTGTCAAATGCGCTTAGAGCCGGTTTGCCTGGATTATCCCGATACTGAGCCTGTCTGAGCTTGCTCAATCTCACTGTCCTGTTGTCGGCACCGCCCGATTCTATGGCCTGACGGTAAAGCTTTTGAGCTGTGGCGTCGTCTCCTGTCCGATAATAACTCTCTCCGAGATCAAAGATAACCCTGGCTTGCAGGAGCTTGTCATCAATCAGGTTGAGATAACGGTAGAGGTTGGAACGCCCCTCCTCCTCGGACTCGACCTGAAAACAGGTCTTTGCCAAAGAGACCAGGACTTCCGGATTAGCTCGATAATAATCAGGATAAGCCTCCAGAATCTCTTTGTAGGCCTCATAAGCTTCCTTATATCTCTTTTTGGCATTCAAAATATCGGCCTGCCCTGTTCTGGCCTTGAGCCGCACTATCGGGTCGCCGCTATCCACCAAGCCAGCCAGAATCTTTTCCGCCTCATCAATCTTCTCAAGTTTAAGCATGGCCTGCGCCATCCAGTAACGAACCTGCGGAATCAATGGAGAGGAGGGAAATCGTCCTTCGAAAACCTTGAGTTGCGTCCAGGCTTCCCTGTAGCGTTTCTGCTGATAGTAACAGAGACTCGCCTCAAAATATGCCTCATGGTAATGATCGGATTTAACAAAATCGATGGTGTATTGTTTGAAAAATTCCCGTGCCTTCTCCCAGTTCTCTTCGCCATTGGGCAGGGCGGCCAGAGACTTATAGAGATTGGCCGCCGCCCACAAGGCGTCTTTTGAATAGAGGGTCTGCGGATAGCGGTCGTAGAGGATAATATAGAGGTTGGCAGCCTTAGCCAACTCCCCTGCTTTACGTGCTGTTTCAGCTTTGTTCCACAGAGATTCTGCTCGAACCGCCTCGGATTGCCTGGTGTCTTTGTCCGAGTCCGCAGCCTGAACAAACATTGACCAGCCCAGGCCAAGGAAAACACAGAGCACAATCAGAAAACATCTTCGCTGCCAATTGTGCGTTTGTTGAAAAACCATGGTGTTTCACATCTCCACGGACCGAATGTATAGATCATAACAAATCCACATCAGGTATCCGACTCCATGAGACCATACCGTTTCATTTTTTCAAGCAGGGTTGTCCGGTTGACATTTAAGAGCTTGGCGGCCTGGTTTTTGACGCCCTTAGCCTGCCCAATAGCCTGAACAATCAGATTTTTCTCAAAATCAGCCACAACCTTGCTCAAGAAAAAACCGGCTGCAGGTATCTGGCTGACCACAACCTCTCTCGCCTTGCCCTGGTGCTGCAGCAATCGTTCCGGCAGATCCTCAATCGTTATAGTATCGCCGGTCGAAAGAATCACCATCCGCTCTACCATATTCTCCAACTCCCGGACATTTCCCGGCCACGAAAAATATTTAAGATATTCGAGGGCCTCCAGGGTAATTCCTTTAATCTGCTTTTTTTTGGTCCGCTTATATTTTTCAATAAAATGATCAACCAGCAAAGGTATGTCGCCAGGTCTTTCCCGGAGGGACGGAGCCTGGATGGGAATGACGTTTAACCGGTAGAAAAGATCCTGGCGGAATCTGCCGTCCCTGACCTCATCCTCCAGATTCCGGTTGGTAGCGGCGATCACCCGGAAATCCGAGCTGATCGTCCGGGTGCCGCCGATCCGTTCGAACTGGCGCTCCTGCAAAATACGCAGAAGCTTGACCTGCAGCATAGGACTCATCTCGGATATCTCATCCAGGAAAACCGTGCCGCCATCCGCCAGTTCAAACCGGCCGGTCCTGGTCCGAATGGCATGGGTAAAGGCCCCTTTTTCATGGCCGAAAAGTTCGCTCTCCAAAAGTTCGGACGGGATGGCTCCACAATTAACCGGGATAAATGGACCGTTCCGCCGCACCCCTTCAAAGTGCAGGGCCTGGGCAATGAGTTCTTTGCCTGTGCCGCTCTCACCCTGAATCAATACCGTCGTATCGGTATCACAAACCTTTTTGATCAGTGAAAAAACCTGGCGGATCGGTTCGCTCTCCCCGATAATCCGGGCAAAACCACGACTGTTGCCGTTCTCTTGCCGGGAAAAGGCCGAATCTAATTGTAAACCGGCAGAGGGAAGAGATTTCTCAAGGGCGGATAAAATCCGGTCTGTGGTAAAAGGCGGCTCAAGGTATTCAACCGCTCCGGCCCGGGCAACGGCCATGGCCTGTGCAACGGTCGGCTGCTGAGTCGCGACCATTACCGGCAACTCCTTGACGGCTGTGGTAATTTTGCGGACCAGGCTCGCCAGGTTGTTGTGGGGACCGGGACAGACAAAAACCACATCCACCTCTTCGCCGGCCAACACCTCAAGGCCCTCATCCATACTGGCGGCGCGCAGCAGGCTGAACGCCTTGTGATCAAGTGCCCGCTCCAGATCAAGAATGGATTCGGTAGGATCGGAAAGCAGAAGTATAGTATATTTCTTCATACCAGGCTTAGGTTAGATGAACTCGGAAAAGAGTGAAAGTTAAAAACATCAACAGCACCTCATCAACGTACTTTTCTAAGGCTAAAGCTGACCGATTATCAAGAATAAGTTTCAGGATAACATTTTATTTTGTATACAATATTTCGTGATAAATGTGTGTGATTTTTTTGCTTTATTTGACGTTACTGTCAAGATTATGTACTATACGCCAAAATCGTGTAACTACTCAACCCTGTCAACCCAGGCAACGGATCCAGGATTTCATGTCGGACGCAAACCTTGACAATATCGATTTAAACAACTTTACCCGGCCCATGGTGGTTGCAGTCAGGGTTTCCAAGGTTTATATCCCTGACATTGTCGCCCTCAAGGATGTTTCGCTTACCGTAAACAAAGGGGAGATGGTTTTCCTGACCGGCATGAGCGGGGCAGGCAAGACCACCATGCTCAAACTGATCTGCGCCATTGAAAAACCGACCAAAGGGTTAATCGAAGTCGCAGAGCAGGATCTCACCAAAATCTCCCAGACCGGTCTCCAGCAGCTCCGGCAGAAGATCGGCGTCGCCTATCAGGATTTCAAACTTCTGCCAAAGCTCACGGTTTTCGAAAATATTGCGATGCCCATGGAAATCATATATCAAAACTCTGTTACCATCCACAATCGAGTAGACGAGCTTCTTGAAATCCTCGGCATTCCCGACAAGAAAAACATCCCGATCGGCAAACTGTCACGGGGTGAACAGCAGCGGGTGGCCATTGCCAGAGCAGCGGCCAATGCCCCCCCCCTCCTCCTGGCCGATGAACCGACCGGCAATCTCGATGCCGATTCCACCGAGCGAGTAATGGATCTTTTTCACCATCTGCATGGGGCAGGCACCACTCTCATCATCGCCACCCATGACGAATCCATCATCCAAAGAGATTTACACCGCATCCTTGATTTAAAACAGGGCGAATTGATCCTCAACTCCGATCCACGGGATAATCTCGCCAACTACAGACAAGGGATTTAGTCATGGGACACATGGCCGCTATCTTCAACCAGACCGGACGGAATCTGAAACAGACCTGGGGAACCCAGATCATGACTCTGTTCACCGTCAGTCTCTCCGTTCTCATCTTCTCCTTTTTCTTTCTGGTCTATCTCAACATTATGAGAGGAGGAGAAAAACTCCAGGACGACCTTAGGATCATAGTCTATCTCGATAACGAGATCGTCCCGGCAATGCAGGCCCAGATGGAGAAAAAAATCCGCGAATTCACTACGGTGGAAAAGGTTGTTTATATCTCTAAAGACCAGGCCTTTAAACGCCTTGAAGGCCAATTGGGTGCGGACCGGGATGTTTTAGCCGGGCTGGGCTCTGACTTTCTGCCTCCTTCAATTGAGGTCTATCCGCAAAAAAATCTGAGCAGCCTTACCCAGATAAAA
>MGTA01000032.1:25310-27961 GCA_001799225.1 Deltaproteobacteria bacterium RIFOXYD12_FULL_50_9
CGGCTACTTCACCAAACTTCTCAGATTGATCGTGCTCAGCAGCGGCGGCCTCCTCATCCTCACCACGACTTTTATCGTCTCTTACACCATTCGACTGACCGTGGCCGCCCGTCATGATGAGCTGGAGGCCCTCAGACTGCTTGGCGCCCACAGCTTCTATATCCAGGGTCCACTGATTCTGGAAGGCTTGCTCCAAGGCCTGTTGGGCTCACTATTCGGCCTGATTCTTCTCTACTCCCTATATCAATGGATTACGACCCGGTTCAGCGGCCCCGGTTTCCTGAATTTTCTTGATTTCACCTTCTTCTCACCGCTGATCAGCGTTCTGATTCTGCTGACCGGCACCCTGCTCTGCGTGGGCGGCAGCCTGCTGTCAATCCGCAAGGCCCTGCGCATTTGATTATGAATCGTATCCTCCTGATCCTTTTCGTCTTCCCGCTGTTCTGGATCCTGCCGGTCACCCAATGTCCGGCAGCTCCTGCGGCAACCAACCACGGCCCCACGCATGCCAAAAGCACGGAAAGCCAACTCCAGGACCAGCAAAAAAAATACCTGCGGATCACTAAAGGCATCAAAGAGCACCAGAATAAGATTCAAAATACCCGGAAGCAGGAGACCAGCCTGCTGACTGAACTTGAAAAAATCGAACAGAAACTCAATTCCGAACGAATCAAGCTTGATACTTCTCAGCAAGAACTCCATGAGCTCGAACTCAGTGTCTCTGAAAAGGAGAAACAACTCAGCCAAACCCAGAACCAATCGGAATCCCTTAAAATTTTCATGGAAAAAAGGCTGGCAGCCTATTACCGGATGGGAACCATCGGCCTGATCAACACCATCTTCTCAAAAAACTCACTCCCCGAACTCCTTACCTTTAATGAGTACTTCCGTTGTCTCATCCAGCATGACCAGCAGGTAATTTACTCTTTCCGAAAAACCATTACCGAACTTACCGAATCTCGCAATATTCTGAAGGAAGACATTAAAAAACGACTGGAATTCATCGATCTTATCAAAGAACAGGAGAAGCAACTCGCCTCAACCAGAAAAAACAGGATGGCCCTGTTCAACCGGGTAAACACCGAAAAGAAACTCTATCAACAGGCCTTAAACGAGATGGAAGACGCCGCGGCAAAACTCGCCGATACGGTCAATGCCCTTAAAGAACAAACTGCCGAAGAGAACAAGAAAACCACGAAAGCAACACCGTCAACAAAATCCCGGACCGGTTCAACCACTGGTTTCGCAGCACTTAAAGGCCGCCTCAACCCACCGGTCAACGGTAAGGTCATTACCAAATTCGGCAAGAACACCAAAGGAAAATTCGGCATAACCACCATTGAAAACGGCATCGACATCAAGACCGAAACCGGGGCGAAAATCAAGGCCATTCATAACGGGAAGGTCGTCTACGCCGGCCAGCTCCGCGGTTACGGCAATCTGCTCATAATCGACCACGGCCAGCAATACTACAGTTTAACCTCAAGAGCCGCGCAGTTCTATAAACAGGTGAATGATCAGGTGACCAGCGGTGAAATCATCGGTGAGATGGGCGAACAGGGCGGAGGGCTGCTGGGCGAGGGCCTTCATTTCGAAATCCGCCACGGCGCCACCCCGGAAAACCCGCTGCTCTGGGTCAATAATGCTAAACTGACCATCCAGAACATCAAGGCAAAATAAGGGAATATTAAACCGCTTCAGCTGTTTTTTTGCACCTTTCCGCCTTTCCTCTTTTTTCTTTTTTTTCTTGACACCCCTTACAACTACATGGTAAACACGCAATCAGACTGTATTGGACTGTAAGGCGTCATGGCATATTAATTTTGATGCCATTTGGTTGTATAGTGCCGAGACTGAATAGAACGATGACACGGAAATAATAAAATATAGAAGGTGCCGCTATGAAAAAGCTGATTCAAATTGTGCTTCTTGCTGGTATTCTACTTAGTTATATCTCGGCCCGGGCCGGCACGATCAGCGGCCAGGTAGTGGATGAACGGACCGGAGAACCTTTCCAATATGTTACGGTCACACTCGAACGAGAAACTATATTGGGTGAGGAAACTATTTTCCAGTCGTATAAAATGGGCTCAACTAATGAAACCGGCACATTCACCTTTATCGACCTTGAGGCCGGCAACTACCAGGTTGTCGTTACCGTTACAGGGATATCTGGAAACAACTATCTACCCGAAGCCTATGACAATGTCCCAGAATATGACACTGCCGGCCGGACAACCATCAGCCTTGCCCAGGATCAGGTAGTTGACGATCTTTTCATTGAACTTGATGAAAGGCCATACTATATCACCCGGTTATCCTGGGAGCCCGTGGATTTCCTTGAGAAAGGGGGTAAGGGCCAAGCGATTGTCACTGTCATGAATACCACCCGCAGAAATAAAGAGATGATTTTCTGGTTGACCTTTCAGGCCGAGCGCCAGGTTGAAAATGTTTATAACGGCTTAAGCGCCCTCTTCCCCGGCCTCACCCCGGATGATTTGCATACGCTGACTCCCGGCCAGAATACTATCAAGCTTCCAGTGTTTCTCCCAAAGAGAATTGGCGCTCACACTCGACTCCTCTATAAAATTTCCGGAGGATTGAACCAATGGCAACCGATTCTCCCTGACTTCGGCACCATTTCTATTAGA
>MGTA01000032.1:27973-37671 GCA_001799225.1 Deltaproteobacteria bacterium RIFOXYD12_FULL_50_9
ATAATAGCCCACCCTAGGCAGGAAATACCATCTGAGCCATTGCCACCAATTGTCATAACGCCTTCACCTGAGCCATTGCCACCGAAAATTATTGTTTCCCCACTTGAGCAGAAACCCAAAAAAAATGGTACCGCAATTAAGCCCCAGCCAAAAATCATTGGCCCCCAATAGAACCAAGACCATCAATCCATGATATCCATATTGGTTCTAATTATGATGAATCCGGCACAGTTAAAATTGGTTTAAAAAGCATAAATATTACTGATCATGAATCTGTAATATTCTTAACCACCCAATAGGCCAATTACAGAAATCTGTTGGATTTCGCGTTGCTCAACCCAACACGGCTAAAAATCCCTATCGCCATCCATTTGTCCAGCCAATTCCATCCGATTAATGAATATCGCTTACAAATGCGTTATTGCCCATAAGCCGAAATAATAACCAAATTCAGCTCATTCTTTTATAGATAATTCCATTGTCGATGTTTGAACTCCATGATATTATGTACAGCTGTATTTTAATCACATGAGATGGATAGAATTTCTGATGAAATCTGTAGCTCGTTTATCTTGATATAACTTGACACGAGCCATCCTATCACCAACTCAAAATTTACCCCTTATAAAAACAAGTGGAAACTCTTATGGCCTCTCAAAAACAATCCTTTGTAAAAAAGGCTTTGATCTCTTTTCTGTTTTGCACAATTTTTGCAGGAATTATCGTTTTCTGGACTCAGCAACGCGATGTCTCCGCCAAAACCGAAGACACCTATAAGAGCCTGGAAACATTTTCCAATGTCTTAAGCATGGTCCAAAAAAACTATGTTGAGGAGGTCGATCCAAATCAAGCGATCGAAGGGGCCATCAAAGGGATGCTGGTCAATCTGGATCCCCACTCCTCCTACCTGAAGCCAGACGATTTCAAAGAACTCAAGGTCGAAACCAAAGGGAGCTTTACCGGAATCGGGGTCGAAATCACCCAAAAAGATGGAATTCTGACGGTTGTTTCCCCCATCGAAGGCACACCTGGTTATAAAAAAGGGCTTAAGGCCGGAGATCGCATTGTTAAAATCGGTGACGATTCGACCGCAGAGATGTCACTTATGGACGCGGTAAAGAAGTTGCGCGGCCCCAAAGGGACAAAAGTTTCCATTACCATCCACCGTAGCGGTTGGACTATTCTTAAAAAGATCACACTAGTCCGGGACGAGATCCCGTTGCAGAGCGTTAAATCCAAGGTCCTGGAACCCGGATACGGCTATATCCGCGTCAGCCAGTTCCAGTCAAAAACCACCAAGGATTTTACCGATGCCCTACAAGAGATGATTGCCAAGGAGAAAACCATAAAAGGTCTTGTTCTCGACCTTAGAAATAATCCCGGTGGCCTACTGGATCAGGCGGTTAAACTTGCTGATGTCTTTCTCGAGGAGGGGGTAATTGTTTCCACCAAAGGCCGAATTACCGACCAAAACATGATCTTTAATGCCCGCAACGATGACGGCAAATACGATTTCCCATTGATTGTACTGGTAAACGAAGGCAGCGCCAGCGCCTCAGAGATCGTAGCCGGCGCCCTGCAAGACCATAAAAAGGCAATTGTCCTTGGTGCGCAGACCTTTGGTAAGGGCTCGGTGCAAACCATTATCCCCTTAAGCAATGGCGCCGGACTGCGTCTGACCACCGCACGTTACTACACACCGAGCGGTATCTCCATTCAAGCAAAAGGTATAACCCCGGACATCAATGTCCCAACCCAGATCGCTACCAAGGAAAATGTCCAGCGCATAGGAAAGCCTAGATTCATCCGCGAAAAAGATCTTAAACACCACATCAAAAACGGCAACACGCCAGAAGATCCGAGCAAAAGTAACGAGACTGAGGATGTTGAAGGTTCAGACCCTGTCTCTTCGGATGAAGAGGTGGTCGACAATTTAAGCGATGATCCGACCGAAACTCCGGAAAAGGCAGAAAAACCGGGAGATGAGAAGACCATTAAAGAGGATATTCAGAAGGACAACCAGCTTAACACCGCACTCATGCTGCTCAAGGGTGTAAACGTCTTCGGAGGGGTGATGGCGGCTGAGAAAAAATAATAAAGTAGGGAAGCGCCACCATGGTGGCGCTTCCCTACTTTATTGCCACCATCTCGTAATAGTCTTGACCGGCAAGATCATTAATCACCACTGCCGGAAACCCTTCAACCGCCATTCGAAAAAGCGCTTCGGCTCCGGCATCGGCAAACGCAACTATCTCACAGCTCTTGATACATTTTGACAGCAATGCCCCTGCCCCGCCAATCGTAGCCAGATACACAGCGCCGTTGCTGAGCATCGAATCCCTGACCTCCCGGGATCTCGCACCTTTCCCCAATGTTGCCTTTAACCCAATAGCTAGAAGTCTTGGGGTATAAACATCCATCCGATAACTTGTGGTTGGCCCGGCAGCGCCGATCACCTGACCGGGTCGGGCCGGTGTTGGCCCGACATAATAGAGCAGTTGCCCGGACAAATCCACGGGTAAAGGCAAGCCGCTATCCAGCAGCTCGCAAAGTCGCCGGTGCGTCTGATCCCTGCCGGTATATAACGTGCCGGTCAGACTTACCAGATCACCAGCTTTAAGTGTCGCTAGAACGCTCTCGGCCAGCGGCAGCTGTAACTCCTGCAAATTTTCTCCGAATGATGGCCGAGAACGAAGCATTGACATGATATTCCACCTACAGAACGATCTTCTTGTACCGGTGCGCATGGCACTGAATGTTTACAGCCACTGGTAGACTGGCAATATGGGACGGGAACAGTTCAACATGGACGGCCAGGGCGGTATTGTTACCGCCAAAACCCTGGACGCCTTGGCCTCTTGCGTTAATGGCAATAAGGATCTCCTCTTCAAGGGCTGCTGCATCCGCCCGGGGATGCGCAGTACCAAGCGGCCTGAGCAAGGCCTCCTTGGCAAGGAGGGCCGCCTTCTCAAAGGTACCGCCCACCCCTACGCCAACCACCACTGGTGGACAGGGATTGGAACCGGCAGCCACAACCCGGTCAACAACGTACTGCACAACCCCGCTCCTGCCGGCCGATGGCGGCAGCATTGCCAGCCCGCTCATATTCTCACTGCCGCAACCTTTAGGCAGCAGACTCATAGTCAGCCGGTCTCCTGCCACAACTCGGAGATGGATAACCGCAGGAGTGTTGGTTTTGGTATTAATTCGCGTTAAAGGGTCACAGACGGATTTACGCAGATACCCTGCCTCATAACCGCTCGCAATCCCCTCTTGAATCGCTTCTTCAAGGCTCCCGATAATCCGGACATCCTGACCGAGCTCTACGAACAGTACGGCAATGCCCGTATCTTGACAAAGAGGGATTCTGTCCCGGCTGGCAGTATCGGCATTGACCAGCAACATCTCAAGAATATTTTTGGAAAGCAGAGCTGTCTCACGATCCCTGGCCGCAAGCAAGGCTTCAAGGATATCCGGTTCAAGATCGTAGGCAGCCCGCATAGCCATGTCCCGAACCGCAGCAACAATCTCGCTGTAATTAAGCTCTCTCATAACAACTTCCGGCATCAGTCAATCTGTCTGCGATTGCGCAGAAACATGCTCTGCAGTTTGAAACTGTGCTGCATCAATTTTTCGCGGTCATCCTCCATGATCAGAGCAAATTCAAGAGCGACCCGATAACTGCTCTTATCTGCTTCCAGCCTCCCCTTTTGTTCATCACAGCCAACTACCCGACCGAAACAGTGGATATAAGCATAGTTCGGTAACAAAACAATATTGAGAGCAAAAATATCATTAAGCTTATATGAGCGGTCCAGAGTCAGGGAGATTCCTGTACCACTCAAACTTACCTCTATAAGGGTAAGACCATCCATCGGTGATGGTTGACCTTGCAATTTACTCAATAACATGTTGATCTTGGTATCCAGATGTTGAAGGAAATCAGCAAGATCCTCTTCCCGCTCCCGCATGCGCTGTAAAGCGTTTTGCGTACCGATAAACGCCTCAATCTCATAAGCGCCTTCTCTTCTGCTTGGCAGGATGCCGCGTTCGTAATCTTCAAGGATTGCCTGAAACTCATCTTTGGCAATCGAGTCAAAAGAGATAAGGACTCTGTCCATTACTCTGACGGCCTCACGACGATTGGATTCAAGGGCCATTGCAACCTCCTGTCTTTGCAAAAAACTGCTCAAGTTGTTTAGACTGCAGGCGATCAGGTCATAGACCAATACGCCCACATTTCATTAATAACTAAATGTTATTATTGCGATAATCAATTACTATCAAGCAGGTCTTTTACTTCGATCTGCATAGAAAAAGCGTGCTCAGGCGCTGGAAACGCCCCGGTTTTCACCTCATCACGAAAAGCGGCAACCGCATCTTTGATCTGGGGCGCCAGGTTGGCATAAGACTTGACAAAACGGGGGACATGCTTGTCAAAAAGACCAACAAGATCATGGGTCACCAGAACCTGGCCGTCACAACCGCTGCCCGCACCAATCCCAATAGTAGGGACAGTGATCAACTCGGTAATAACCGCTGCCAATTTTTCCGGGATGCACTCAAGTACCAGGGCAAAAACTCCTGCTTTTTCCAGTGCCTTGGCATCGGCAATGACCCTCTTTGCAGAATCCAGATCCCGGCCCTGCACCTTGAAGCCGCCCAACTGGCTGGCAGTCTGGGGAGTCAAGCCGATATGCCCGATAACCGGAATACCTGCCCGGACCATGATCCGCACCGTATCAGCTATCTCTATGCCACCTTCAACCTTGACGCAATCACAACCCGCCTCCTTCAGAAAACGGCCGGCATTGTAGACGGCGTCACGACTGTCGGCCTGATAAGAGAGAAACGGCATATCACCGACCAGAATGGCCCGTTTCACCCCCCGTCTTACTGCCCGGGCATGATGCAGCATCTCTTCCATGGTCACCGGCACAGTTGAGTCGTATCCCAGCGCAACCATACCCAGCGAATCACCGACCAGAACCAGATCAATGCCGCTCTGATCGAGATAAGCGGCGAATCCGGCATCATAGGCCGTGAGCATGGTGATCTTCTCGCCGGCCTTCTTCATGGCTATGATATCGGCAATAGTCAGCTTTTTGGACATGGCTGATCTCCTCATAAAATTCTTCTTTAAGCGGAAAGGCGTTTCTCTTGTTACAAACTATCACCGATCCGCAAAACCAGCCAGATCAATTTGTCTTCCCGTCTGATATTTACGGCCGAAATGTTCGTAGGCAATTGCCGTAGCCATCCTGCCCCTTGAAGTCCGAATCAGAAATCCGCTCTGGATGAGATAGGGCTCGTAGACATCCTCCAGAGTATTTTTCTCTTCACAGACGGCAGTGGCAAGGGTTTCGATCCCCAGCGGTCCACCCTGAAACTTATCGATAATCGTCAGAATGATCCGCCGGTCCATCTCATCAAGTCCCAGATGATCGACTGCCAACATATTGAGCGCCTGATCCGCCACCTTGGCAGTAATCCGGCCATCGCCCTTAACCTCGGCAAAATCCCTGAGTCGTTTCAGCAGCCGGTTGGCGATCCGCGGCGTCCCCCGGGAGCGGCGACCGATCTCCTGGGCACCTGCAGGATCAATTGGAATGCCGAGCAGAGAAGCCGAACGGTTGATAATTATAACAAGTTCCGGAATCGAATAAAAATCAAGCCGCAGGATAGCCCCAAAGCGATCACGAAGCGGCGGGGTAAGCAGACCTGTTCTGGTTGTTGCACCCACCAATGTAAACCTCGGCAGATCCATCTTCACAGATCTGGCCCCAGGTCCTTGACCGATCACCAGATCAAGTTGAAAATCCTCCATGGCCGGATAGAGAATCTCCTCGACCACATGGTTTAAACGATGGATCTCATCAATAAACAGAACGTCGCCGGCCTGCAGACTGGTAAGAATAGCGGCAAGATCGCCGGATTTTTCAATAACCGGGCCTGATGTAACCTTGATATTGGCCTGCATCTCCTGGGCAATTATATAGGCAAGAGTAGTCTTGCCGAGACCCGGAAAGCCGTGAAAAAGAATATGGTCGAGAGACTCACCCCTGCCCTTGGCTGCCTTGATGGCGATATCCAGGTTTTTCTTAACCTGCTCCTGACCGACGTACTGATCAAGACTCTTGGGTCGCAGAGTAAAATCAGCCCGCTGATCTTCCCCTTTAGCTACAGTGCTGACAATTCTTTCTTCGTGTTTCACGCAAGCGACCTCAAGGCATAACGCAACAACTCTTCAAGAGACATGGCTTTATACACCTCATCCGTATTTTGGCGGCGCACGGCCAGCACAGCCTCCCGAGCCCGCAGCGGTGTATATCCAAGATTAGTCAGGGCAGAAATTACATCTGCGCTGAAGGGGTCTTCCGGATCGACCCGGCGGAGCGAGGCCACAACTGCGCCACCGTCATTCCCGACCGATAGCTTCTGCACCTTGTCCTTTAATTCAAGGCAGAGCCGCTCAGCTGTTTTTTTGCCGATACCCGGCAATTTGGTCAATCGATAGACATCCTCGGCCATGAGTGTCCGGCAGAGTTCAGCAGGCTCAATCCCGGCCAGAATTGTCAGCGCAAGCTTAGGGCCAATCCCTGATACACTGGTAAGCAGGAGGAACATCTCCTTCTCATCAAGTTCGAGAAAGCCGAAAAGAATAATCGCATCTTCACGGACATGGGTATGGATATGCAAAAATACAGGATGACCAAGATCAGGCAAACGTTCGAAGTTCGAAGCAGAAAAATAGACCTCATAGCCGACGCCGCCCACATCGACGACCAGCCTATCCCTGGATTTGGCAACCAACTCACCCCGCAGACAGGCAATCATGCTGACCTCCTCTTGTTATTACCTCAAGTAATGAGGTTGAGGTATTCAGACGGTTAGATCATCTCAGCGCAGATGATTAGCAGCGCAGAGCGCCACGGCCAGGGCATCGGCGGCGTCCTGACTGGGTGCGGCCGAGAGAGCGAGCAGAACCTTCACCATATGCTGAACCTGATCCTTGCCGGCATTGCCGTATCCGGCCACAGCCTGTTTGACGGATCTGGGTGAATATTCATGAACCGCCAGACCGCTATTAAGGGCCGCCAGAATAATTACGCCGCGAGCCTGCCCTAATTTCAAAGCCGAGCGTGGATTAATCGAAAAAAAAACATCCTCAACCGCTGCAACTTCGGGTCGGTGCTGAATAATTACCTCGCTGACCCCGTCATGGATCTCCTTGAGCCGATCAATAAATGTCCTCTTAGGCGAGACCCTGACCACCCCACAGGCTACGAACGTCAACCGACTGCCAACCTTATCGACCACCCCATACCCCGTGGCTCGCGATCCGGGATCAAGCCCCAGTATCCTGATATTACCTTCCTTAATCTGCAAAGGAAACCTCTAGGAATACACCTCCGCAATCTCTTCGGGAATATCGACGATTTGGTAGGTTGGGTAGAGCCCCGCGAAACCCAACTGGTCTAGCACCAACCTGCCGATTAAATAACCATCTGGCAACATTCGTAAATGTTGGGTTTCGTTCCTCTACCCAACCTACCAAAAAAACAAAGTTACATGGTACTAGGATATCGCCTCCATGATCTCCTCAGGAATATCAAAGTTCGCATAGACGTTTTGCACATCGTCGAAATCCTCAAGATTTTCAAGCAGTTTCATCAGTTGTTTTGCGACCTTCTCTTCGTTAATCGGCGTAACAGTCTTAGGAATTTTGGAGACCTGGGCTTCAAGGAAAACAATTCCGGCACTAGTGAGTCCTTCGCGGACCTGCTCAAACGCCTCAGTAGTGGTAATCACCTGGAACTCATTATCCTCCTCCACCACATCGTCGGCACCGAGATCCAGAGCAAGCTCCATCAGCTTCTCCTCCGTGGTTGTCTTTTTATCGACCTGGATCAGGCCTTTTTTCTCAAACATCCAGGAGACGCAACCGGATTCGCCGAGATTGCCGCCGCTCTTGCTGAAGAAATGCCTGATCTCAGCAACGGAGCGATTTTTATTGTCGGTCATGCAGTCAACCAGCACCGCAACCCCGCCAGGCCCGTAACCCTCATAGGTGATCTCCTCATAGATTACCCCCTCAAGTTCGCCGGTCCCTTTTTTAATCGCCCGATCAATATTTTCCTTAGGCATATTTTCAGCCTTGGCGGCCAGAACCGCTGTACGCAAACGCGGATTACCGGTCTGATCACCGCCGCCCATCCGGGCTGCAACAATAATCTCCTTGATTATTCTGGTGAAGATCCTGCCACGTTTGGCATCGATCGCCCCTTTCTTTCTTTTGATTGTACTCCACTTGGAATGACCTGACACAACTACCCTCCATTGCTGTTATTATTCAATATTGACGAAGTAAACGCTTACGCCACAGACGTTTCTTGAGCAAACTTGCTTATTCAGGCTCACCGGTCCGGGAGCCGATATAATCTATACCGAGAACGAAAACCTCCCGGCTCTCCTTCCGGGAGCTTTGCGGTTTTACAATCTTGGCGACGCGAAAATCACGTCTGACCGCATCGAAAAAATCCTTAAAGCCCTCACCCTCAAAAACCTTGCAATAGTAATTTCCACCACTCTTTAACAACTCGACTGCGACAGCATGAGTCTGGATGGATAGAGCTAGCGAACGTTGTTGATCCGCCCATTTGCTGCTCGTGGTCCGCGGTGCTATATCGCTCAGCACGATATCAAAACGCGATTGTATGGCCTTGATCAGGGTTATGGTCTCCGGCATCATTATGTCGGCGCAGATAAATCGAATAGCCGATCCGGCAGATGAAGCCGGCCTGCCAATCATAACATCAGTCAGGTCAACCCCGACCACCTGGCCGGATGCGCCAACTATCCCGGCGGCGTACATGGACCAACTGCCGGGCTGACAACCGAGATCAAGTACCTTATTGCCTTTTTTGAGAATGCCGTATTTCTTCTGGACTTCTTCCAGTTTATAGACGGAGCGGGCAGGATAGTTATCCTGCTTAGCCATTTTAAAATAGTGATCCTGAACTTTTTTCAATCTCTCCGCCAAGGGTTCCGTTGGTTGCAAACCTGAAAAATTTATACTGTAACCTGTTGAAAAAACGTTTACGGATACGAAATGCTCTGTCTTTTTTTGAGTTGATCACTTTTAGCTTATTTAGAGCTTGTTTACAAGTGAAATCACTTAGTCTTACAAGCGGCTTACAGGCTTTTAAACGTTATCATTCACTTCATTTTTTTCTAAGTTATCCCTCACGCCTTGACGCATGCCAAACTTGTGGCTACAATAGCCTCATAATAAAGGAGACCAACAATGCAAACCGTGGGCATAAGGGAATTAAAAAATCGGCTAACCCATTATCTGGGCGAGGTAAAAAACGGCGAAAATGTGGTGGTGACCGACCGCGGAAAACCGGTGGCCATTTTGCACAGCTTGGAAAAAATCGAAGTAGATGCCGGAATTGATGAACATCTGGCCGTCCTGGCAGCCCAGGGCCACCTGACGCTCCCTAAAATAAAAGAGCCCCTTCCCTCCTCTTTCACCCCGGTGCACCTGGCAGGAGAACCTGTATCCGCAACCTTGATCAAGGATCGCCGATGATCTACTTCCTGGACAGCAGCGCCCTGGTAAAACGGTATGTTGCGGAGACAGGCACCGACCTGGTCACGACGCTTTTAGAAGATAAGGAGAAGCTCGCGGTTTC
>MGTA01000033.1:0-1594 GCA_001799225.1 Deltaproteobacteria bacterium RIFOXYD12_FULL_50_9
GTTAAAATTTTTTCCGCAAATTTTCATGCGGCAACATTATCATCTCCCTCGCCCTGTGTCCAGAAAAAAAGATATGGGACATGGTAAGCTTACCTTAAGGGGGAGAAAACCATTGCCGTACCAGACGGGTAACCAACTGGTTTCGGCCTAAATCACTAAATCAATGACGTCCATTATTGCCAATAGCCAGGAGAAGTTACAATCGATGAACTCTGACGGCTTTTCTTGTAACGGTTACCAGAGCTCCGGCTGTGATATCATCGATAATTTCCGGCAATAATTTAAGCAGCAAATTCGCCAAAAAATCGCCTTTCAACCCTTCAATCCGTATCCGGATAGTTGAAGGTCTATTCTCACCGGATATAACGATAAGGGCATGGAAGTCAGCGTCAAGCGTTATGATAGTTTGCTCGTGTTTTTCGGAAAACCTGATAATTTCCAGATCGGTAGCGGAACTCAGACCAATTTCAGCGACATGCTTTACATCCCAGCCCATGTCTCTGAGCAATGCGGCGGTTGATCTGGGCAGACCCTGATCAAGCAGAAACTTCATGCCGCCAACTCTGTTTCAATCACCCTGTCCTCAAGGGTAGCGGCGGCATATTCCAAAGACTGGCGGATATCTTCTCGCTCCAATTCAGGATATTCGACGATAAGCTCCTCCCAGATCGGATACAGAGCCAGGGCTTCGATTACCCGTCGCACAGTGATACGCATGCCGCGAATGCAGGGCTGGCCATTCATCTGTTCCGGGTCCACCGTAATCCGGCCAAAACCCGTAAGTGTCATTTTCATAGGACATCTCCAAACATATTAAATAAAACTGCTGTATGTAATCCCCTTCCGCCATTGTGCCGAAGCAGGAAAATACTATCAAGAAAAATCATTGATCACCTTGAAAAACAAGAATGTACCTACTTTATTGAATAAAAGAAGCTAACCATTACCATACCAGATGATAAGCAATTGATTTCGGCCTGAATCACGAAAGCAAGGATGTCCATTATTGCCATTCATCAAAAAAATCGTCTCCAAATTTTTTAAAAAATCTCAGCACTGATACAGGATGCAGCGGCGATCGACAGAGGCACTTGTTTTCTCCTCCCCTTGGGTTAAGGGGAGGCCGGGAGGTTACTCTCTCCGCCTTCTTCATAATGCCCCCCGGCCCCCTCTTACCTTAAGAGGGGGAGAAAACCATCGCCCCTTGCACCCACTTTGGCACCAGCACGGGCTGATTAAATCAGGCTGTCTTCTTTTTACAGTTGCACATATTCCCGCAGCAAGGCCGGGTGCATGATCGGGTTAAACAGAATATTGGTCATGACATAGCATTCGTGGGTACAAAAACAGCGGTTAGCTGAAATACCTTTGATTATCTCCCGCGACGCGGGCCGCTCCAAAATATTCCGCAGATCATACCCATCCCGCCTGACATTACCAAGCCTCATATCCCTGCTGAACGACTCACAAGGATAGAAATCGCCGGTTTCACTTAACACCAGGTTCAACCGGCCGGCGAAACAGGGGATTTGATAGCGGTTTTCCATGGCGGTCCGGTAGATGATCCGGCGCTGGAGGATGTCCTGAGCAGCCT
>MGTA01000033.1:1628-3399 GCA_001799225.1 Deltaproteobacteria bacterium RIFOXYD12_FULL_50_9
GTCTCTGCTTTTCAACTGCTTTTCCAGCCGGGCGATGGCCTTCATATATAGTCCAAGATCAATCGCCTTCAGATCCCCAGCCGCCACCTCGCCCCGGATCAGTGAGATGGTGTGGGTTCTGATCTCCGGCAACCCGTTAGCCAGGTCGATGACCTCATCCATCCTCTCCTGATTGGCGCTACAGAAAACCGTGTTGACCCCAAGTTCAAAATTAGGATAACGCTTGAGCAGCGGCACAAGTTCGGCATAGGTTGCCAGCATCTTTCGATAGGCGCCGGCAACCCCTCTGATCCGATCATGGACCTCCTCAGGACCGTCAAGCGAAAGTTTGACGACGACGCTGCTTTGCGGACAGGCCTGCAGGATCTCCTCGGTCCGCTCACGAATCAGCTCGGACAAGAGGCCGTTGGTGGGCAGGAGGATGATGGCCGGCCGGTTCCGGGTATAAAAAATCCTGGTTATATCCACCAGATCCTGGCGCAAGAAGATCTCCCCGCCGGAAAAAGCCAGCCAGAGCAGGGAACCCAGTGAATCTGCGACCTTAGTAATCTCGGCCAGGGAGAGTTCACCCTGCTCCGCACTCTCTCCCTCATCAGGTTTGCGGGACAGATAAAAACAGAACGGACAACGGGCGTTGCATCTTCTGGTCACAAAAAAGGTCAACTGAATAGGCTGATTTTTCCAGAAAATCGAGCCCAGATGTCGGAATGGAGAGTATCTCACTTGCTTTTACTCCTTGTAAGATATTGCCCAATACCAACCGTCACCCCGAGTCCGACAGCTGCCGGATAGAGTAAAAAATAGTATATGGCCGCCTTAAAGCCAAACCACCACCCTATCCCGCTCACCATTTTCCGAATCATGTTCCGACTGGCCAGGAAATTCACACCATTGACGAGCAGCAGACTTAAACACAACAGCCAGGCGGGAAAGCCGAGACAGCCAGTAATCAGTAAAAAACTTAAGCACCAACAAACCACATTTAGTTTGAGTTCGATGGAGGCCGTACCGGAATCAACAAATATATCATGGTGCTGCAACGAATAAGCTGTCCAATAACTGGCCTTGCGCACTGCATTCCTGATCGACTTAATAAAGGTATAATTAAATACATGCTGGACCAGAAGATCAGGATGCATAACCAGACAATACCCCATCCGGCGCAACCGATGACTGAACTCGATATCCTCGAGGATCGGCATCTCCTCCTGCCAGAACCCCCCGGCTGCCTGAAAGGTTTGCGCGGCAATAACCATGGCATGGGTCGCGATATAATCAGGGTGCTCCAGATGCTTCGTCTCGGAATAGTGGATAAACACCGACTGAAAACGGCTGAAAAACGACCGGTCGTATGGTTCCAAGGTATAAGTGCCGCCGATCACAAAACCGGGGCCATGGCTTTGGCAAGCGGCACTGGCAATGGACAGGGCATCAGGAGTCAGAAGGCAATCGGCGTCGACAAAAAAAATTATCTCACCTTTGGCATGTTGGACCCCGATATTCCGCGCCTGGGCAGCACCTGCATGCTCTGTTAGTTTTATTAACCGACAAGGAAAGGGGTTGATCGTCTCCACGGATCTATCCCGGGAGCAGTCGTCCACCACCACCACCTCGAAATTCTCATATCGCGAGGCAAAAGCAGCCTCCAGACACTTGCCGATGGTTGCAGCGCCGTTGTAATTGGGGATGATTATTGAAATGAAAACAGGCAAAGATGGCACCGAATCAAGAAGGTTCAATTAAAAGAAGGGGTGATATGTAAGGGCGGGTT
>MGTA01000033.1:3481-4248 GCA_001799225.1 Deltaproteobacteria bacterium RIFOXYD12_FULL_50_9
TCCGAGAATGGCGGCCAGCAAGGTATGTTCTGGTGAGAGGATAATCGTCATCGGCTGGGCCTTAATATTGAAACTCCGGGCTATCTTGCCGCCGCCATCACGGATAACCGGGAAAATTATGCCAAGCTCCTCAATAAAGGCCTTTACCTCTTGCTCGGTCTGCGTGACATTAATGTAGACCACCTTGAGACCTTTATCCTTATAGGCTGCAAAATACCTATTGAATATAGGCGTATCGGCCCGACAGAATTTACAATCAGTTGACCAGAATCGCAGGATGACCGGGTTTCCCCTGGCATCGGCTAGAGAAACCTGGTTCCCTTGCATATCGAGCGCTGCAAACTCCGGGGCCTTATCACCGATCCGCAAGGGCTTTACCCGGTTGCCGCAGCCAGCCAGAAGACAAAGCGCCACCATTAGACCAAAGCATCCCCCCCACGACAAGTACGCCATTTTTTTCATTGCTATCGCCATAAGATTCAATCCGTTATTATTAGGGCCTGTTTTTCAGGACAATCAACTTCACGGCTCGCCAATTCTGCATTAACGTTAATTAATCGCACAAGATTTTTTATAATTTCATAGTGACAAATAAGCAAGGTTATACTTACCTGAAAAGCATGTTCTGCTTTATATCATTATAAAAAATCGTGGTGTGGCCTTAGCTTTTTTTGTTGACAAGCAATGCAATGATAAGTAACTTTTTTTTGCTTTTTATACCACACTGTGGTATTTCATAAAAATAATTGGGTCGAGAGGCCACTTAA